>NZ_LIQQ01000323.1 GCF_001418565.1 Streptomyces graminilatus | reverse complement strand
CATCCCGGCCGCCGCCCAGCGTTTCATGGCCAAGCGTGCCAAGTCCCGCACCGTCGAGGTCAAGAGCGCCTCGCACGTGGTCATGCTCTCGCACCCGGACGAGACGACCGCCCTGATCGTCGCCGCGGCCCGCTCCACCGCCAACTGAGCACGGGACGGCCTCCGCCACCCCGGACCTCTCTCCCGAAGGGAAACTCCATGACAGCCGCATCCTCGGACGAGGCGGCCGCACGCGACCGACGCCTGTTCCTCAAACGGATGGCGACGGCGGCGGCGATACCCACCGCAGCCGCCGTCCTGGGTACGGCGCTGCCCGGCACAGCGACAGCATCCGAGCGCGACGGCCTTCCCGACTACGCGGCGATCCCCGCGGGTTCGGTCGGCCCGGACCGCAACGCGGACGGCTACTTCGCAGGCCGGATCAAGGGCAACCTGTACTGGGTCACGGACTCCTTCTACCAGGCCATGTTCCTGACCACGCGCGACGGCGTCGTCCTCGTCGACGCACCGCCCACGATCGGGCACAACCTGCTGCGGGCCATCCAGGAGGTCACCAGAGCCAACGGACGGCCGGGCAAGGTGACCCACCTGGTCTACTCCCACTCCCACGCCGACCACATCGGGGCGTCGTCCATCTTCGGCAGGAACGTGGTGCGCATCGGCCACACCGAGACGCGGCGGCTGCTGCGCATCGCCGCCGACCCGAACCGCCCGGCACCCACGGAGACCTTCGACGACCGGTACGTCCTGCGGGTCGGCGGCGAGGTCCTCGAACTCGCGTACCACGGCCCGAACCACTCACCCGACAACATCTTCGTCTACGCGCCCCGCCAGGCCACCCTCATGGTCGTGGACGTGCTCTACCCCGGCTGGGTCCCCTTCAAGGGCCTCGCGGTCTCCCAGGACATCCCCGCCTGGATCAAGGCGCACGACGTGGCGATGGCGTACCCGTGGCGGACCCTCGTCGGCGGACACCTCGGCCGCCTCGGGATCCGCGCCGACGGCGATCTCCAGAAGCGGTACGTCGCCGACCTCGAAGCGGGCACCCGTGCCGCGATGGCCGCGGTGGACCCGACGCCCTTCTTCCAGAAGTACGGGCCCTCGGGCAACTCCTGGGCGGTCTTCAAGACGTATCTCGAAGCGGTGGCCCAGCAGGCAGCCGCTCCCGTCATCGCGAAGTACACCGGCGTACTCGCCGCAGCGGACGTGTTCACCACCGACAACGCCTTCGCGATGCTCGAATCGCTGCGCATCGACGCCGGGGAACTCGGCCCCTTCGGCACCCGCCCGTAACCCCAGGCAGAGAAGGAAGCTCCATGAGGAAAACCCTGTTGTCCACGCTGGCGTCCACAGCGGCCGTCGCCACTCTCGCCGCCGTGGCCCCGGCCACCAGCGGCACAGCACCCACAGCAGAAACGGCCGCGACGGCCGCCACAGCCAAGAAGCACATGCACACCGCACCCCCTGCCCATCGCCCCCCGGCCGGTTTCACCGAACGCAGACTCAAGGTCGGTGACGTCGACATCAACTTCGTCGAGGGCGGCCGGGGCAAAACCCTGGTCCTGCTCCACGGCTATCCGCAGACCTGGTACGAGTGGCGCGCCCAACTGCCCGAGCTGGCCAAGCACTACCGGGTCATCGCGCCCGATCTGCGCGGCGCCGGCGGGAGCGACGCCCCCGCGACCGGCTACGACAAGAAGACGATGGCCGCCGACATCCACGGTCTCCTGACCCGACTGGGCAGGGACAAGGACATACGGCTGGTCGGCCACGACATCGGCACGATGGTCGCGTACGCCTACGCGTCCGCGCACCCCCGCGACGTCAAGAAGCTCGTCCTCAGCGAAGCGCCCATCCCCGACAAGAGCCTCTACAGCCTCCCCGCGCTGACCGCCCAGGGGCCGGGCCACTGGAACTTCGGCTTCTTCTCCGTGCGGAACGGCCTGCCGGAACAGACCATCGACGGCCGCGAAACGCAGTGGGTCGAGCGCTTCACCGACATGATCGAGTACAACAAGTCCGGCATCACCCACGAGGACGCCGCCGTCTACGGCCACTACCTCAAGGACGACGCCCACCTGCGCGCGAGCTTCGAGTGGTTCCGCACCCTCCAGCAGGACGTCACCGACAACGAGATCAACGGCCGTACGAAACTCACGATGCCGGTACTCGCCATCGGAGCCCGGCACAGCCTGGCCGAGGCCGTCCCCGTCCAGGTGCGCGAGTACGCCACCCACGTCACCGAAAAGGTCATCGAGAAATCCGGCCACTGGATCTGGGAGGAGCGCCCCGAGGAACTCACGAGCACCCTCCTGACCTTCCTCAAGGACAAGCCGACAGGAGGACAAGCGGACGGAACGAAGAAACGATAGAGCGACAGAACGGCGGAGCGACAGAACGGCGGAGCGCCGGAGCAGCGGGAAGACGAGGAGAGAGAGCCATGGATCTGCATCTGTCGGACAAGGTCGCGGTCGTCACCGGCGCGAGCAAGGGCATCGGACTGGCCGTCACGCAGGCGCTGGTGGCCGAAGGGGTGTATGTGGCGGCGGGCGCCCGTCACATCAGCCCGGAACTGTCCGAACTGGCGGCCGGTGGCAGGGTCCGCCCGGTCGAGGTCGACCTGACGACGCCTGCGGGCCCGGCGGAACTGGTCCAGGCCGCAGTGACCGGCTTCGGCGGCTTGGACATCCTGGTGAACAACGTGGGCGCGGTCCGCCCGCGCACAGCCGGATTCCTGTCGGTAACAGACGAGGACTGGACTACAACCCTGACGATCAACTTCCTCACGGCGGTCCGAGTAACCCGTGAGGCACTGCCGTATCTCCTGGACCGGGGCGCCGGCACGATCGTGACCGTCACCTCGGTGAACGCCTCGCTGCCGGACCCGCTGGTCATCGACTACAGCGCGGCCAAGGCCGCTCTGGCCAGCTTCTCCAAGTCACTGTCCAAGGAGTTCGGTCCGCGCGGTATCCGGGTCAACACGGTGAGCCCGGGACCGGTGGCCACGGAACTGTGGCTGGGCCCGGCCGGAGTCGCGGCGACACTGGCCCCTGAGGGGGAATCAGCACAGGAAGCCGTGGTGAAACACGCCGCCGGAGACTCGGTGACGGGCCGGTTCACCTTGCCAGGTGAGGTGGCCGACCTGGTGCTCCTCTTGGCCAGCGCCCGCGCGGGAAACGTGACCGGGGCGGACTTCATCATCGACGGAGGAATGACGAGAAGCCTGTAGGCGCCAGACCGCAGACCGCAGACCGCAGAAGTATGGTCATCACCTTTCGGTCACCAATCAGTCACCACGCCCTGAGTAGCGTGGGCGAGGCACAGTTCGGGCGATGAGCGGGCAGGCGGCTGACCTGCGTGTCCGTTCATCCGTACGCCTGCGGACGGCATTGGAGACACGATGTTATTGACGATCGTCCACGACCCTCGTCTGCTGCACGAACGCTTCCTGAAGGCATGCCGGACCACCACCGGCCCCGTGGTGGTGGTCAGCGACGTGACCTTGCTGATGAACAGCCCAGCGGCGGCACTGATACGAGCGGACGACCGCTCCCTGCTGTGGGAGTGGGCACGCCAGAAGCTGACGTCCCCCGCACCACGGGCAGTGGTACTGGCCTCCGGAGCCCGGCCACAACTGGGCGAGGGCATCTGGATGGGCCCGGCCCTGGTCGGAGCGATCATCCGCCTCACGCCCCCCACCTCTGCCCGCCCGCCACGCGCCACTCCCCGCCGCGCGGAATGGACCGAACTGACGGACACACAGCGCCTGGTGGCCGACCACGTAGCCCAAGGCCTGACCAACCGCCAGACGGCCACCCTGCTCTCCGTCTCACACCACACGGTGGACTACCACCTGCGGCACATCTTCCGAAAACTCCACATCCACTCGCGGGTGGAGCTCGCCCGCCTGGTGGCGGAGGTGACAGCAGACAAGGGAAACATGCTGGTGTGAGCACCCACTGACGTGGTGGCCGGAGGCGACGGCGGTGGTGTGACCGGCCTGGAAGGCGTAGTCGTGGGTGCCAGCGCTTTCGTGGTGCGGATTTGCTGTTGAAGCGGCTGCCGCACCCCCGGTTGCGGCAGCCATATTCCCTGCTGTTGCTGCGTCAGTCGGCGTAGACCCGATGCCAGCACGACCGAAGGACGGGCTCAAGGCGGTGCTTGCCGGCGCTGTCCACATCGAACACCTGCATGGCGCGCAAAAGACGGAGGGCGTCCGCCGCGTCCACTTGATCTCCGTCCGTGTCCGCTTCGATCGCCGCCCGGAGGTCGTCGATGTTCATGCCGTCATCAGTCATGAACTCCAGAACCGCGCGGTAAGCGACCCACTGGGGCGTCTTGGAGATCAGCCCGGCCTGCCGCAGGAACTGGTTCGCGCCATCGGGGTTGTCCAGCCCGGCCGCTGCCTGGCGGAGCGCCTTCGCCCCGTTCGGCTCCGTCTTGAGACTGGCCGCGAGCCGGTTGACCAACAGAGGCCAGCCACCGGTGGTGTCCCGGAGTTCCTGCAACTGAAGTTCGGACGAGAACGGCACTCCCTCCTGCTCCTGGGCCCAGGAGCGAAGGCCGTCCGGTGTGTACCGGCGCAGGGGGAGCGCCTCGATCTCAAGGGTCTCGTCCTGTCCTCCCGCTAGGGCGATCGACCACAGGGCCAGCTGGTCGGGGCCCGCGATGATGACTGCCGAGCGGGTGACACCGGACCCGACCGGGTTGCGGTGGACGGCGTCCTCAAGGGTTTCCCGGCATGCTTCCTCGCCCGGAGACTTCACCGTGAGGTCCGAAACGACCAACCGCTGCTGTCCGGCCTTGCCTCCCATGAGCTCACGATCGAAGTCAGAGCGCTTGTTTACTTGCGGCATCTCCCAGCCTGTGGTCTCGGCGACGTCCCGCAAGGCGGCGCCCACCCGGTCGACACCGGTGGCGATCGTCCCGATGATCAGACGAGCCTGATTGCCGCGACCAGGCAGTACGTCCGCAATCTGATCGGCGGTGAGGGGAGAGTGGGAATGACCGTCGCGTGAGCGGTGGCGTGCCTCGAACTTGCTGAAGTCCTCCGCCACCCTCCGGCTGGAGGCCTGCTCCAGCTCAGCCTCCACCATCCCCAGGTTGCCGATCATGCTCAGCGCGTTGGCGCTGCGGAGGTGCCAGCCGCGATGGTCGGGATCAGGTGCGAGCACACCAAGCCCCTCCATCTCGGAGAGGTAGGCGCGGAACTGGTCCGTGTCCAGGTTCTCGAAGCCCTTCGGCCACCAGTACGTGCATTCCTCGCGCAGCTGTACTTGGCTCAGCCGGGCGTCCAAGCCGTAGTGATGCGCATGGTGGGCGACCACGTTGGCGATCACGTTGTAGCGGGAGTCGAGCCGCAGAGTGTCGTGAAAGGCCTCGGTGATGCTCACCCGGAGGTCCCTGTCCGACTGGACCGCCTCAACATCGGAACGAGTGATGGTGTACGGCGGCCCGGACGCGGTACCGCTGCGCTTGGAGTGCATGGTCTGCACCAGTCGGTGGCCGAACATCTGGAGCAGGAACGGCTGGTACGAGCAGTGCCCGAGAATGCGGTGAACCAGCGCGGGCTCCTCGAACTCGTACCCCAGCACGGCGAGCGGCACGATGAGGAGATTCACCGCGTCCTGCGGACGGAGCGGTCCGATCACCGTGGGGCGCTGGGCGAGGTGGCTGAACGGACTGTTCACGGCGATCTTCGCGTAGCGCTGCACTGAGTGGAGTCCCGCGAACACGACCTTGACCCGGTCCTCCGTCTCGGCACCAAGATCGCGTAGGCGTCGGGTCTCTGTGAACTGAGGGGAGTCGGACTCGAAGAAGCCGTCGGCCTCGTCGAGCGTGATCAGCAGTCCACGCTTGGTGTCCTCACGCAGCCACGCCTTGATGCCGTCCAATACGTGCTGGTAGGTGAGGGCGGCGTCAGCCTTCACCCTCCGTGGCAGGGCAAGCGCCTCACGCTCCAGCAGACGTCGGCCAATGCGGTCCCAGACAGTCGAGGACGGCGCGTTGGTGCCGGTGAAGGTGGAGTCAAGGGAGAGAAGCAGGCTGAAGCGCGAGTCCGGGATCTGAGCCTCGTACTTCCGCCCGGCCTCCTTCAGCAGGGCCGACTTGCCGAGCCCGCGCCCACCGAACACCACCTGGTCGCCCGTGGCCCGCTGTACCGAGGCGAGCTCGTCACGGCGGCCGAAGAACATCTCCTCGGACACGGGGGCACGCTTGCCCATGACATAGGGGTTGACCGCTGAGAAGGGCAACAGGACGCGCATGGCCGAGTCCAGACGCTGATTGCCGCATGCGGCCAGATGGGCGAGTGCCGAGTCGTCCAGAACGACCATGGCTCGTCTCCCGGCGGCGGTCTGTGCCGCGAGGGCTCTGCGGTCCCGCACCGACAGAGTGCCGAAGTACACGACGAGCAGGCTGTCATCGTTCGGATCCTGCTGAATCCAGGACATCAGCGTCTCGGCCGAGGGCCTGTCCCACACCAGCATGACACGGAGGCTGCCTCGCAGTCCGGACCCGAACGCGGGCACCAATGCCGACCCGGTGTACTCGATCGCTGGTACATCGAGGAAGCGATAGCTGCCGGACCGCGGCTTCTCGACCCGCTGCGGGCCCTTCTTGCTGCTGTAGCCGATCAGACGGAGGGCGGGCATCAGCAACTCGCTCTCGCGCACCCCCTGAGTGCGGAAACTTCCCTTCCGAGAGGCCAGGTCGGCCCACCCGGTGAGACCGAGGGCCGTCTGCTCGGCGATCTCGGGCGACAGAGCTGAGTAGTCGAGTGCTTCGAGATCTTCGAAGCGCCTACGCTGCCGCACGGCACTGATCAGTTCGCTGGAGATGCCCATTCCGGGCAGCGCGGTCGGAACGTCGGGGAAGAAGGCCGCCAGGCTCCGGTCCGTCGCGTGGGTGTCCGGGATGCTCTCGCCGTTCACCAGGTGGGAGATGAGCTCGTCGGCGGTGAGCAGATCGCCGGCGCTGATCAACTGTTCGACGCGCTCCCGGTCCCCGGAATGGAGTCCGTCGATCTCGTTGAGCCGTGTGCGCAGCGCCGCGGAGTGATTGACGTGCGCCCGGTTCAGTTCCTCGGAAAGCGTCTCCAGGTCGCGCCGTACGCGGGCGAGATCGCCGTCCGGAGCGGGCACGGCGTCCTGGACCCTGCGCTCGAAGGTGCGTTCCCGTTCCTCGGTGAGAGCGCCGTCGACGCGGGCGCGCCTCAGGGTCTCCTCAAGACGCTGGCGGGTCTCACGCAGCTCGTGGGCGATCTGCTTGCCGGACTCCAGGACGAGGGACTGCAGATTCTCCGGAGGCGCGGTGTCCTCTCCGAGGTTCGGGAGCTGCTGCTTGGTCCAGAGGTCGAGCAGTTTCTGCGCCGTGGCGAAGTGCTCGTTCGACACCTGGACGCGTACGGCGTCCTCCCAGGAGCGGTCGCCCGCGCGCACCAACTCTGCGGCGGGCACGTCGGGCGCCGAAATGTCCCAGGTGGTGGCTTCGACGACGGCCCCGGGGACCTTCAGAAGTTCCGCGTGCAAGGCGAGTTCGGTGGTCAGTTCGGCGTTCTCCAGCCGCGCCTCACCGGACAACAGGGCGAAGGTACGGGCGAGCGACGTAGCCGCGGCCTCCATCATGGCCGCTGCGACTCCGTCGGCGATGTCCGCGTGTTCGCGCACATCGCGAAGGACGTCCTCGCGGTGCCCGAGGACCAGGGCACGCATCTCCTGTACCTGGTCGGCGCTCCAGTCGGTGTCACGTGCGCCGAGTTCCTGGGCCTGCCGGATCCACCTGTCGACCAAGGCGAGCCGGTCAGCCGTGTGACGCAACAGATCCTGGCGGGCCGGGCCCTCCAGGCGGCTGCGGGCTCCCGGAGACATGAACTCACGGTCGACCTTGTCCAGTTTGGACTGAATGACCGCCGGCTCGCGAAGCTCGCGCACCGTCCGGGAGAGCACGTCGAGACCACTCCTGTTGTCCTCCACCGCGTGCCGCAGCAAGGAGCCGATGAGTCCCTTCTGCGGGTCCCACCAGCGTCGGACGATCTTGTGAGCTCGGGGGAACCGGATGCTGGGGACCTGGTCGAGCGCTTGCTTGCAGTCCTCTCGGGCATCCTCCAGAGCGCGTTCCAGCTCGGCTGTATCGCGGGCCAGGGCGAGTGGCGGAGAATGCAGGAGCAGGGACTTGAGCGCGCGTTGCGCCACCTCGTCCGCTACCTGGGCCAGGCTCAGCGGCAGTCCGGAGGCAACCTGGCTGAGCGAGGCACCGGCCTCGGAGTCGCCCGTCACCAGCACTGCGCGCAGGAGCGCGGCGGTTGCGAGAGCGGCGTCGGGACGGCTGGCTGTGAGCTCCTCGAAGTCAGGACCGGCGAGGAGCGTACGCATGCGGGTGACGCTCTCACTGCTCGCGGAGCGCACGGCTTCGGCGCAGGCGGCCAGTTGCAGCGCGGTGATGCCTTGCGACGGTTCACCGAGACGGGCGGCGAGGGCGGCGGCCAGGCCGTAGCGCTCGGCCGAGATGAGCGTGGCGAGAGATTTGTGGGATTCTGAGGGCCTGTACTCCGTGGGCCGTTCAGGGTGCTCGGAACGGGGAGAGGTCGCGGGCGCCGGGCCGGTCGAGCGCTCGGGCACCTGGGGCACCGGGTCAGGTTCCGCCTCCACGCCGTCGACAGCGGCTTCCCCCTCCACCGCCGCGACAACCGGGGCATTCACGGCAGACGATTCCTCCGCTGCCCGGGGCTCGGGAACCTTGGCACCCACGGTGCTCGCAGCCTCGTCCGCCGTGGTGACCGGGCGACATTCGTCGTGATCACCGGTGGACTCCTTCTCGGATCCGCGGATGGGCCGGGGTGGGGGGCCGGCGTAGGCTTCCGGGG
>NZ_LIQQ01000322.1 GCF_001418565.1 Streptomyces graminilatus | reverse complement strand
GAGCGGGCGGGGCGGATGGGGCGTGCGGTTCTGGTGTGCGCCGGGTGTGGCCGGTTCTGCGGCAACCCTGATACTCACCCGTCCCCGACTTTGTGAATACTTTCACCCACCCCCTTGGCCCGGCACCGGGATTCGTGCTGAGATGCCGCCACCACTCAACAGGCTCGATGGCGCGCTCGGGGAGGGCAATGTGGCGTACACCGCCATGTCTGGTTCCGGAACGACCTCTGGTGACGATCCACTCCAGACCGCGGTATGGCGGCTGCGCTCACGCGCCTGCTGGGCGGACGCCGCGGCGCTGCTCGACCCCGGCACCGCCGACGCCTCGCTCCAGCGGGCCGCGCTGTTCGTGGAACGGTGCCTCTACACCGAGCGGGGCTGGGAGGAGGCCGAGGACGCGCTCCGTACGGCGGAGGCGGTGGCCCGGAGCGACGACGAGCGGGGCGCGGCGGCCTGTGAGCGCGGGCGGTTGGCGTACGCGTCGACCCTGCTCGGCGTACGGGACCGCGCCGACGAGGCACGGGCCGCGCTGGGGCGGGCGGCGGCGCTGATCCCTCCGGGAGCCGCTGGGCGGGCGGTGCTGGACTTCCGGCGGGGGCTGCTGGCCGAGAACCTGGCGGATTCCCCGCAGGCGGCGCGGGCCGCGTACCGGCGCGCGCACGCGGGGGCCACCGCGCACGCCGATCCGTTGCTGCTGTCGTTCACCTGGCGCCATCTGGCCGGACTCGCCCTGCGTGACGGGGAGTTGGCGGAGGCGCGGCACGGGTTCGGCGAATCGCTGAGGATCCGGGAGGAGTTGGGGTATCTGGTGGGGACGGCGCCCGCGCTGGCGTCGCTGGCCGACGCGGAGTCCGAGCCGGAGGCGTCGCGGCTGCGGGCGGAGGCGGGGCGGCTGTTCCGGTTGCTCGGGGGTGTGCCGACCTGGTTGGCGCGGCAGTTGACTCCACCGCCTCCGGCCGCCTAGTCGTTTGGCTGCGCCAACCGGGTGGGACGGTCGGGTTGTCCGGCGACCACCGGTCCGCGGCGGCCGGTCCGCGGCGGCCGGTCCGCGGCGGCCGGTGGTGCCCCGTGGTGAAGCCGCGGAGGAACACAGCCCGGCGCCCCTTGAGGTCGGGTCAGTGAGCGCCTGCCACATGCTCCCGTACCAGTGACTGAACCAACTGCACGTCCCTCGCGGTCAGGGCGTCCAGCAGGGTGCCGTGGTCCGCCGCGTCCGCCATGAGTGCCGCGCGGCCCCGTACCGACTTCGTGTCGACCAGGGGCCACTGGGCGCGGCGGTGGAGGTCGTCGGCGATCTGGACGAGCTGGGTGTTGCCCGCGAGGGACAGGACCGCCCGGTGGAAGGCCCGGTCGGCCTCCGCGTAGGTGGCCCGGCAGCCGGTGGACGCCGCGTGGGCCGTCGCGTCGGCGAGGGGGCGGAGTTCCGTCCAGCGCTCGGCGGGCACCGTGAGGGCCAGGCGGACCAGCACCGGCAGTTCGATCAGGGCCCGGACCTCGGCCAGCTCGGCCAGTTCGCGGGCACCTCGTTCCACGACGCGGAAGCCGCGGTTGGGGACGACCTCGACGGCGCCCTCCTGCGCGAGTTGCTGCATCGCCTCGCGGACGGGCGTCGCGGACACGCCGAACCGGTCGCCCAGGGCGGGGGCCGAGTACACCTCGCCGGGTGCCAGCTCGCCCCTGACGAGCGCGGCGCGCAGCGCGTCGAGGATCTGGCCGCGCACGGAGGACCGCTGGACGGCGGGGCGGGCTCGCACGGTACGGGACTGTGCCGTACGCGGCCCGGAGATCGGCTGCTCACTGTGCGTGTGCTCGCCCCTGGCGCCGTCGGCCGACGCGTTCTCGCCCACGGTCGCGCGGGCCGTCGGACCGCTCGCCCCGGGGGCCCACCCGCGGTCCATGTCCACGGCCCTGGGCTGCGGTGGAACGCGCGGGACGCCCGGATGTGAGACCGGGACCCTCGTCTCGGGCGAGCCGTGCGCGCCCTTCGGGCCGGCGTGCTGCACGGGGGCCTCCTGGGGGCTGGATGACACTTGACGGCACATGGGGGCATAGCGGCGGGTTGTTACTCGCCCGTCAAGCACCATAGGCGCACATTCCATCAGTTCAAATCCCGATTCGACTCCAGGATCGGATCCAGGCCGAATTCGGGCTGAATCCGGGCCGAATCCGGCGTTGATCCCGGTCACATCGCGAACATGACCAGCAAGGTAAGCCTTACCTTTTCCCCTCGGTCGGCCATCGGGGTGGGGTCGTCCCGACCCGCCCGCTCCCGCACCGGCCCGGTCCGCCTTCCCCGACTCGTACGACAGGTTCACCGAGGCCCGTCCGGACGCGACCGTCACCGAACCGGGTCCCGGACAGGACCGGGGGCGTCCCCCACCACCGCGCCGGCGGGCGCTTCGGCGTCCGCACCGGCACCTTCACCTGCCCGCCCGGGGATCCGGCGGCGCGGCCGGGCCCTGCGGGGCATGGCGACCGACGACGCCACGGAGGGCCGGCACCGCACCGGACAGGCCGTCGGCGGGACTGCATGCGCGACAACGGCCCGCGGACCTGCGACAACGCCCGTACCGCCAAGGTGACGACCCCCGCCGAGAGTTGAGCAACCCTCAGCAATCGGCCCCCTCCCAGGGGGCCCGGAACGGCGTGCCGTAGGATCGCCGCCGTAAGATCGCGTTCGACTGGGGCTCCCCATCGTTACGGGCACTTCACAAGTTCCTCACTTGTCGCAGGAACTTTCCGTGGAACCACCCGTACGGGTAGTCTTATTCGAACTCAACTCCCGCCCCTCAAGCGGCAGTTCGAGCAGAATGTCGCCCTGAGCATCCCCTTGCACCTCCTTAGGCGGCCTCTTGCCCCGAAACCCCCTGAGGGCTGAGGGGATTGGGCCAATATGGCGGGCGTTACGCCCTATCCCAATGCAAGGGACCCCAGATGAGACTGACCGACATATCGCTTAACTGGCTGCTTCCGGGCGCCGTACTGCTCCTGGGCGTGCTGGCGGCGGTGGCGGTGCTCGCGCGCGGCAAGCGCTCCTCCGGGGCGAAGGCCGGCCAGGACGACTCGTGGGAGCGCACCGAGGAGCGCCGCAGGCGCAAGGAGGCCGTTTTCGCCACGGCGTCCTATGTACTCCTCTTCTGCTGTGCGGCGGTCGCCGCGGCGCTCTCCTTCCACGGCCTCGTCGGCTTCGGCGAGCAGAACCTGAACCTCACCGACGGCTGGCAGTACCTCGTCCCGTTCGGTCTCGACGGGGCGGCGATGTTCTGCTCCGTGCTCGCGGTGCGCGAGGCCAGCCACGGTGACGCGGCCCTCGGTTCCCGGATACTCGTGTGGCTGTTCGCTGCCGCCGCCGCCTGGTTCAACTGGGTGCACGCGCCCCGGGGTCTGGACAACGCGGGCGCCCCGCAGTTCTTCGCCGGCATGTCGCTGTCCGCCGCTGTGCTCTTCGACCGCGCGCTGAAGCAGACCCGCCGGGCCGCCCTGCGCGAGCAGGGTCTGGTGCCGCGTCCGCTGCCGCAGATCCGTATGGTCCGCTGGGCCCGCGCGCCCCGTGAGACGTACAAGGCCTGGTCGCTGATGCTCCTGGAGGGCGTCCGCAGCCTGGACGAGGCGGTCGACGAGGTGCGTGAGGACCGTCGCCAGAAGGAGCAGGCGCGACTGCGTCGGCGGGAGCAGGAGCGGGCCGAGCGCGCGCACCTCAAGGCGATCAGCCGGGGCCACCGCGGTCCGTTCGGCGGCGGTGGCGGCGGTGGCGGTCAGCAGGTCGAGGTGGAGCGGGCGCCCGCCCAGGTCACCTCGGAGCCCGCCATATCCTCCGCGGAGCAGTTGCCCTTGCGCGCCCGTCCCTCCCTCCAGCCCGTTCGGGGCAGCAGTGACTCGATCACTGTCGACCTCACGGCGGAGGACGACACGATGGCTCTGCCCCGCCTGGACTCCCTTGAGCGCAAGCTGCGGGACCTTGAGCAGCAGTACGGCTGAGCGCCGCTGAACAAGAGTTGAGCGCGAACCGCGCGCCGACGACATGGGGGCGTGGCCTGTTCAGGCCGCGCCCCCGTTCAGTTCGAACCACACCGCCTTGCCCACGCCGTGCGCCCGGACTCCCCACGCGTCGGCGAGGGACTCCACCAGAACGAGGCCTCTGCCGTGCGTGCCGTCGTCCGGTATGGGTTCGCGCAGTCTGGGCCTGCGGCCCACGAAGTCCCGTACCTCCACGCGTAATCCGTGCGGCGAGACGGTGGCCGTCAGTACCGCGTCGCGGTCGGTGTGCACCAGCGCGTTGGTGACCAGCTCGCTGGTCAGCAGCTCCGCGATCTCCGAACCGCCCGGCCTCTCCCAGTGCCGCAACAGCTCACGCAGTGCCCTGCGCGCCTCCGGCACCTCCCGCAGATCCGAACAGCCAAGCCTGCGCCTCAATTGCGACGCCTCCCCCCGGTGCGCGCCATCGTCGTCCCCGATGGCACAGCCGTCGTCGTTGTCGGTGCCGTGGTTGTCGTCGGTGCGGTCGTCGTCATCGCTGTGATCGCTGTGATCGCTGTGATCGCCGTGGTCGCCGTATTCGCCGTATTCGCCGTGGTGCTCGTATTCGCCGTGGTCGCCGTCGTGGTTGTCGTCATGACCGTCGTAATCGTCGTCGTAGCCGTCGTCGTGGTTGTCGTCGTTCTCGGTCGCTTCCTCCGCCGTTCTCGCCGCGAAGGCCCCGATGGTCACGGGACCGCCTCCTCGCGCCTGCCTCTTCATGACCCCCGCCCGGACTCCGGTGAACTGTCCCCTCCAGATCGAACGCGTTCACGGGATCCATGCCCCCGACCTGAACACGGCAGTCATGTCGAATCCTCAACGACCGGATGTACGGGGCTGATTGGACCGTTCATGGCCGGAACTGGACCTTGGTCGCACCCGGCGGACATGACTGGCCGGGGGTTCGGAACGGACGCCACGACAGATCACGCGCCCGTCCGGTCGTGGACGGGCGCGTGAGGGCGGTGGATCGGCCGGACTGTCCACTGCGGGCTACAGATCCGGCCGTAGGTCACTTCCCGCCGATGCCCTTGGTGCCGATGTTGATGATCCGGTGGTCGCGGGTCATGTCGACGACCAGCTTGGTGGTGCTGGTGGTGCTCCCCGAGCCCCAGGTCAGCGTGATGCCAGCCTCCGTGTGGTCGGCGGTGCCGTTGTCGGTGACCTTCCAGCGGAGGGGGACGTTCTGGGCGCGCAGGACGCCGTCCGCGTGGTTCTTCTCCTCCCAGGCGACCAGCTTCTTCAGGTAGTCGGGGTGGATGTAGTGCTTGCGGAGTTCCGCCGCGAGCTTTCCGCCGTTGCCGGGGCCGCTCTGGGCGTCGATGTAGGCGCCGTAGAAGTCGGCGATGCGCGTCACCGAGTCGGACGGGCTGCCGGTCACCGTCCGGGGCGCCTGGGCGGCGGCCTCGGCCGGGGTCGCCTGGGCCGTGGCGGTCAGCCCCAGCGGGAGGGCCGTGACGGCCGCGATCCCGAGGGCGAGGGCGACGGCACGGCGGGCGGGCAGGCGCGAGATGGTGCGGCGGTTCATGTGGGTGTTCTCCCCGTGGGTAATCAGTAGATGACCAGTTGATCGGTCGAGCGGTTGATCGGTCGAGCGGTTGATCGGTTGGGCTTTTTTGTGGCTGAGCGGCGTAGCGGCTGAGCGGCTGATCGCTGGAGCCGGGCTCGGTGGGCCGGCCAGTGACGGCCGGTCAGTAGAGCTTGTTGACGGCAGTGGTCGTCGTCTTCTTGAAGGCCTTAACCGGGGCGTCCGTGAAGTCGCCCATCTGGCCCCATTCCACGACCGTGACGGCGTGGCCGTCCCGGCCGACCGACAGCAGGTTGATGTCAGTGGCGCCGTACGAGGTCTCGGTGTGCAGTCCGTAGACGTGCGCGCCCTCCTCGGCCGCGAGCTTGCCGTAGTCCTTGAACTCGGCCTTGATCTTGGGGTCGGCCTTCTCGATCCGCTTCGGGCAGGAGCGGATCTCCTTGTTGAGCCGCTCGGCGAGCGCCTTGGCCTTGGCGTCGTCGGCGACGACGATCGTGAGCTGGACGGCGCCGGTGTCCAGGTCGGTGCGGAACTCGCGGTACCGGGAGTCGTAGCCCGGCAGCGCCGCGCCGAGGCAGAACTTCAGCTCGTCCGGCACCCCGTCCTTGACCCGGTCGGCCGTCCAGGCGGAGCTGGGGTGCGGCGGCAGCTCGGCCGCCGAGAGGAACCTGGGCTGGGCCGGGGTGCTCGGCTGCACGGCGGCACCGGCCGGGGCCGCGAGGGCGAGTCCGGCGGCGGCGAGTGCGGTGAGTGCGGACAGCGCGATGTTCATGCGAGTGGGCATGGGTGTCCCCCGTGTCTGGGTGCACGACTGTGCACGGTTGTGCGGCTGGGTGTTGTCGGATGTCGCCGCGCCGGGTGGTCGGTCCGGCAGCGGTCGGTGCGACCTCCACAGCATCGGCCGCCGCTCGGGGCAACCGCAACCGCCGACACACGATCCGCGACGGTGGAACCATCCCATCCCCTCTGACGTGCAGGTATATGGAGTGCCTGGGATGCCGTTCCGGGACACGAGGAGCACGAGAGAAACGGGGAAGGTGTGTCGACCCACGACGACGTGGCGGAGTTCGCGGCGCTGCTGACGGGGCTGAAGGGGCGTACGGACCGCAGCTACGGATCACTGGCCCGCCGCCTGGGCATGAACACATCCACCCTGCACCGCTACTGCTCCGGTGACACGGTCCCGCTGGACTTCGCCCCGGTGGAACGGTTCGCCGCGCTGTGCGGGGCCTCCCCGGAGGAACGCGTGGAGCTGCACCGACTGTGGATCCTGGCGGTGGCGGCAAGGCAACGGCCGCGTACGCCCGGGGTGCCGGGTACATCCGGCGAGCCCGGTACGACCGGGCAACCGGACACGTCCACGGATTCCGACCCGCCCACCGCGGCACCTGCGTTCGCCGAGCCCCGTACGGTCACCGAGGCGCGTACGCCCTACACGGAGGCCGCTCCCGCGGAATCAGCCGCACCGGAAGCAGCCGCGCCGGACGTGACCGCTGCCACCGGCCGTCCCCCTGCCCAGGTCCCCGCCGGGCTCCCGTGGTACCGCCACCGTCGGGTCGTGGTCGCCACGGCGGTGGTCGGCACGTTCCTCGCCGTACTGGGCACGCTGGGCGGTCTGTCGGCCCTGTCCGACGACCGCACCCCGCCCAAATCGTCGCAGGCCCCCTC
>NZ_LIQQ01000321.1 GCF_001418565.1 Streptomyces graminilatus | reverse complement strand
GGCCGGGAACTGGTCGGCGGCGGGCAGGTCCCGATGTCAGGCGACCCGGCCCACCTTGACGACATGGACCGTCACGGTGACGTCATCCGGTCGGTACAGCACACGCCAGGCTACGACGGACATCCGGTAGTAGCCCGACCCGCCCAAGGCACGCGCTCCCTCGGGCCGGGGCGAGTCGCCCAGTTCCCGAACGGCTGCCATACAGGCCTTCGCCCCAACGGGATCGAACTGGCGGAGTCGACGTAATTCGCCCATGGCGCCGTCCTCCCACACCACCGTGTGGCTTACTGCTCGGCCTGCCGATCCTCTTGCTCAAGCTGAGCCATGAACTCGTCATGTGTCATGGACGGACCCGATGGAGCCGCCTCCCGGGCACGCGCCAAGGCGATGTCAGCCTCGTCCCGCAGGCGCTCCAGTTCCTCAAGTTCTCCTATCGGAACGAGCGCCGCCGCGGGCTTGCCGTACTCGCTGATCAAGATGTGCTCACCGCCGTGCCGCACCCGGCCGACAAGCTGTCCAAGTTGATTCCGTGCTTCGACAAGCGGATAGGTGTCCATAAGTGAAACTGTACACACCTGCGGCACTGTACGACAGCATCTTGAAGACCGGCTCGCGTAGACCTGTACACCGGTTCGACGAGTAGCCCCCAGGCCGATTCACGCGTCACGGTGTGCGCCTCCGGCGTAACTTGCATGGGGGTCAGGGGATGAGCTTGGGGGGTCCAGGTTGCGTACCAAGGGCATGCGGAAGGTGATGTTCGCCATCGTCGCGGCTCTCGTCGTGGGCGGCTGCACGGTGACGACCGACCACACGGACGGCGGCTCCCGGTCGCCCGTGCACATCCAGGGCACGCTGCCGCCCGGCGACGACAGACCCGGCGCCACACCCCCACCGGTGCCGAGGCGGGACACCCGCGGCCCTGTTCTCTGGTCGCGCGGTGACAGCGGACGGGACGTGCGTGAACTCCAGGCGCGGCTGCGCCAGGTCGACTGGCTGCACGACGGGCCGACCGGGTCGTACGACGATCTGACGGAGACCGCCGTCAAGGGCTTCCAGGCCAGGCGCGGCCTTCCCCGCACCGGACGGACCGACACCGTCACCTGGCAGCGCCTGCTGCGGATGACACGCGAGCCCGGGCAGTGGGAGCTGTATCTGATGGGCGGGCAACCGGCCGACTACCCCGACCGGCGCTGTCTCAGGGGCCGGGTGCTGTGCATCAGCAAGACGAGCCGGACGCTGCGCTGGATGATCGACGGCCGGACCGTCTCGACGGTGGCCGTGCGGTTCGGCAGCCAGTACACGCCGACCCGGGAGGGCGTCTTCAGCGTCTACTGGAAGTCACGCCACCACGTGTCCACCCTGTACGGCACTTCCATGCCCTACGCGATGTTCTTCAGCGGCGGCCAGGCAGTCCACTACTCCGCCGACTTCGCGGCCCGCGGTTATGCCGGCGCCTCGCACGGCTGTGTGAACATCCGGGACGAGACGGCGATCGCCGCGATCTTCGCCGAGGTGAGCAAGGGTGACAAGGTCGTCGTCCACTGGTGAGTGAGTCCGCGCGGAGAGACCGAAGAGGATTTGGGGGCGCGGACGGGACCGGGGGAACGTGTCCCGCCCGCGCCAGGTGCACGAGCCGTAGGTACGGGGGGAACCCCGGCTCTGTGCGAGGAACCGATGACCAGTCGGCTCACTCCCTACTGCGTCGGTGCCGCCAAAAGTGTCACACCCCGCACGCGAGAACTTCGCGGGCACACGTTCGTACAGGTCAGAGCGGTACGTCATGGTCAATCCCGGCGGCGGCGTGCGGTGGTGCCTGTGCCGAGGGGTGAGGCGTTCGGGGCTCAGGCGTCGGCCGGGAACGGCAGGACGCCGTACGACGGGCCGGGCTCCGGCGCCGGTCCGTTCGAGGGCTCGTCCGACCCGGGCGCGGCGATGGGCATCGGTGAGGGGGTCGGCTTCGCCACGACACGGCCGCCGTGGCTCCTGACCTTGCCCTTGCCCTTTCCGTTGCCGTTGCCGTTGCCGTTGCCGTTTCCGTTGCCGTTGCCCTTTCCGTCGTCCTTGCCGTCGCCGGGGCCGTCTCCGCGGCTGTGGCCCTTGCCTGCGCCCTTGCCGTTTCCGCCGCTCGCTCCGTTGCCCTTGCCACCGGCCTTCGGGCCGTCCTTGGCGCCGGCGTCGTTGTCCGAGCGGACCGCCGGTTCGTCCCGCAGTACGTCCTCGCAGTACAGCGGGACCTTCCCGGAACCCTTGGCCGCCTTCTCCAGGGCGCGTCTGCGCTCCGCCTCCAGTTTCTTGCCGTTGTGCAGGTCATGGCAGGCCAGGACGAGCCCGCCGTGCCAGCCGCCGGGCACGCCCGATTCGGAGCGGGAGCCCCGTCCCCCGGGGGTCGGGGCGTGCTCGCCGGTGCCCCTGCCGAAGCCGCCCCCGGACGTGTCGTCGGGTGTGAGCGACGACACGCCCTTGCCCCGGGTGGCGTGCGGCGACGGCGAGGCCGGCATCGGACCGTGCGGGGCGCCCGACACGGAGGCGGCGGGGCGGCCGGGCTCGTCCCCGCTGAACGGATTCGGCAGGACGACGGCTCCGGCGGCCAGCGCCACCGAGCCGACCATGCAGGCGGCCAGCGCGGCACCCAGCCCAAGGCGCAGAGGACCGCCCCAGCGGGCCACGCGGGTGCTTCGCCGGGGCGGGCCGTCGGGACGTCCGAACCGGCCCACCCGTATCAGGCCCATGTCGGAGGCAGCGTCGGAGGCCGTGTCCGGGTTCGCGTCGCGGCTCAGGTCCGGGGCCTGGCGGGCCTTGCGGAAAGCGGCCAGCGCGGCGGCCTCGCCCGGGAGTTCCCCGCCGCACGGCGGGGTGCCCAGGGAGAGCGCTCCCAAGGTCTTGGACAGCAGTTCGGCCTGGTCACGGGCTTCGGGGCCCGCGGAATCCAGTGCGGCCGCCAGCGGCTCCCCGCTCAGCAAACGCTCCGCCGCAGCGCTGTCCAGCCACTTGTACGGGTCGTCGTCGGCCATCACATGTCCTTCTGCGTCCGCGAACGCGTATGCGTCACACCGGCCGACGACACCGCACGTCCGTGCGGTTCCCGGGGCAGCGGCAGCGCGTCGAGCGCGACGGTCGCGTCCGGGTCCTCGCCGAGCAGCTCCGCCAGCCGTCGCAGACCTCGGTGCGCCGCCGTACGGACGGCTCCGGGGCGCTTGCCGAGTGTCTCGGCGGCGGTTTTGGCGTCGAGACCGACGACCACCCGCAGGACGACGGCCTCGGCCTGGTCCTGGGGCAACAGCGCGATGAGGGAGAGGGTGCTGTCGGTGGCCAGCGACTCCATGGCCTCGCCCGCCGTGTCGGAGTCGGCCGGGCGGCCGGACAGCTCGGTCTCGTCGCCGCCTATCGCGGGGCGGCGTCCGCGCATCCGTATGTGATCCAGGGCACGGTTACGGGCTATCCGCGCGGCCCAGCCCCGGAACCGGTCCGCGTCCCCGCCGAACCTGTCCAGGTCACGGGCTATCTGGAGCCAGGCCTCGGACGTCACGTCCTCGGCGTCCGGGTCGCCGACCAGCGTCCGAACATAGCCGAGCAACCGTGGGTGCACCGCGCGGTACACAGTCCGGAAAGCGGTCTCGTCCCCGGCCTGTGCCGCGAGCACCGCGGTGGTCAGCTCCGCGTCGTCCCCCTGCACCGCGCACACCTCAAGACCTCAGTGGATGCAGTTTGCCTGTCGTCCGCAGCCTGTAGCGAAAGGCACGTTACGACGTGAATGCGCTTCTCGTCCATGTCCGTACAACGTGCAACCAACTCGTGGTCGGGTGACAGCGTGACAGAAATCGCCCATGCGACGCTGTAGGAGATACGGGCCGCCACGCGGCCCGTGCCACGCGACGGCCGGGGCCTCTCCTGTGGGGGGTGGCGGCCCCGGTCGTTGCCAAGGGCAGATGTCTTTCTCACGGCGGTCGGCGTCACGGCGGTCGGCGTCATGGCGGTCGGCGTCACGGCGGTCGGCGTCATGGCGGTCGGCGTCACGGCGGTCGGCCGCCCGTCCTCTCGTCGTTGTCTCGTCGCCGTTCGTTCAGACCGCCGTCGCGTCCCGGCAGAGCAGCCGCAGCGAGCCATGGCCGGCGAAACAGCGGCGGGCCTCCTCGACCGGGTCCCACAGCCGCCCGTCGGCGGTACGGACCCAGTACCCGCCGCCCGTCTCCAGCCACTCGGCGGCGCCCTCGGTCCCCCGCACGATCACCTCGCCCGCGTACGCCCCGAAGCCGCGCAGCACCGACTCCACGGCGGGGTACGGCGTCTGTTCGCGGCGGAGTTCCTCGATCATCCGGTCCGCGCGCCACAGACTCTGGGTCGAGTAGTCGAGGTACAGCCGTGCGCCCTCGCGCATCGTCGCCACGGTGTCGGCGGCCCATCGCACGGGCTTCGCGGCGGCCTGCGGACGGGTCGCCCGGGCCGCTCGTTCTGATACTCGTCGTACTGTCACATTCCAGGAAAGCGTGCAGGTGGCACCGCGCGTCACCCCTATTCCGGCGACTGCCCGGGATCGGCGCGGGACCGCCCCAGGTCCACCCCGGAACGGCCACAGGAAAGCCACAGAGTCCCCGGAGTACCAGGGTCTCCCTTTCCGGGTGGAGTCAGGCCCGGCCGCGCGCCCGGCGCGACACCACCGCGCGCAGTACGCGCCGGCCCTCCGTCGACACCGCCATCGCCTGCCGCAGTCCGCCCGAGCCGTGTCCGGCGAGCAGTTCCAGGACGGTGGTCTGGCGCCGCAGTTCGGCCGCGACGAGGGGCGGGATGCCCTCCGTACGGCCTTCGCGGTAGGCGTCGGCCGAGGACGGGTCCGCGGTGGATGCGTTCAGGAGCTGGTGGACGAGGAGGGCGGCGACGGAGCAGTCGTCCGCCCATGCGCGTACCCCGGATGCCGACCGGTCGGCCGGGGCGCCTTCGAGCATCCGCCGGGCGAGGATCGCGGCCTCCCCCTCGGCTGCCTCGGCGGTGCCGGTGGCGTCGGTGGGCGTGAGTTTGATCCGGACCTGTTCCAGGCGGGTCGCCCAGTCGTCCGGGTCGCTGCCGTCGGCGAGGGCGGCCCACAGGGGGCGCAGGATCTCGTCGTCGCCGCCCAGAAGGGACACGCACCGATCCAAACAAGCCAGTCCCCCGGCCGTCAGGCCACGCTCGTCGGCCTCGGCGATCAGTTCCACCAGGCTCATGCACGCCTCCCCTTCAAGGGCGCCATCCCCTATGGAGCCCCGTACTTTCCCGTACTGCGTGCAACGTACCCGGAGCGTCACAGAGGGAGAACACCCAGTCGGTCCAGAAACCGGAAGAACAGGTTTTCGGCCAGTGGGTCGGGCTCCGCCGTCAGTACGTCGAGGAGTGGCCCGGTGTTCACGGTGTGGCCGGCCTCGGCGGCCCAGTCGACCGCGCGCCGGGCCGCGTCACCGGGTTCCAGGAAGTAGTCGTCGAGCGTGAGTCCGCCGTCCCCGTCGCTCTCCCCCTCGGCGTGCCCGGCACCCAGGTATCCGGCCATGGCATCGCGCGCCAGACAGGTGGTCCACGCCCCGCTCTCGGGCGCCGCCGCCTCCAGCACCACACAGCGGCTGTCCATGACGTACCCGAAGAGCGCGGGCGCGTCGGTCTCCATGGCGAGGGTGTTCATGCTGCCGACGTCGCCGTCGCCGCTCGGGTACTCCCACACCTGCCAGCCGTCGTCGCGCCGTTCACGGGAGGTCAGCCCGTCGCGCACCGCTCTCAGGGCGTCGGTCTCCGCGAGCGGCCGCTCGCTCCTGCCCACGATCAAGTAGCCCCAGTAACCCAATGCCATCCCCCTGGCGGTCTGGTTCCGTTCGCTGTGCCCGCGCCGAATACACCACAGACACAAGCGAGTTGGCCAGGGATCCGACAATCGGACGTCAGACTGCCGCGAGAGCGGGGCCGTGCTGGGCCTTCTCGTGCTGCATACGGGTCAGCCGGAGCACCACGAGGATCGCGAACACGGCGGCGGCGATGTCGGTGACGTCACCGACGAGCACCTGGCCGACGGCGTCCTGGATCTCCTCCGCCGACTCGGCACGGTCGTACGCGCTGGTGCCGAGCCTGCCGGTGAGCTGCGCGACGAGCCACAGCGCCCACCAGGTGTTGACGAGCGCGTGCGACGCGCGGGTGCCTGGGGACCTGCTCGCGTCCCAGGTCTCCACCATGATCCGGCGCGGGAACCACAGGCTCACGACCGGCACGAACCAGCCCCAGCCCGCCCAGGCGCGCTTCATGCTGTGCCCGAACGGATTGAACACCTCGGCGTTGACCCGCACCCGCAGGAACCAGATGAGGTAGACGACGATCGTCGCCACGAAGGCCGCCGACTGCGCGATCCCGGCGGAGGCCATGAGCGAGTCCGCCCGGTCGGCGTCGCGCCGGAGGTCCCGGTAGACGCCGAAGGCGTTGTCGCCCGCGAGGGAGCCCGTCACGTCGTACATGGCGAGGTCGGCGTAGACGGCGAAGAGGTCGGCGGCGACGACCACGCCGAGCAGTACGGCGACGGCCCTGCCGAGTCCGACCGGCGAACGCAGCGAGGCCGGACCGTGCGGCTGGACGACGGGACCTGTCGGCACGAAGTCCGCCACGGGAGCGGGAGCGGGAGTGGGAGCGGGGACGGTGCCGGTGCCGGTGCCGGTGCCGGTGCCGGGAGCGGAGGTCGCCCCGGGCGCGGACGCTCGGGCGCGCCCAGCCGCGTCCCTGGGCTCGGGCTCGGGGTTGGGCTCGAATTCGGTGTCGGGCTTGGGCTCGAATTCGGTGTCGGGCTTGGGCTCGGGCGCGGGCGCGGAATCCGGCCCGGCGTCCGCCTCGGAATCCGCTCCGGCCCAGAAATCGGCCCCTGACACGGCCCCGGACTCGGTCACGGGATCGGCGGCGCAGCCCGAGCACAGGCCGGCGGGTGTGGACGCCTTGAAGACATGGCAGCGCTTGCAGTACATACGGTCCCCCGACAAGAGGCCGGGCGCACCCCCTCCCCAGGGGCACGCCCGGCATACGAATATATGAATACCTGTGCGGAACCTACGTTTCGCCGAGCCCGTACGTCCAACCGGTAAACCGGGTCGGTCAGCCCAGTGTGCCCGCCAGTTTCTTGAAGTCGTTCCAGGTCAGGGGCGGTTGGGTCCGGGGATCCCACAGCTTCTGCACGGTCGCGCGCAGCGGCATGCGGATCCCGGCGGCCACCTGGTTCTGGGTCTGCGATCCGGAGAGGTCGCACCAGACGGCGAATACCCCGCCGAGTATCTGACTGTCGTACGAGGCGGAGACGGCCGTACTGTGCCGCAGCACCCTCGGGGTCCACTCGCGGTAGATCCGCTCGCCGGTGGGATAGAAGAACTGGTTCGGCTGCCCGAGCACGTAGTAGAGGTACTCGTCGTTGTAGTTGACGACCTTGCGGCCCGCGCTCAGATAGGCGACCGGCTGCCGTGCGCCGTACTCCTTGCCGGTCCAGTAGGCGACCTGGATCCTCTTGTCCGGCTGGACCGAGGCCGACGTGTAGAAGCCGTCGTTCCACGCGCGCACGGTCCGGTCGGCGGGCGGTGTGTGGGCCCGGACGGTGGCCGCGCGGTCGTTGAGCCAGCCCGTCGCCAGGTCGGAGACGGTGGCGCCGGGCCCGTACTTCGCGGTGGCCGCGGCGGCGAGCTGCGGGTAGGAGGCCGCCGGGTTCGCCACCGTCAGGGCCCGGTACTCGTCGCCGCCCAGGTGCCAGGACGCGCCCTGGAAGAGGGCGGCGTACTCGCCCAGCAGGTCGTCGACGATCTTCGCGGCCCCGGGCTTGGAGATGTCGATCGCTCCGCGCGTGATCGTGCCCTGCGCGTTCGTCAACTGGAGGTCGGGGTGCGCGGCGAGGACCGCGCCCAGGTGGCCCGGGGAGTCGATCTCGGGGACGACGGTGATGTGACGGCTCTCGGCGAGGGCGAGGATGGCGCGGACCTCGGCCTTGGTGAGGTGGACCCCGGAGACGACCTCGGGGTGGGTGTCGGAGGCGATCCGGAAGCCCTGGTCGTCGGAGAAGTGCAGGCCCAGCTCGTTGAACTTGAGGTCGCCCAGCTCACGGACGCGGTCCTCGATCCAGGCCGCCGTGAAGTGCTTGCGGGCGATGTCCAGCATCAGCCCGCGCACCGCCTTGGCCGGCCGGTCGCGCACAACGCCCTCGGGCGCGGTGCTCCCGCCGGTCACCTCCTGCTTGAGGGTGCGGGTGCCGTAGAAGACACCGGCATCGGTGGGGGCGGCCACGGTGACCCGGCCGCCCTTGACGGTGAGGGTGTAGGACTCGGGGCCCTTGGCCGCCTGTCCCGGGTCCAGCCTGAGCTGGACGTCCCCGGCGCCGGGTGCGGCACTCCCGCCGTACGTCATCCGCAGCTCACCGGCGAGCAGCTTCCCCTCGTCGGCGAGGACGCCGTCGGTGACGACCACCCGGGACGCCGACGCGGGGCGCCAGCCCGGACCCCGGGCGGGTATGTGCTCGCGTACGGCGGGGATGGTGCGGGGCGTTTTGGAGCGGTGTCTTATACACATCTGACGGTG
>NZ_LIQQ01000320.1 GCF_001418565.1 Streptomyces graminilatus | reverse complement strand
CTTCGGGGCCCTGGATCTTCGGGGCCCTGGATCTTCGGGCACCCGGCCCCAAGATCTCCGGACGATCGAACCTGCGGGCCCGGTGGGGGCTGGTCGCGCAGTTCCCCGCGCCCCTGGCAGGGCGCGTGCCGCGCCCATCCCCGGTGCGCCCCGCAGAGTGACGCCGCCGGATCTCCGGACCATTGAACCCGCGCGCCGGTGGGGGCTGGTCGCGCAGTTCCCCGCGCCCCTGACGGGGCGCGTGCCGCAGCAGTGACGCCGCCAGGTCGTTCAGCCGAATCTGATCACCCAGTCCGTGTGTTGCGGTGAGACCAGGTGTTCGGCCTCTGCCACCGCGTTTGCCCAGGTCGCCTCCGTCACCGTTTTGGTCATCGTGATGCGCAGGGTGTCGAGGTCCTGCTTGATGAGGGCGTACGCGTATGCCAGTGGGCGGTGCCTGCGGACCTCCTGCCAGGCCACCCCGGCTGCCGCCGCCGCGCTGAGCAGGCCGGTGAGGTCCCAGCCGCCGATCACCCCGAGGGCCCTGAGGCCGGCGGAGAGGAGTGCGAACAGGGTCAGTACGGCGGTGATGGACGACCAGTGGGCGGAGGCCCGGTGCGTCTGGGCCGCCTTCTCGCGGTGCCAGACGAACTGTTCGAGCAGGCGGTCGCGGAGATAGATGTCCCGGCGCGCGGCGAAGGACTTGGCGCGAACCGCCCGCATGGCCGGGGTGATCTGGTCGATTCCCCGGGCGCGGGTCCCGTGGCGCGAGTCGTCGACCCAGCCGACCTTCCTCAGCTCCGCCAGTCTCCCCTCCAGCCGCTCCGCGAAGAGTCCGTCGGGATCGGCGACCCGGGAGTGGAAGGGCCCGCCGTGCACCATGTACTGCCAGGCCAGCGATTTGAGCAGCTCGGCGACGTCCCGGTGGGCCCGCCAGTGCGCCCGGGCCCGGCGGCGGGCGGTGTGCAGTCCGACGGCGATGGTCAGCGCGTACAGCACCGCCGCCAATGCCGCTGGAATATGACTGTCGAGACGCTCCGCGAGCATGGCGGCCGTCGTGGCCAGGAGAAGCGTCACTAACTGTGTGCGCACCGCGCGAAACGATTCACCTTGCCTGACCAGCGCACGATGGTCACTTATCCGGAAGAGCGGCGGCAGATCACTGTCACTCAAAGTCACACTGGGCCCTGGAGTTCCCGTCCGCATGGTCCCCCCGTACGGCTAGAAGCGAACACCCTGTGGAAATTCTCGCCCAGGTGCGCGAGAAGAGCACGCATCCGGTATGCGGTGGACTGTGCCGCGTGGTAGCGTCCGCGCGAGAAGTGTCCACACAGGTCTCAGCCTGTCTCAAAAACGTCTACAGATCCACCAGGATCGTCCCCCGTACGACGGCGACGGGACGGACTGGGTCTGTTCATCGACGAAGTGGAGCTATGAGACAGCCATGAACAGGGCCACGACGATCCAGAGTGAATCGGCCATTTCCCGGTCGGCGCAGCGACGGCACACCCCACTGATGTCCGCCGCCACCGACAAGGCAGCCGCCGTCAGGTCAACCGGACGTCTGACGGACGCCGCGGGTTGGGCCTCGAAAAAGCCGATCACCTTCAATGCCGCGATCTGACCGGCAATAGGCCCAGCGACCTGCGAGTTCCCGGCAAAGCCACTGCCGGGAACCCTGGCCCCGCACACCCGGGCGCCCCAACCGTCCCAGAGGAATGAGGACTTGGTGGCACCATAGCCGCTCGGTGACCCTTAGGCTATCGCGGGTGACCCAAATCCAAGAACTGGTCCTGAAGATCCACAGCAGATGCAACATCGCTTGCGATCACTGTTATATGTACGAGCTGGCCGACCAGAGCTGGAAATCGCGGCCCACGGTGATCTCCGAGGACACGGTCACACACGTCGCCCAACGCCTCTCGTCCTATGCGGAGGCCCACCGGCTGGAATCCGTTTCGGTCATTCTGCACGGCGGAGAGCCCCTTCTCGTGGGCCCCGGACGCCTTCGCGGTATCTGTTCGGAACTCACCCGCATCCTGTCTCCCGTCACCACCCTCGACCTCCGCATGCACACCAATGGAATGCTGCTGCACAGACCCCAACTGGAAGTACTCCGGGAATTCGGGGTAAAGGTCGGCGTCTCTCTGGATGGTGATCGTCCGGCCAATGACCGGCATCGCCTCGATCGCCGAGGACGCAGCAGTTACGACAAAGTGCTGGCGGGAATCGAGCGGCTGCGCGCACCCGAGTACCGGCACCTTTACATGGGCCTGCTCTGTACCGTCGACATCAAGAATGACCCGGTCGCCGTCCATGACGCGCTCACCGCACTTGATCCGCCCGCTATCGATTACCTTCTTCCGCATTCGACATGGGACAGTCCGCCGCCTCCCGGAATTACGGATTCCCCGACTCCGTACGCCGAATGGCTGCTCAGGATTTTCGACCGCTGGGAGGAACAGGGCCGCCCCATGAAGGTGCGCACCTTCGACTCGGTGCTCAGCACCCTGCGCGGCGGCCCCCCTCTCACCGAGGCCATGGGGCTCGCCCCGTCGGATCTGGCGGTCGTGGAGACCGACGGCGGCATCGAGGGGGCCGACTCGCTGAAGGTCGCCTATGACGGGGCTCCGGCGACGGGGTACGACGTCTTCCAGCACGGTTTCGAGGAGTACGCCGGTCATCCCGGCGTACAGGCACGGCAGTCGGGCATCGAGGGCGTCAGCGAGACGTGCCGCCGATGCCCGGTCGTCGAGTCCTGCGGCGGCGGGCTCTACGCGCACCGGTACAGCGGTGAGCGGGGCTTCGACAATCCGTCCGTGTTCTGCGCGGACCTGCGCGCCTTCGTCGAGGGCGTCGCGGAGCGCATCACCGAGCGCGCACTCACCCCAGCCGTCCATGACCTCGACGAACTTGCCTTCGCACAGGGCGAGTTGACGCGTGACCTGCTGAGGCTCATGAACGACCGAGCGGCACCCGACGACGACTGGGCCGAGGCCTGGCAGGCTCTGCTGCGGCTGGACGCCGACGACCGCGCGGCACCTGGACTGGACGCGGTGCTCGCGCATCCCTACACCCGGGCCGCGCTGCGCCTCGCCTGGGGCGGGCCCGCACAGCCGGCCCTGCTCGCCCCGCTGGTGGTGGCCTCGGCCGTGCGGTCGGGGGCCGGTACGACGCTGGCCTGGGAACATCCGGCCGCCGTGCTGCATCTGCCGACCCTGGGCACCCTGGAGCTGCCCGGCCCTGGCCGGGTCGAGGTCACGGCCGACGCGGACGGCCTTCTCGTACGGCACGAGGGGGGTGGGGATGAGGTGCGGGTGCCCTTGGGTGGCGGCGGTGCGGGCTCGTCGTCCGGGGCCGTGCGCTGGAATCCCCTGGATCACGGCCGTCCGCTCGTCGACGACGCCGACCCGTTCCGCGACTGCTTCGCCGCTCCCGTCGCCGGGCCGCTCTCCCCCGGTGAGCGGGACGAGTTCCGCGCGCTGCTCACGCGGTGCTACGCGCTGCTGGACGAGCGTCGGCCCGGCTGGCGGGGCGATCCGCACACATGCGTCGCCACGGTGGTCACCCCGCTGTCCAAGGGCGCCGGAGTCCAGCTCGGCCGGCATGCGCCCGGCGCCCTCGGGGTGGCCGTCGATGCCGAACCCGAGGAGTTCGTACGGCAGTTGCCACGGCTCGGGCGGCTGGCGCGGCTCGCCGCACTGCGCGAGACGACTGATCTGGCGGTACCGGGCAGCCCGGCCGGGCGGCTGCTGGACGAGGCGAGCGAGGCACTGGCGTCGGCCTGCGGGGAGTGCGACTCGCACAGCCCCGACACGGACGGCCACGCCGTCGCCCTCAAGGAGGCCCACCGGGCGCTCACCGAGTTGGCCGCCCAGCCGGAACGACAGCTCACCGGGACCGGTGCCGCCCTTTGCGCCCAACTGTGGGCCGAGTGGCGGGAGAAGTCGGGCCGACATGGCTGACGTCAGCGACACCCTGCCGCCAGGAACGTCGGGTCCCCACGGCAACACCCCGCACGAGTCGCCCGGTCACCCGCCGAGCAACCCGAAGGAACGGACGGGCACGGCCGTCACCGGCGAACTCGCCCTGCCGCGGAAGGGATCGAGTCTCCGGGAGAACGCCCCGCGCCGGCAGGTCAGTTGGGCGCCGGGCGGCGAGAGGAGACCGGCGGGCGCCACCGCCGCCTCCGGTGAACTCGCCGGACTGTTACGGACGTTGGCCATCCGCCGGAGTGGCGTCCTGATGGTGCACGCCTCCCTCCGGGGCAGCGGGCTGCGGGACACCGAGGTGCGGGACGCGCTGCTCGACGTACTCGGACCCGCCGGGACACTGGTCGTGCCCGCGTTCACCCAGGAGAACTCCCGTACCTCGCGCGCCCATCGGGCCCTGACACGCGGGCTGGGTGAGCGGGAGAGAGCGGAGTACGAGGCCTCGATGCCACCGTACGAGCCGGTCACCTCGCCCTGCCGGGACAGCATGGGAGTGCTCGCCGAGTGTGTCCGCACCAGCCCCGGCGCCGTGCGCAGCGCCCATCCGCAGACCTCGATGGCGGGTATCGGCCCGCGCGCCGCCGAACTCCTCGACGGGCACGACCCGTGCTGTCTGCTCGGGGAGCGTTCACCGCTCGCCCGGCTGTACGAGGCGGGGGCCCAAGTCCTGCTGCTGCGCGTGGGGTTCGGGGTGTGCAGCGCCTTCCATCTCGCCGAGTACCGGACGGATCCGCCCCGGCCCCGGCGCACCTACGAGTGCGTCGTCGGGGAGAAGGGCAACTGGACCTCGTACGAGGACACCGCGCTGGACGACAGCGGCTTCGCCGCGCTGGGCGGTGAACTGCCCCGGAAACTGGTCGAGTCCGGGGAGCTGGCGGGACGGGAAGTGACTCTGGTCGAGATGCGGCCCGCCGTCGACTTCGCGCGGGACCGGATGTCCGGATATCGCCAGTGAATGACGTGAAACGAACGGCACCATCGAGCGGGTCGTCGGGCACATTGTTGGTCCGGCCTGATGACGCCGTCGGCGGGGCGAGGGCATCGTCAGCGGGCAGGGGGGCGCGTGAACACACCCGCACGGGAGCAACGGTCGGACAACCGGCCCTATTTTTTCCTCAGTTACGCGCACACACCGGCCTGGGGAGCGGGCAACGGCGACCCCGACCACTGGGTGCGCGTGCTCTTCACGGATCTGTGCGACCACATCATGGCACTCACCGACCTGCCCGCGGGCGCGGCGGGCTTCATGGACCGGGAGATGCGTTCCGGGGACGGCTGGCCGGAGAAACTCAGCGAGAACCTCGCCACCTGCCGGGTGTTCGTGCCGCTGTTCTCGCCAAGATATTTCACGAGCGAGATGTGCGGGCGGGAATGGTTCGCGTTCCATGAACGCATCCTGCGCGCCAGGAACACCGGTGCCGGGGACGTGCCCGCCATCGTCCCGGCCATGTGGACGCATGTCGACTACGGTCAACTCCCGGACTCCGTACGGCACATCCACTTCGACCAGGCCGCCTACGGGGACCGGTACGCGGCCCACGGGATCTACGGGCTGATCAAGCTGAAGCGGCTGCACGACGAGTACGAGGAGATCGTGCTCGATCTGGCCCAGCGGATCGTGCGGGTCGCCCACGACTCGCCGCTGCCCGCCGCGCGGCCCCGGCCGTACGAGTCCACGCCGAGCGCGTTCAAGCCGCGCGGCGAGGGCCCTAGGCGCATCCATCTGACCGTGGCCGCGCCGACCCGGGACGACCTTCCCGAGCATCGCGACAAACGCCCGTACGGCGAAGACGCGCAGGACTGGAACCCGTACCACTCGGAGAGCACCCGGCCGCTGCCCGCGCTCGCCGAGGAGCTGATCCGGTCACTGGACTACCGGATCACGATCTCCTCCTTCGACGACGAGGACCCCGGCGGGCAGGGCGACGACGGGCCCGCCGACGCCACCGGTGACGACCTGGAGAAGGCGCCGCCGGGCCGGCCGGGCATCCTGCTCGTCGACCGGTGGGCGCTCACCGACCCCGAACGCCGGGAACGGCTGCGGAAGTTCGACCTCGGGGCGCGCCCCTGGATCAGTGCGATCGTCCCGTGGAACCGGTCGGACCTTCAGTGCCACAGCGAGGAGGGCAAGCAGTTGACGGCGGACCTGGAGCGCACCCTGCCGCTGATCCTCGACCGGGGCCGGCGCACCGACTGCCGGATGGCCGTCAACGGCGTACCCAGCCTGAAGGCCTTCACGGACGTCCTGCCGGCCGTCGTGGCGCACACGACCCGGCAGTATCTCAAGCACGCGGTGGCTCACCCGCCCGCCGGCCCGCACGTGCCCCGGCCCCGTCTGATGGGCCCCACCCACCCGCCGTTCCCGGAGGCGGGAGACGACAACGGAGGAGAAGCATGACGGCCGTGCAGGACGGACGGATCATCACCTTCTACTCGTACAAAGGTGGCACGGGCCGCACGATGGCCCTGGCCAACACCGCGTGGATCCTGGCCGCGAACGGCAAGCGTGTGCTGGCCGTCGACTGGGACCTGGAGGCGCCCGGCCTC
>NZ_LIQQ01000032.1 GCF_001418565.1 Streptomyces graminilatus | reverse complement strand
CCGGACCTCACGTCAGGTCGAACTCCCCCTCCCGGGCCCCCGACACGAACGCGCCCCACTCCGCGGGCGTGAAAATCAGGGAAGGGCTGTGCGGGCGGCCACTGTTGCGCATCGCGATGAACCCCTCGACAAAGGCGATCTGGACATCCCCGCGCCCACTGCTGCTGGACTGCCAGTCGGCGTTGCTGAGATCCAGCTCCGGCTTGTCCCAGCCCGCGAGCGGGTGCTCCTGGATCGTGCTCTCGGCCACGTCCGTGCTCCTCCCGGTTACGTCGTCCGCCGCCAGCCTAGCCATCGGTTCCTGCCGCCGACAGGCCACGTGAGGGGGACGCTTCAGGAGGTGGGCGGTTCGCTGCCGACGAGCCACATGGAAAAGAACTGGGAGCCACCGCCGTAGGCGTGCCCGAGGACCCGGCGGGCCCCGTCCACCTGGTGTTCTCCGGCCAGCCCGCGCACCTGGAGCGCTGCTTCCGCAAAGCGGATCATGCCGGAGGCGCCGATCGGATTGGTCGACAGGACACCGCCCGACATGTTGACGGGCAGGTCCCCGTCCAGCTCGGTGACCCCGGCCTCGGTGAGTTTCCAGCCCTCGCCCTCGGCGGCGAAGCCGAGGTTCTCCAGCCACATGGGCTCGTACCAGGAGAACGGTACGTACATCTCGACGGCGTCGATGTCCCGGCGCGGGTCGGCGATCCCGGCCTGCCGGTACACGTCGGCCGCGCAGTCCTGGCCCGCCTTCGGCGACACGGCGTCCTTGCCCGCGAAGAGCGTGGGTTCGCTGCGCATCGCGCCGCCGTGCAGCCAGGCGGGCGGGCGTGGGGAGCGGGCGGCTCCGGCGCGGTCGGTGAGGACCATCGCGACGGCGCCGTCCGAGGAGGGGCAGGTTTCGGAGTAGCGGATCGGGTCCCACAGCATGGGCGAGGCCTGGACCTTCTCCAGGGTGATGTCGTGCTCGTGCAGATGCGCGTACGGGTTCAGAAGCGCGTTGCGCCGGTCCTTGTACGCGACCAGCGAGCCGACCGTGTCGGGGGCGCCGCTGCGCCGCATGTACGCGCGCACGTGCGGGGCGAAGAAGCCGCCGGCGCCGGCCAGCAGCGGCTGCTGGAAGGGGATCGGCAGGGAGAGACCCCACATGGCGTTCGACTCGGACTGTTTCTCGTAGGCGAGGGTGAGGACGGTGGCGTGGACGCGCGACCTGACGAGGTTCGTGGCGACCAGGGCCGTGGACCCGCCGACCGAGCCCGCCGTGTGCACGCGCAGCATCGGTTTGCCGACCGCGCCGAGTGCGTCGGCGAGATACAGCTCGGGCATCATGACGCCCTCGAAGAAGTCGGGCGCCTTGCCGATGACGACGGCGTCGATGTCGGCCCACGTCAACTCGGCGTCGAGCAGGGCCCGTTGGGCTGCTTCCCGCACCAGGCCGGCCATGGACACGTCCCGGCGGGCAGCCACATGCTTGGTCTGGCCGATCCCGACGACCGCCACGGGTTCACTGGGCATGACGGGGCTCCCCTTCGAGTACGGCGACCAGGTTCTGCTGGAGACAGGGCCCGGAGGTGGCGTGGGCGAGGGCCCGGTCGGACTCGCCCCGGTGGATACGGGCGGCGGCCTCGCCGATGCGGATCAGCCCGGCGGCCATGATCGGGTTGGCGGCCAGGGCACCCCCGGAGGGGTTCACCAGGACGTCGTCACCCAGCCGGAGCGCCTTCCTGAGGACGACTTCCTGCGAGGTGAACGGCGCGTGCAACTCGGCGGTGTCCACGGGCCGTTCGAAGGCGCCGGCCTTCTCGGCGGCGAGCCGTGTCGACGGTGAGTCGGTCAGTTCGCGGACGCCGAGCGAGTGGGCCTCGATGCGGTGGTCGATGCCCCGTATCCAGGCGGGCCGCTCGCACAGTTCCCGGGCCCGGTCACCGGCCGCGAGGATCACGGCGGCGGCCCCGTCACCGACCGGCGGACAGTCCCCGATACGCAGCGGTTGTACGACGTACTCCCCGTGCGGCACCGAACCCCGTAGCTGGGCATGGGAGTTGGTCCGGGCGTCCGTACGACTCCGGGCGGCAACAGCGGCCAGTGCCGGCTCGTCGGTGTAGCCCTCGTCGATGAGCGCCCGCGCCTGGAGCGCGGCGAGCGCCACGGAGTCCGGCCACAAGGGGGCCACGTAGTAGGGGTCGAGCTGCCGGGTCAGCACGTCACGCACCGAGCCCGGTGAGGACTTGCCGTACGAGTAGACGAGCGCCGTGTCGGTGTCACCCGTCAGCAGCTTGGTCCAGGCCTCGTACAGCGCCCAGGCCCCGTCCATCTCGACGTGCGACTCGGAGATCGGCGGCCAGGCGCCCACCCCGTCGAGCGCCAGGGTGAAGGAGAAGGCGCGGCCGGCGAGGTAGTCGGAGGAGCCGGAGCAGGTGAAGCCGATGTCGCTGGTCTTCAGCCCGGTGCGGTCGAGCACCTCGTGGAGTACCGGCATGAGCATCTCGACCTCGGAGAGTTCCTCGCTGGTGCGCCGGTGATCGGTCTGCGCGAAGGCGACGACGGCTATCTCCCGTGTCACAGCAGCTCCTTGTACGTCTCGTAGTCCGCGTCGGGCTCGCCGGTGGGCCGGTAGTGGTCGGGGTAGCGGCCCCCTTCCGTCCACACCGGTTCCACCCGCAGGCCCATGCGCACCTGGTCGTAGGGGATGCCGCCGATCCGGCCGTGCAGGGCGAGGTCTGCGCCGTCGAGGGCGATGTGGGCGTAGACGTAGGGCACTTCGATGTCGAGGTTGCGCGCCTTGATGTTGACGATGCAGTACGTGGTGACCGTGCCCCCCGGGCCCACCTGGACCTGCTCGGCGGTGCCGACACCGCAGGTGGGGCAGGCGCCCCTGGGCGGGACGTACACCTTCCGGCAGGACGGGCAGCGTTCGCCGACGATCCGCCGCTCGGCGAGGGCGTTGATGTAGGCGGTCTGGGCGCGGCCGGGCGAGTAGGAGTAGTCGAGGCGGGCCTGGGCGACGATGCCGGTCACCATGGACTCGAACTGCCCATCGTGGTCGGCCACTTCATGGCCGCCATCTCCATCTCCATCGCCGTCGCCGTCGCCGTCGTACCGCTCGAAGCAGGCGATGTCCGTGATCGCGCCGGAGCGTTCCGCCGCCCAGCGGATCCGGACGCGCATGCCGGTGTGGACGGCGTCGGGGCCGGGTGCGTCGAGGGCGTGGAGGAGGGCCGTGTCGGCGCCGTCGAGGCGGACCAGGACCCAGGCGAAGGGTGTGTCGAGGGGCTGGCCCCGGCGCGGGGCGTGGTTCCAGGCCCAGGTGGTGACGGTGCCGGTGGGGGCCACCTCGACCAGGTCGCGTATCTCGTCGGCGGTCACCGGGTCGTACTCGACGGGCGGGACGAGGGTGCGGCCGTCGGCGGTGCGGACACCGAGGACGACCTGTTCGCGCAGGCCGGTCAGGAAGGCGCTCTGGACGGGGCCCAGGGAGCGGGTGAAGGGGAATTCGACGACCAGGGGCGCTTTGAGGACTTCGGTGGTCATCCGGGTGTGCTCCTTCGCGGGTCAGGCCCGCCGATAGACGGGCGGGCGCTTTTCGGCGAAGGCTCGGGTGCCTTCCTTGGCGTCGGCGGTGTCGAAGATGGGCCAGCCGCGCTTGAGTTCGGCGGCGAGACCCTCGGTCTCCGTCAGTTCGGCGGTCTCGTAGACGGAGGCCTTGACCGCCTCGACGGCGAGCGGGCCGCACGCGTTGATCCGTTCGGCGATCTCCAGGGCCTTGTCCAGGGCGGTTCCGTCGGGCACGACGTGTCCGATCAGCCCGATCGCGGCGGCCTCCTGGGCGCTGTACGGGCGTCCGGTGAGCAGCATCTCCAGGGCGTGGGTGCGGGGGATCTGCCGTTGGAGGCGGACCGTGGAGCCACCGATCGGGAAGAGGCCGCGTTTGACCTCGAAGAGTCCGAAGGTCGCCGACTCGCCCGCGACCCGGATGTCGGTGCCCTGGATGATCTCGGTGCCGCCGGCGACGCAGTACCCCTCGACCGCGGCGATGACCGGTTTGCGGGGGCGGTGGTGGCGCAGCATCGCCTTCCAGTGCAGGTCCGGGTCGGCCTTGAGGCGGTGGCGGTACTGCTCCCCCTCCTGACCACCGTTTCCGGCCAGGGCTTTCAGGTCCATCCCGGCGCAGAAGGCACCCCCCGCTCCGGTGAGCACGACGGAGCGGACGGAGTCGTCCGCGTCGGCCTCGACCCAGCCGTCGTACAGCCCGACGAGCATCGGCAGCGAGAGCGCGTTCCTGGCTTCCGGCCGGTTGAGCGTGAGGACCAGCGTGGCGTTCTCGCGCCGCACGGTGAGGTGTTCGGTCCCACCCATCGCCCATCTCCCCTCTGATGAAAGAACGAGAACAGGTGAAGAACGAGAACAGGTTGCAGTAGCGGAGGAAGCACTTCAAGGGTTTTCTGACAGGTAGTCAGATTTCTTCGGCGCCGCCCCTTCACAGTTGCCGCGCCCTTTGCTCTGATGACCGGCGAGCCGACAACCGCCAGGGATGCCCGGGGTCAGGAGGAGCGGTGGAGTACAACCTTGCCGACCTGTTCGAGTCGGTCGTGGACGCGGTGCCGGATCGTGCGGCACTGGTGTACCTCGATCACCCCGGTACCGGCGCGGAACGCCGCCTGACCTACGCGGAGTTGGACGCCGCCGCCAACCGGATCGCCCATCATCTGGTCGACAGCGGGATACGCCCCGGCGAGCATCTGGGGCTGCATCTCTACAACGGGGTCGAGTATCTCCAGACCGTGTTGGGGTGCCTGAAGGCGCGAATCGTGCCGGTCAACGTCAACTACCGTTATGTGGAAGAGGAGTTGGTGTACCTCTACCGGGACGCCGATCTCGCCGCCCTGGTGTTCGACGCGGAGTTCACGGATCGGGTGGCGGCGGCACGGCCACGGGCGACCGCCTTGCGGCATCTGATCCGGGTGGGCGAACCCGCTCCCGGGTCAACCGAGTTGGATGCGGTGCCTTTCACCGAGGCCGAGGTGGCCGGGTCCGCGGAGCGGGGTTTCCCGGCCCGCTCGGGCGATGACCAGTTCATCATCTACACCGGCGGGACCACCGGTATGCCCAAGGGGGTGATGTGGCGTCAGGAGGACCTGTTCTTCTCGGGGCTCGGTGGCGGTGCGCCGACCGGGGAGCCGGTCAAGTCCCCGCAGGAGCTGGCCGAGCGGGTCGCGGCCGGCGGTGAGGGGATCACCTTCTTCCCCACTCCCCCGCTGATGCACGGCACCTCGACCCTGACCGCCTTCATCGGCTTCAACTTCGGCCAACGCGTGGTGATCCACCGCAAGTTCACCCCGGAGGACGTGCTGCGCACGATCGAGCGGGAGAAGGTCACCAGTGTGTCCCTGGTGGGCGACGCGATGCTGCGTCCGCTGATCGACGCCCTCAACGGGCCCATGAAGGACACGGACTGCTCAGCCCTGTTCAGTGTCTCGTCCTCCGGCGCGATCATGTCGGACACGGTGCGCGCCGAGTTCCAGGCCCTGGTCCCCAACGTCATGCTGCTGAACAACTTCGGGTCGTCGGAGTCCGGCTTCAACGGTACGGCGACCGAGGACTCGGGCCCCGAGCGCGGCTTCCGTATCCGCGTCAACTCCCGCACACAGGTGGTGGATCCGGCGACCCACGAGCCGGTGGCGCCGGGTGAGGTGGGCAGGATCGCCCAGTGCGGACACGTACCGCTCGGCTACTACAACGACCCGCGGAAGACGGCGGAGACCTTCTTCGAGAAGGACGGCGAGCGGTGGGCGCTGCTCGGTGACATGGCGACGGTCGACGAGGAAGGTGTCGTCACCGTCCTCGGCCGGGGTTCGCAGTGCATCAACACGGGTGGGGAGAAGGTGTATCCGGAGGAGGTCGAGCAGGCGCTCAAGTCCCATCCGGACGTGTACGACGTGCTCGTGGCCGGTGTTCCGGACGCGCGGTGGGGCAACCATGTGGCGGCGGTGGTGGAGTTGCGGAAGGGGGCGCCACGGCCCTCGCTGGAGGACGTCCAGTCCCACTGCCGTACCCGTCTGGCCGGTTACAAGATCCCTCGCCAACTGGTGATCGCCGAGACGATACAGCGGTCGCCCAGCGGCAAGGCGGACTACCGGTGGGCCCAGCAAGTGGCGGCCGGGGCGGACCGCTAGGCAGGGGTCGGTCGCCGGTGGGCGGGGCCGGGGGCAGCGGGCGTACTCTGTGCGCGCGGTCGACGGGTGTTTGAACAGAGGATGACGCAGGGCCGTACGCCAGGTTGGCGGCCCTGCCCTGCGGGCCCGGTCTGCCGTGCCATCAGCGTCTTCGCACGGAAGGACCCTCGGGTGTCGCACCACACGCCCCCTCGTCAACTGCCGGAGACGGACGCGGCCTCGGCCTCACCGGACGGAACCCCGGCCGAGGATGCCTCGACCGCTCCCGCGCCGAACGACCCCGGCCCCGGCGCCCCGGCGGACGTAGAACCTGCGGACGTAGAACCTGCGGACGAGGAAACGGCCGGGGCGACCGGCGAAGCGAACGGGCCCACAACGACCGCGGAGGCGGACGAGCCGGTCGCACACCCCGCATCGGCTCGGACCGCCGACGGCCCGGAGGACGGGAAGGACGGGAAGGGCGGGAAGGGCGAGAAAGCGCCCAACGAGGCCGTCGTCCCCCGCGCGGCTTCCGCCGACGAGGACTCCACCGACGCGGCGGCCTCCGGCTCCACGTCCGCCGGCTCCACGTCCGCCGACGAACCCGGCCCGAGCGGCGGCGCCGCCGCTGCCGTCCGCCCCGGCTGGTTCGGCTGGCGCCGTCGTTTCCCCCGTGCCGCCCGTGCCGTGCGGGTGGGCACGAGCGTCCTGGCCGGTGTGCTGCTGTTCGGCGTGCTCCTCATACCCAACCGCCTCGACCGGATCGCCGTCGACTCGTTCCTCCGGCTGCCCGTCGAGGCGATCTTCCTCGCGGCCGTGCTGCTCGTACTGCCGTCGAGGGCACGGCGGGTCACGGCCCTCGTCCTGGGGGCGTTCGTCGGGCTGTCCACCGTGCTGAAGTGCCTCGACATGGGCTTCTACCAGACCCTCGCCCGGCCGTTCGACCTGGTCTTCGACTGGGTGCTGCTGAACGACGCGGCGGACTTCCTCAAGGACTCCCTGGGCCGGCCGGGCGAGGTGCTCGTGGTGATCGGCGTGATCGTCCTGCTGATCGCCGTTCTCGTGATGAGCGCGCTCGCCATGGTGCGGCTGGCCGACCTGATGGCCAGGCACCGGCCCGTGGCCGTGCGTACCACGCTGGTCCTCGGCACCGCGTGGATCGTCTGCTTCACCTTGGGCGTACAGCCGGGCGGTGTGACGATCGCGACCAAGGGTTACACCCAGTACCTCACCAACCGTGTGCAGTACGTCCGCGAAGGCCTCGGGGACGCCGAGGTCTTCCAGAAGCAGCTCCGCGTCGACGCCTTCGCCGGCACCCCGTCCGACCGGCTGCTGACCGGACTTCGCGGCAAGGACATGCTGTTCACCTTCATCGAGAGCTACGGCCGGGTGGCGATCGACGATCCGGCGATGGCCCCGGAGATCGACGCGACGCTCAAGGCGGGCGACGACAGGCTGAAGTCGGCCGGGTTCGCGGCGCGCAGCGGCTGGCTCACGTCACCCGTGACGGGCGCCGGGAGCTGGCTCGCCCACACGACGTTCCTGTCCGGTCTGTGGATCAAGAACCAGCAGCGGTACCGGACCGTGACCACCAGCGACCGCGCCACCCTCACCAGCTATTTCCAGAAGACCGGTGCCTGGCGCACGGTCGGCATCGTCCCGGGCGTCCGGAAGTCCTGGCCCGAGGGCAAGTACTTCGGGCTCGACCACATCTACGACTCCACGCACCTCGGCTACCAGGGCCCGTACTTCAGCTGGACCCCGGTGCCGGACCAGTTCAGCCTGGAGGCCTTCCAGAAACTGGAGCACGGGAAAAAGGACCGCGACCCGATCATGGCGGAGATCATCCTGGCCTCCAGCCACAACCCCTGGTCCCCCATCGCCCACACGATCGACTGGAACGACCTCGGGAACGGTACGGTCTTCAACAAGATCAAGGAGGAGGGCACGAACCCCACCGAGGTCTGGAAGAGCGCCAAGCGCGTGCGGACCGAGTACCGCAAGGCCATCCAGTACTCCTTGGACAGCGTGACCCAGTGGGTCCAGCGCTACGGCGACGACAAGACCGTCCTCGTCGTCCTCGGCGACCACCAGCCCGTCCCTACGGTCACCGGGGGCACCGCCAACAGGGACGTGCCGGTCACGATCATCGCCCACGACCCGAAGGTGCTGGACCGCGTCGCCGACTGGGGCTGGACGGACGGCCTCAAGCCCGCCGGCAACGCCCCGAAGTGGCGCATGGACCAGTTCCGGGACCGTTTCATGACGGCGTACGGCCCGGCGAAGAAGTGAACAGGTGAAGAACCGAACGACCTGACGGACTCGGCCCGCGTTCCAGCGCGGGCCGACACCCACCGGGCTTCCGGGCCGCCCTCTTGCCCTCGCGGCGCACTCCTGGATTACTGATCACCGACACCTCGACCGAATGATCGGTCGCCCGTGCCGGCCCGATCCGCGGCCCGATCCGCGGCCCGATCCGCGGCCCGATCCGTGGACCGATCGGTGGCCCGTACCGGCGCGGACGGCCGCGATGCTGGGGAGACGCCCGATGGCGGATGCGACGCGCTGGCTGGACGCGGGGGAACGGCTCGACGCGGAGGCCCTGCGCACACTCCAGTTGGAGCGGCTGCGGGCCTCGCTGCGTTACGCCTACGAGAACGTGCCCTTCTACCGCGGCTCGTTCGACGCGGCGGGCGTCCACCCGGACGACTGCCGTTCCCTCGCCGATCTGGCCCTGTTCCCCTTCACCACCAAGGCGGACCTGCGCGACACCTACCCGTACGGGATGTTCGCCGTCCCCCGGGACCGGGTCCGCCGGATCCACGCGTCGAGCGGCACCACCGGTCACCCGACGGTCGTCGGCTACACGGACAACGACCTGTCCCTGTGGGCCGACCTGGTCGCGCGTTCGATCCGCGCGGCGGGCGGCCGACCCGGTGACACGGTCCATGTGGCGTACGGATACGGCCTGTTCACCGGTGGTCTCGGCGCGCACTACGGCGCCGAACGGCTCGGCTGCACGGTGATCCCCGCGTCCGGCGGCATGACGGCCCGCCAGGTCCGGCTGATCCAGGACCTGCGGCCCGGGATCATCATGGTGACCCCGTCCTATCTCCTTACGATCCTCGACGAGTTCGAGAAGCAGGGCGTCGATCCCCGGGGCACTTCCCTACGGGTCGGCATCTTCGGGGCCGAGCCGTGGACGGAGCGGATGCGCGAGGAGATCGAGGAGCGGTTCGCGATCGACGCCGTCGACATATACGGCCTGTCGGAGGTGATCGGCCCGGGGGTCGCCCAGGAGTGCGTCGAGACCAAGGACGGGCTGCATGTGTGGGAGGACCACTTCTTCCCGGAGGTCGTCGACCCGATCACGGGCGAGGTGCTGCCGGAGGGGGCGAAGGGGGAAGTGGTGTTCACCTCGCTCACCAAGGAGGCGATGCCGGTGATCCGTTACCGGACCCGGGACCTGACCCGGCTGCTGCCCGGTACGGCCCGCGTCTTCCGGCGGATGGAGAAGGTCACCGGACGCAGCGACGACATGCTGATCGTGCGCGGAGTGAACCTCTTTCCCACCCAGATCGAGGAGATCGTGCTGCGCACTCCGGGTGTCGCGCCCCACTTCCAGCTCCGCCTGACCCGCGAGTCCCGCCTCGACCTCCTCACCGTCCGGGCCGAGGCGCGACCAGGTGCCACCCCCGAGATCCGGGAGGCGGCGGCCCGCGCGATCGCGGCCGCGGTGAAGGACGGCATCGGGGTCTCGGCGGCGGTGGAGATCGTCGAGCCGGAGTCGCTGGAGCGGTCGGTGGGGAAGATCAGGCGGGTGGTGGACCTGAGGTCGCGCTGACCCCGGCCGACGGGGAGACCAGCGGAAATCAGGGGAAACCAGCAGGTCAGGTGCCGTTGTCAGTGGTGGGTTCTAGTGTGGTGGGTGCGATGGACGTCCGTGCCGAGGAGATGACGAGGTTCCCATGACGACCCTGCCCGACCGCCCGAACAGCGCGCTGCTCATCATCGACGTCCAGAACCAAGTGATGGAGGGCGCGCACAACCGTGACGAGGTCCTCGCGAACATCAACATCCTCGTCGACAAGGCCCGCGCCGAGGGTGCGCCCGTGGTCTGGGTGCAGCACTCCAGCGACGAGCTGAAGACGGGGAGCGAAGGCTGGGAGTACGTGCCGGAACTGGTCCGCCGCGACACCGAGCCCCTCGTCCACAAGAGGTACGGCGACTCCTTCGAGGCCACCGAACTGGAGGACGTCCTCGCCGGACACTCGGTCGGCCGGCTGCTCGTCACGGGCGCCCAGACCGATTGGTGTGTCCGCTCCACCCTGCACGGCGGCCTGGTGCGCGGTTACGACGTGACGCTGGTCAGCGACGCCCACGCCACGGAGGACCTCACGGAGTACGGCGCTCCGAAACCGGCCGAGGTGATAGCGCACACCAACCTCTACTGGCAGTACCAGACGGCCCCCGGGCGTACCGCCGGGACGGTCAGCGCCTCGGAGGCGACCTTCGCCGCCGCCGAGAACTGACCGGTCAGGAACCGGCGAACCGGTCCCGCAACTCCCGCTTGAGGATCTTCCCGCTCGCGTTGCGGGGCAGCTCGTCCACGAACAGAACCCGCTTCGGTGCCTTGAAGTGGGCGAGCTTCTCGCGGGCATGGGCGATCAGTTCGGCTTCCGTCACCTCGCCGCGCGCGACGACGACCGCCGTGACCGCCTCGATCCAGCGCTCGTCGGGAAGGCCGACGACGGCCGCCTCGGCGACCGCCTCATGGGTGTACAGGGCGTCCTCGACCTGGCGTGAGGCGATCAGGACGCCACCGGAGTTGATGACGTCCTTGACCCGGTCGACGACGGTGTAGAAACCGTCGGCGTCCCGGACGACCAGGTCACCGGAGTGGAACCAGCCGTCGCGGAAGGCGGCGGCCGTCTCCTCGGGCTTGTCCCAGTAGCCCTCGCACAGTTGCGGGGACCGGTAGACGACCTCGCCGGCCGTGCCGTCCGGGACCTCCTCGCCGTCCTCGTCCACCACCCGCGCGTCCACGAAGAGCACCGGATGCCCGCAGGAGTCCAGCCGGCCCTTGTGCTCGTAGGGTCCGAGAACCATGGAGAGGGGGCCGATCTCGCTCTGGCCGAAGCAGTTGTAGAAGGCGAGCTTCGGGAGCCGCTCGCGCAGCCGCTCCAGCACCGGGACCGGCATGACCGACGCCCCGTAGTACGCCTTGCGCAGTCCGCTCAGGTCTCGGGTGGCGAAGTCGGGGCGGCCAGCGAGGGCGATCCACACGGTCGGCGGCGCGAACAGGCTGTCCGCCCGGCCGGTCTCGACGAGGTCGAGGATCGTGTCGCCGTCGGGTGCGTCGAGGATGACGTTCGTCGCGCCCACCGCGAGATACGGCAGCAGGAACACATGCATCTGGGCCGAGTGGTAGAGCGGCAGCGAGTGCACGGGCCGGTCGCCGGGGCTCAGGTCGAGGGCGGCGATCGCGCTGAGGTACTCGTGCACCAGGGAGCGGTGCGTCATCATCGCGCCCTTGGGCAGCGCGGTGGTCCCGGAGGTGTACAGCAGTTGCACCAGGTCCTCGGTGCGCGACTCGGAACCGTCGTAGGGCTCGGTGTCGGCCAGCCGCGCGAGGAGCGAGCCGTCGGCGTCACGGAGCGGCAGGGTCCGTACGCCGTCGGGGAGCCGGTCGGCGAGGTCCGGGTCGGCGAGGACCAGCGTGCTGCCGGACTGCTCCACGATGTAGGTGAGGTCGTCGCCGGTCAGGTTCTGGTTGACCGGGACGTGCACGAGGCCGGCGCGGGCGCAGGCGAGGAAGGCGATCAGATAGGCGTCCGAGTTGTGGCCGTAGGCGCCGACCCGGTCGCCGGGGTTCAGGCCCTCGGCGATCAGTACGCCCGCCGCACGGGAGACGGCCTCGTCGAGTTCCTCGTACGTCCAGTCGCGTTCGCGGTACTCGACCGCCATCCGCGCCGGAACGCGCTGGGCGCTGCGCCGCAGCACCCCATCAACCGTGCTCCCGTATTGCTGCGTCATAGTCCATGATCCTCGTTCCGTCACCGAACGAGGTCAAGCACCGGCGGGGGCCAGGACACATACCCGCTGGTACGGTCAACCGACCCTTCCCTCAATGACGTTGGGAGGCACGATGCGCACCCGCACAAGACGGCTCGTCGTCACTGCCGTCGCATTACTCACCGCCACGACAGCACTGCCCGCCGCCACGGCGCAGAGCGCGCCGTCACAGACAGCACGGGCATCACAGATGTCACACGTGTCACAGGTGTCACAGCGGCATACGTCCCACGGTGGGCTGTCCGCCGTGATCCGGTACACCGAGTACGGCATCCCGCACATCGTCGCGAAGGACTACAAGAACCTCGGCTTCGGCAGCGGCTGGGCGCAGGCCGCCGACCAGGTGTGTGTGCTCGCCGACGGTTTCACGACCCTGCGCGGCGACCGCTCGCGCTGGTTCGGTCCCGACGCCGGGACCGACCACTCACTCTCGGAGGCGTCCGACAACCTCTCCAGCGATCTGTACTTCCGTGGAGTGCGCGACAACGGCACGGTCGGGCGGCTGCTCGCCCAGCCCGCGCCGCAGGGCCCGAGCAGGGCCGTCAAGGACCTGATGAACGGCTGGGCGGCCGGCTACAACGCGTGGCTGAAGCAGAACAAGGTCGAGGACCCGGCGTGCGCGGGCGCCGCCTGGGTACGGCCGGTGACCGGTCTCGACGTGGCCACCCGTGCGTACGCCCTCGCGGTGCTCGGCGGCCAGGGCGACCTCGTGGACGAGATCACCACCGCACAGCCGCCGGCCGCGTCCGCCCCGGGCGCGAAGTCCGCTCTCCCGAGCGCCGCTGCCGCCGCCAAGGGCGCGCGCGAACTGTTCGGCATCTCCGACATGGGTTCCAACGCCGTGGCGTTCAACGGCAGTACGACGGCGGGCGGCCGTGGTCTGCTGCTCGGCAATCCGCACTACCCGTGGCAGGGCGGACGCCGTTTCTGGCAGTCCCAGCAGACGATCCCGGGCGAACTGAACGTCGCGGGCGGCTCGTTGCTCGGCTCGCCGACGATCTCCATCGGCTACAACGCGAACGTGGCATGGAGCCACACCGTCTCGACCGGTGTGCCGTTCAGCCTGCACCAGTTGAAGCTGGACCCCGCCGACCCCACGACATACCTGGTCGACGGCAAACCGGAGCGGATGACACGCCGTTCGGTGACCGTCCCGGTGAAGGACGGCGCGCCGGTGACCCGCGTCCAGTGGTGGACCCGTTACGGACCCGTCGTCCTCTCCCCCGGCACCGGCCTCCCCCTGCCCTGGACCACCACGACGGCGTACGCGCTGAACGACCCGAACTCGGCGAACCTGCGGTTCTACGACACCTCGCTCGGTTTCAGCAAGGCGCGCCGCACCGCCGACATCCTCGACTCCCTCGACCGGCACCAGGGCATTCCCTGGGTGAACACCGTCGCCGCCGACTCCTCGGGGCACTCCCTGTTCACCCAGTCGCAGGTGCTCCCCCGGGTCACCGACGAGTTGGCGGCGGCCTGTTCGACGCCGCTCGGCAGGGTCACCTATCCAGCGGCGGGCGTCGCGGTCCTCGACGGCTCGCGCACCGACTGTGCGATCGCCGACGACCCGGACGCCGTGGCGCCCGGGATCTTCGGGCCGTCGCGGATGCCGATCCTGAAGGACACGCCGTATGTCGAGAACTCCAACAACAGTGCGTGGCTGACCAACCTGGACCGGCCGATCACGGGGTACGAGCGGATCTTCGGACCGGTGCGTACGGACGTCTCACCGCGTACCCGTGGTGCCGTCGCCGATGTGGCGGCGCTGGCCGCGAAGGGCGGGCTGACGGTCGCGGATCTCCAGCGCCACCAGTTCACGAACCGTTCGACCACGGGCGCGCTGGCCGCCGCCGACGCGGCCCGGGCATGCGCGGCCCTGCCGGGCGGTACGGCAACCGGCAGTACCGGTACGGCAGTTGACGTCAGCGAGGCGTGCGGGGTGCTGGCGTCCTGGGACCGCACCATGAACAGTGACAGCCGGGGCGCGCTGCTCTTCGACCGGTTCTGGCGGAAGCTGATGGGCGCCGTGCCCTCCGCGCAGCGCTGGAAGGTGCCGTTCTCGGTGGCGGACCCGGTCGGCACCCCGAACACGCTCAACACGGACGCGCCGGGGTTCACCAGGGCGCTCGCCGACGCGGTGACCGAGCTGCGCGGCGCGGGCATCCCGCTGAACGCCCGGCTCGGGGACCACCAGTACGTGGTCAGGAAGGGTCAGCGTCTGCCGCTCGGCGGCGGCACCGAGTCCCTGGGCGTGTGGAACAAGATCGAGCCCGTGTGGGACACGGCGAACGGCAGCTACCGGGACAACGCGTTCGGGTCCAGCCACATCCAGGCCGTGGGCTGGGACGGCAGCCGCTGCCCGGTGGCCCGCACGCTGCTGACGTACTCCCAGTCGTCGAATCCGGACTCGCCGCACTTCGCGGACCAGACGCGCCTGTTCTCGACAAAGAACTGGGTCACGGCGAGGTTCTGCGAGAAGGACATCCTGGCGTCGCCGACGCTGCGGGTGGTCCGGGTGCACGGCTGACGGACACACGTATGGACGCCATACATGTGTGATGTGTGATGTGCGGTCTGGTGTGGTCCCGTCCCGTTGTCGGGGCGGGACCACACCACGGTCGACGCCTGCCGCCGCTCACACGGACCGCGTACGGCCTTCCCAGTACGGGTCGCGCAACCGGCGCTTGTACAGCTTCCCGTTGGGATCGCGGGGCATCCGCTCGATGAAGGCGACGCTCCTGGGCCGCTTGTATCCGGCGAGCCGGCTCGCGCAGTGGGCGAGGATCTCGGCGGCGAGCTCGGGACCCGGCTCATGTCCGGGCGCGGCCTCCACGACCGCCTTGACCTCCTCGCCCCAGTCGTCGTGCGGGATGCCAAAGGCGGCGGCGTCGGCGACGGCGGGGTGGGCGAGCAGGGCGGCCTCGATCTCGGCGGGGTAGATGTTGACCCCGCCCGAGATGATCATGTCGATCTTGCGGTCCCGGAGGAAGAGATAGCCGTCCTCGTCGAGGACGCCCAGGTCGCCGACGGTGAAGAAGTCGCCGATGCGGTTCTTCCGGGTCTTGCCCTCGTCCTTGTGGTAGGCGAAGCCGCCGGTGCTCATCTTCATGTAGACGGTGCCGAGTTCGCCGGGAGGCAGCCGGTTGCCGTCGTCGTCGAAGATCGCGAGTTCGCTGATCGGCCAGGCCTTGCCGACCGTGCCGGGCTTCTTCAGCCAGTCCTCGGCTGTCGCGAACGCCCCGCCGCCCTCGCTGGCCGCGTAGTACTCCTCGACGCAGTCGCCCCACCAGTCGATCATGGCCCGTTTCACATGGTCGGGGCAGGGCGCGGCGCCATGGATGGCGTGCCGCATCGACGACACGTCGTACGCCCGCCGCACCTCCTCCGGCAGGGCGAGCAGCCGGTGGAACTGGGTCGGCACCATATGGGTGTGTGTGCACTGATGGGCGTCGATGACGCGGAGCATCTCCTCCGGTGTCCACTTGTCCATCAGCACCAGTCGGTGCCCGATGTGCAGGGACGCGCCCGCGAACTGGAGTACGGCGGTGTGGTAGAGCGGTGAGCAGACGAGGTGCGTGTTCCCGCCGAACGGCATGATGCCGAAGATGGCGAGGAACCCGCCGAGGTACGTCTCCTCAGGCGGCTTGCCCTGTAGGGGGCGCCGGATGCCGCGCGGGCGGCCCGTGGTGCCCGAGGTGTAGTTCATGACCCAGCCGAGGGTGCGTTCGCCGGGCGGCGATTCGGGCTGTCCGTCGAGGAGTTCGGCGTACGGCCGGAATCCGTCGACCTCGCCGACCGCGTACCGCCGGTCCGCCGGGAGCCTGGCCTCGTCGGCGGCGGCGCGGGCCGCGTCGGCGAACCGCTCGTGCGCGATGAGCACCTTGGCGCCGGAGTCGGAGACGATCCAGGCGATCTCGGGCCCGACGAGGTGGTGGTTGACGGGGACGAGGTAGAACCCGGCCTGGGAGGCGGCGAGATACGCGACGAGGAACTCGACACCGTTGGGCAGGACCACGGCGAAGGCGTCACCGCGTCCGAGTCCGGCGGCGCGCAGCCCGTGGACCAGCTGGTTGGTGGCGGCGTGCAGGCGTCCGGCGGTCCACTGCTCACCGTCGGGCGCGACGAGGACCGTACGCTCGGGGTCGGCGGCGGCCTGCGCCCAGAATCCGTTGAGGGACTCGACGCCCGATGTTCCGCTCGCTGTATCGCTCACGGCTGGTCGCCCCTTCCGTCGGCGGTGCGTCCCGCGATCTCGTTGACCCTGTTCACGGCTTCCTCGAAACCGCTGGTCAGGTCGTCGAAGACGGCCTGGACGCTGCGCTCGCTGTTCATCCGGCCGACGATCTGGCCGACCGGTGTGCCGAGGAGCGGTGCGACCTCGAACTTCTGGATGCGCGAGACGGCGTCGGCGACGAGCAGGCCCTGCAACGGCATGGGGAGGGTGCCGGGTCCGTCGGTGGAGTCCCAGGCGTCGGTCCAGTCGGTGCGGAGCTGACGTGCGGGTTTGCCGGTCAGGGCGCGGGAGCGGACGGTGTCGCCGGACCCGGCCGCGAGCAGCTTCCGGGTGAGCGCGGCCGAGTGCATGTCGGCCTCGGTGACGGTCAGCCAGAGGGAGCCCAGCCAGACGCCCTGGGCGCCGAGGGCCAGCGCGGCGGCCACCTGTCGTCCGCTGCCGATTCCGCCGGCGGCGAGGACGGGCAACGGGCCGACCGCGTCGACGACTTCGGGGGTCAGCACCATGGAGGCGATCTCGCCGGTGTGACCGCCGGCCTCGTAGCCCTGGGCGACGACGATGTCGATGCCGGCCTCGGCGTGCTTGAGCGCGTGCCGGGCGCTGCCCGCGAGGGCCGCGACGAGCACACCCTGATCGTGCGCGCGGGCCACGACATCGGCGGGCGGCGAGCCCAGCGCGTTGGCCAGCAGTTTGATCGGGTAGTCGAAGGCCACGTCGAGCTGGCCGCGGGCGACCTGTTCCATCCACCCCGTGATGCGCCACCCGGCCGCGTCGCCCTCGGCCAGCTCGGGCACGCCGTACTTGGCCAGGGTGTCCCGGACGAACTGGCGGTGCCCCTCGGGGATCATCGCCTCGACCTCGGCCTCGGTGACCCCTTCGACCTTCCGGGCCGGCATGACCACGTCCAGGCCGTACGGGCGGCCGTCGACGTGCGCCTCGATCCAGTCCAGGTCGCGTTTGAGGTCGTCCGGGTCCGTGTACCGGACCGCGCCGAGCACCCCGAAACCCCCGGCCCGGCTGATGGCCGCGGCGACGGCGGGGAACGGCGTGAAGCCGAAGACGGCGTGCTCGATGCCCAGTTTCCTGCTCAGCTCCGTCTGCATGGCGGCAGGATGCCGCAGTCCTCCGGACGAGGGAAGACCTTTTCTGATACACCGTCAGATTCTTGGCCACGGAGGGCCGGGCGCGCCTGACCGCGATGGCGGCCGGTTCAGCCCTCGTCCGTCTCCAGTACGGCCATGGCGGCGTTGTGCCCGGGCACCCCGCTCACGCCACCCCCGCGCACCGCGCCCGCCCCGCACAGCAGGACGTTGGCGTGCCCGGTCTCCACGCCCCAGCGTCCGGTGTCCTCCTGGGCGTAGGGCCAGGTCAGGTCACGGTGGAAGATGTTGCCGCCGGGCAGGCGCAGGTCGCGTTCGAGGTCGAGAGGGGTCTTCGCCTCGATGCAGGGACGGCCGTCGGCGTCGGTGGCCAGGCAGTCCGCCAGGGGCTCGGCGAGGTGGGCGTCGAGCTGGGCGAGAGTGGACTTCAGCAGTTCGTCGCGGACGGCGTCGTTGTCGCGGACGAACAGTCGTGCGGGGGTGTGCAGGCCGAACAGGGTCAGCGTCTGGTAGCCCCGCTCGACGAGGTCCGGGCCGAGGATCGTCGGGTCGGTGAGGGAGTGGCAGTAGATCTCGGACGGCGGCGCGGCGGGCAGCTCACCGGCCGTCGCCTGGGCGTGGGCGGCGGCGAGTTGCTCGTACCCCTCGGCGATGTGGAAGGTCCCGGCGAACGCCTCGCGTGGGTCGACGGAGGTGTCCTTGAGCCGCGGCAGCCGGGTGAGCAGCATGTTCACCTTGAGCTGGGCGCCCTCGGCGGGGCTCGGCGGCGTGTCGCCCGTCAGCGCGGCCAGTTCCTGCGGCGAGGCGTTGACGAGGACGTGCCGGGCACCGACCACCCCCTCCCCGTCGGCCGTCCGGTACGTCACCTCGGCGGCGCGGCCGTCCGTGTCGACCCGTACGGCCTCGTGGCCGGTGGCGAGCACGGCGCCCGCGTTCCGGGCGGCGCCGGCCAGCGCGTCGGTGAGGGCGCCCATGCCGCCCACGGGCACGTCCCAGGCGCCGGTGCCGCCGCCGATGACGTGGTAGAGGAAGCAGCGGTTCTGCCGGAGGGAGGGGTCGTGGGCGTCGGCGAAGGTGCCGATGAGCGCGTCGGTGAGGACGACACCGCGTACGAGGTCGTCGGCGAAGTTCGCCTCGACGGCGGCGCCGATCGGCTCCTCGAAGAGAGTGCGCCAGGCGTCCTCGTCCCCGATACGGCGGCGGAGCTCGTCGCGGGTGGGCAGCGGCCCGGTGAGAGTGGGGAACACCTTTTCGGCCACGTGGCCGGTCATGCCGTAGAAACGCTGCCAGGACTCGTACTCGCGTTCCCCTCCGGTGAGGCGCGCGAAGGCCTCGCGGGTGCGGCGCACGCCGCCGCCGACGAGCAGCCCGGTGGCCCGTCCGCCGCGTTCCACGGGGGTGTACGAGGAGACTGTGCGCCCGCGCACCCGGAAGTCCAGGCCGAGATCGCGCACGATCTTCCGGGGCAGCAGGCTGACCAGGTAGGAGTAGCGGGACAGCCGGGCGTCCACCCCGCTGAAGGGGCGGGTCGACACGGCGGCGCCACCGGTCGTGGCCAGCCGCTCCAGGACCAGCACGGACTTCCCGGCCCGGGCCAGGTAGGCGGCGGCGACAAGACCGTTGTGACCACCACCGACGATCACCGCGTCGTATCGGTCGCGTACGTCGGATCGTCCGGGGCGCTCATGTACGGGCATGGTCCTTGGTAACACGCGATGATCACCTGGGCCAGACCGCGCGCCCCTCTAGGGCGCGCAGCGCCCCTAGAGGGGCGCGGGGAACTGCGCGACCAGCCACGACGGCGCCGCAGCAGACCCTCAGCCCAACCGTGCACCTCAACCGCCGGAGGCCCGCTGCTGCTGCCGGAGCACAGCCACCCTCCGGTACAGCTCAACGGCCTCGGCGCCCCGCCCGAGCTGCTCCAGGCAGTGGGCCTCGTCGTTGCGGCTGGCGAGGGTGTCGGGATGGCCGGCGCCGAGCACCTGTTCGCGGGCGGTGGCGACCCGCCGGTACTCGGCCAGGGCGTCGGGCCAGCGGCCGAGCCAGCCCAGGCCGACGGCCACCTCACGACGGCTGACCAGTGTGTCCGGATGGTCCGCGCCCAGGGTCCGCTCCCGGATCGCGCACACGTCACGGGACTCGGCGAGCGCCTCCTCCCAGCGGTCCAGGCGGCCCAGGTTGACGCCGAGACCGTGCCGGGCGCGCAGGGTCTCGGGGTGCGTGGGGCCGTTGACGCGGGTGCGGTCGTCGATCAGGTCGCGGTACAGCTTGAGGGCCTCCGTGCTGCGGCCGAGCCGCCCGAGGCTGATGCCGACCTCGTAGCGGGCCGCGAGGGTGTCGGGGTGGTCCGGGCCGAATGCCTCGGCGCGTGCGGCGGCGACCTCCTGGTATGTCCGCAGGGCTTCCGGCCAGCGCCCCAACTGGCCGAGGGCGTAGGCGACCTCGTACTGGGTGACCAGTGTGTCCGGATGGGCGGCGCCGAGCACCCGGGCGCGCGCCGCCGCCACCTCGCGGGCCATGCGGTACGAGTCCTCCAGGCGCCCCAGACGGCTCAGGTTGAAGGCGAGGTTGTGGCGGCAGCGCAGGGTGTCCGGATGGTCGGGGCCCGTCGTGCGCTCCCGGGCGGCCAGGACTGCCGTGTAGGCCTGGTGCGCCTCGAAGTGGCGGCCCAGCTGGCCCAGGACGTACGCCGTTTCCTGCCGGGCGGCCAGCGTGTCCGGGTGGTCGGCGCCGAGCACCCGTTCGCGTTCCCTGGCCACATGGGTGTACTCGCGCAGGGCGTCGGCGGCGCGGCCGGTGCGGCTGAGGGTGAAGCCGATCTCGTAGCGGCTGGCGAGGGTGTCGGGGTGGGCGGGGCCGAGGACGTGTTCGCGTTCGGCGGCGACCGCGCGGTGCACCTCGCCCGCCTCGGCCCAGCGCCCGAGGCGCCCCAGGCTCAGGCCGGCGTTGTGCCGTCCGGCCAGTGCGGTGAGTGTCTGCGGCGAGGGAACGGGCGGCAGTTGCGGTACGGGTGCCTCGGGGCGGCCGGTGGCCGGGCGGGCGGTCCAGTCGCCGGTGAGGCCGGCCGCCGGGTCCGGGGGCAGGGCGCGGATGCCCGCGCCGGTCGCCCTGTGGCCGCCTGTCATGCCCCGGGTCCAGGACGGCAGCCGGGGTTCACGGGCGGCGGGTTCGGGCGGCGGGAAGTGGGGTCGCGGGGAGACGACGGTCGGCACGTACAGCGGGGTGGCGCGGCCCGCGCCGATCCGGCGGGCCAGCTCCCGTGCGTCACGCGGGCGTTCGTCGGGATGCTTGGCGAGGAGCGCCAGGATGATCCGCTCCAGGAACTCGGGGATCTCCGGGCGGTGGCCGCGCGGCGGCTCGGGCGGGGTGTCACGATGCCCTATGAGGACCGCCCAGGCGTCGTCCAGGTCGAACGGCGGTGCCCCGGTGGCCAGTTCGTAGAGCACACAGCCGAAGGAGTACAGGTCGCTGCGCTGGTCGACCTCGGCGCCGCTGATCTGCTCCGGCGACATGTAGTGCGGGGTGCCCATGGCGATTCCGGTGCCGGTGAGCCGGGAGGTGAAGCCGATGTCGTGGCCGAGACGCGCTATGCCGAAGTCGCAGATCTTCACCGTGCCGTCGGACAGCCGCATGATGTTCGCGGGCTTCAGGTCACGGTGGACGATGCCCTGTTCGTGGGTGTAGGCGAGGGCGGCGGCGACCTGGTCGGCGATGTCGACGACGTCCGGGACGCGCAGCGGATGGTGTCTGTTGTCCTCCAGGAGCTGGCTCAGATTGCGTCCGTCCAGCAGCTCCATGACGAGATAGAGCACCCCCTCGGACTCGCCGAAGTCGTGCACGACGGTCACCCCGCGATGCTGCAGCGCGGCGGCGACCCGCGCCTCGCGGCGGAAGCGCTCGCGCAGTACACGGGTGAAGGATTGGTCGTGGTGCGGCCCGAGCGGCTTCAGGCATTTCACGGCGACCTGCCGCCCGAGCGACTCGTCGCGGGCGCGCCACACTTCCCCCATGCCGCCGCGCCCGATCAGATCGATCAGCCGGTACCGGCCCTGGATCAGTCTGGTGTCCGCCATCTCGTACTGCCGCCCCCGGTCCTGTTCGCCTCCCCCGGCCCGTCCAGTATGGCGAGCCGTCCTCCGACTTTGTACGGCGCGGGGCGCGAGCCGGGGCCGAGGCGTGACATGGCCCGCAGGACGTGTTTGGGCGGAAGCTGCCGGCGAAGACGTGCGGGAACACAGCGCAGGAGGGTGCCGGTGGCACGCAACTGCCGGGTCACGGTGGCCGGTTCGGCTGCCGCTCTGCCGTACAGCTCGTGGGCGTACGGCGGCAGAGAGGCGTACGCCAGCCGCGCCACGCGCCGCCACAGCACCTCCCGCGCCGGGACGAGCAGCGGATGCGTCGGTGGACGGCGGAGAAAGTCGTCCACTTCACGTGCCTCGGCTCCGACGGCCAGCTCGGGCCGCGTCTTGTCGAAGTACGCGCGCATCTCGGCCTGGCTCGCCGGTACGGCGCCGGGGTCGAGGCCCACCAGACGGGCGCTGACCAGGTGTTCTCGGATGTACTGGTCGGCGTGGGCGTCGGTAACCGGGTATCCGGAGCGACGCAGGACGTGCAGATAGGAGTCGATCTCGGCGCAGTGCACCCACAGCAGCAGTCCGGGTTCGTCGACGCCGTACCGTTCCCCGGTGTCCGGGTCGACGGCGGACAGCATGCGGTGGATCTTCCGGACGCGGGCGCCCGCCTTCTCGGCCGCGTCCTTGGTCCCGTAGGTCGTGGTGCCGACGAAGCTCTCGGTGCGCATCAGCCGGCCCCAGGCGTCCTTGCGGAAGTCCGAGTTCTGTACGACCCCGCGCACCGCGCGCGGATGCAGCGCCTGGAGGTACAGCGCGCGGATTCCGGCGACCCACATCATGGGGTCGGCGTGCAGTTGCCACGTCACGGAATCCGGGCCGAACAGTCCCGGGTCACCTCTGTGTTCGCCGTCCACGCCGCCTCCCTCGCAGGGCTGCCCGGCGGGGCACGCCCGCCGCCACGACGTCACCCCGCATCCTTCCCCCGGCGCCCCAGGGTCATTCGGGCGACGGGCCGTGATGGTACCGGGCCCGGGTTCGGCCGGCGTTCCCGGGGCCGGGCGGGTGCGGGTGACTGTGGTGGCGTCGGCGAAGGGGGCTACCGGGTGGCCCGGTGCGCGAATGCGGGCGGGAGGTTCCCCCACACCACGGGCGAGCGTTCCAACCGGTGGAACCGGCCTGCCAGTTCGGCGGTGAAGTCACGGGCGGGCGGGGTCCAGGCCGCGTGCAGATACGCGAAGGTGGTGAACCGGCCGCCGGGTTCGAGGACGTCGGTCACGGCGTCCAGGATCTGTGCGCGCCGTTGCTTCGGCATGACCGTCCACGGCAGCCCGGAGACCACCGCGTCGACCGGCTCGCCCACGATGGCGGCCAGCCCGGCGGCCGAGCCCGCCACCACGGTCAGCCGGGTGTCACGCCGGGTGGCCGCCAGCCGGGCGGCGAGCACCGGGTTCAGCTCGACCGCGACGAGCCGTGCGCCGGGGGCGAGCCGGGCGAGGATCGCGTCGGTGAAGATCCCGGTTCCCGGGCCGAGTTCGACGACGAGCCGGGCCCGCTCCAGGCCGATCCCTTCGGTCATCGCGAAAGCCAGCCGCCGTGAACTGGCCGCCACGGCACCGGTCATGAGAGGTCGCCTGAGGAACTCGGTGGTGATCGACATGACGGCCATGCTGGAAGCGGCCCGGGGAGCCGCACGTCGTATCCCCGGCCGGTCCCTGTACGACCGCAGGATGACCCCGCGACGCCCCGCAGGACGATGTGGTGGTGCGGGCCCCGGCCGTAGCGTGAGGTGGTGCAACGGCTCATCGAGACCCTGCCCCGCCTCCGACGCGGCCACCCGTGGCTGACGGACCTCCTGCTGGTCGTGCTGGTGGCCGTGCCCCCGGTGATCCGCGCGGAGCCGGGCTGGCGGCCGGTCCGGGTGCAGGTCGTCGTGTACGCGGCCCTGGTGCTTCCCCTGTTGTGGCGCCGTCGTCGGCCGGTGCTCGTCGCGGCCCTGGTGACTGCGGCGTTCTGGGCGCAGTATCTCGGACACGTCTGGGGACAGGAACCGGGGCGCGGCGCGGTCTCGCTCGCGGCGGTGCTGGCCACCCTCACGGTGCGTGGCCTGCGCCGGGCCGCCGCGGCGACGATGATCTGTGCCACCGGCTGCGTTCTGCTGTGGGTCCCCGCGTGGCAGCGGGACCACCAGGGCCCGGGTGCCCGGGGGGCCTGGCTCACGCTGCTCGCGGTGGAGCTTCTGCTGGCGGGGGCCTGGGTGTTCGGCGAGTACGTCCGTGCCCGGCGTGCCTACATCGCCGAGTTCGAGCGGCGGGTCGCGCTCGCCGAGTCGGAACGTCTCGCGCTGGCCCGGGTCGCCGTCGCCGAGGAACGGGCTCGCATCGCCCGCGAGATCCACGATGTCCTCGCGCACAGTGTGAGCGTCATGGTGCTGAACGCCGAGGGCGGCAGGATGATGCGGCAGGTCGACCCCGCCGCCGTCGACCGCACTTTCGGCGTCATCAGCGCGACCGGCCGCGAGGCCCTGGGTGAACTGCGCCGACTGCTGGAGGTGCTGCGCACGCCCGGCGCGGACGCCCATGCCGGCGGCCCCCTCCCCGCCCACGGCCCCGGGTTCGGCCCCGGCTCCGGTTCCGGCCCCGAACCCGACGGGACGGCCGAGTCGCTGGCCGTCGCACTACGGCGGCTGGTCCAGCGCCTCGACACGGGCGGCACACGCGCCCGGCTGGACCTTCACGGAGAGTGCGAAGGCCTCGCGGCGGATGTCGGCGTGCAGACGTACCGCATCGTGCAGGAGGCCCTCACCAACGTCGTCAAGCACGCGCCTCCGGACGCCACGATCCACGTACGGGTCGACACCGGCACCCAGGGGCCCGGACGGCTGGTCCGCGTCCAGGTACGGAACTCGGCCGGAGCCGGCGGGGCAGCCGCCACGGCGCCCGCCGCCCCGCCGCACTCCTCGGGGCACGGACTGACCGGCATGCGCGAACGCACCGCCCTCTACGGCGGGAGTGTCGACGCGGGGCCCACGCCCGACGGCGGCTACCGGGTCGCCGCCGTCCTGCGCCCCACCGGTGCCGAACCCACCGGGGCGACCCCATGACCGCCCCGGCCCCGGTCCCAATGCCGTCTCCGACCGCGGCACCCTCCCGTGTGCTGATCTGCGACGACCAGGAGCTGATCCGGATGGGGCTGCGCATGGTCGTCGACAGCCAGCCCGACCTCACCGTGGTGGGCGAGGCCGCCGACGGCGACGCGGCGATCGCGGGCGTGGCCGCGCTGGAGCCGGACCTCGTCCTGATGGACGTACGCATGCCCGGTCTGGACGGTCTCGCCGCGACCGAGCACCTCTGCGCGCAGCCCCACGGGCCCCGGATCCTCGTCGTCACCACCTTCGACCTCGATGAGTACGCCTACGCCGCTCTGCGGGCCGGCGCGAACGGGTTCCTCGTCAAGGACGCCCCCGCCGAGGAGATCCTGGTGACCGTGCGTGCGGTGCTGCGGGGCGAGGTCATGGTGGCGCCCTCGCTCACCCGGCGCCTTGTCGAACGCTTCGTCCTGCACGCCCCCGCGTCCGCTCCCGCCCAGCGCAGCCGCCTCGGGGCTCTCACCGAACGGGAACGGGACGTCCTCGCCCTGGTCGCCCGGGGACTGGCCAACGGTGAGATCGCGGGCCGCCTCTTCGTCGGGGAGACGACCGTCAAGACCCACCTGGGCCGGATCCTGACCAAGCTGGGCCTCCGGGACCGTATCCAGGCGGTGATCTTCGCCTACGAGAGCGGGCTCGTACGGATCGGGGACGGGGAAGGGGACGGGGACTGAACACCGGCTGCCGGCGGCCGGGTCAGCGTCCGTTCTCGTCCAGCAGGCGCCTCAGTTCCTGCTCGTCCTCGGTGGTGAGATGTTCGACGAACCGGGCAAGTACCGTGCTCCGGTCCTCGTCCTGGTCGAGTTCGCGGTGCATTCGGCGGGCGGTCAGGCCATGGGAGTCCTCGACGGGGAAGTAGACGAAACCGCGCTTCGCCGGACTGCGGCCGACAACACCCTTGTCGTGGAGCCGGACCAGCAGTGTCGCGACCGTCGTGCGGGCCAGCGGCTGTGGCATCACCGCCCGGACCTCGGCGGCCGACTGCGGTTTCCCCGCCGCCCAGAGCGCGGCGAGTACGCTCGCCTCCAGCTCTCCCGCAGGCCGACGCTCACCGTCACCCTCGGTCATGGCCCCTCCCACTTCTTGCCGGGCTGTGCACAGGACAGGCCTCAGCCGCCCGCCCCTATTATCAGGGCGGGGGGAGACATCACGGGCGTGTCGCCGCCCGAGCGACTATCGTGCCTCCTCGCCTCTCGCGCGGACGAGGCCGTTTCGATGTGCCTCCGCGACGAGCTGGGCGCGGCTTCTGATGTCGAGCTTGAGCATGGCCCGATTGATGTGGGTCTTCACGGTGAGGTGCGAGACGATCAGGCGATCGGATATCTCCCTGTTGTCCAGACCGAGAGCCGCGAAGGAAACCACTTCCCGTTCCCTCGGGGTGAGATCGGTGAACCTCTCGTCCATTTCCTCGCCGACGACGATGTGCGTCAGCGGAAATATCCTGTCGAGGACGCAGCGCGTCGCGGCCGGTGACAAATGCGCGTCGCCGCGAGCGACGGACTTTATCGCATCGACAAGTCCTGCCGCCTGATCCCCGATTTCGAGGAATCCGCTGACTCCGGAATTCAGGGCCCCGAACACCCAGGTCTCCGTGATGGCATCGGCCAGCATCACCACCCGAACACCCGCCGCCCACGGCGCCTGCGTGATCTGACGGGACACCTCGATGCCGTCGATCCCCGTCGCGTCGTGGTGGACGAGAACCACGTCCGGCCGCAGTTCACAAGCCAGCCGGACACCTTCGATCCCACTTTCGACTGCTGCGACCAGTTCGATGCCCGACGCTCTTTCCATGAGGTCGTCGACCCGGGAATACACGGAATCCCGGCCATGGACCAGCAGCACGCGGAGCATCATTCACCTTCACTGAAAAAATCAACTACTGCACCGGAATCGCGAAAGGCCGCGCGATTCACGTCACGAAGTCGCGGCAGAGTTCGCGTGTGGCCGGGTGCCGTGGATCGGCGAAGACATCCGCCGTGCGGCCGGACTCCACCACTCGCCCGTCGGCGAGGACGGTGACCGTCTCCGTGCGGTCCCGGACGAGGGGCAGATCGTGGCTGATGACGATGAGCGTCATGGACCGGTCCTCGCGCAGGTGCTGGAGCAGGTCCATGACCGCGTGGCCGGTGGCCTCGTCGAGTGCGGAGGTGATCTCGTCGCAGATCAGGATGTCGGGTCCGGCCGCGAGGGCCCTGGCGATCGCCACCCGTTGGCGCTGTCCGCCCGACAGTTCGTGCGGATACCGGTCGGCGAACGCGGGGGGCAGTCCGACCTGGTTCAGCAGATCCTCGACGACCCGATCGACGGAGGCCGCGGGGGTTCTGTGGTGCACGCGCAGCGGCCTGGCCACCGAAGAGCCCACCGTACGGCTGGGGTTGAGCGCGCCGAGCGGGTTCTGGGTGATCAGTTGGATCCGGCGGCGCTGTTCCCGGCTGCGGCGCCACATGGCCGCGGGCAAGGCTGTGCCGTCGAGCCGTACGGTGCCCGACCGGCTCCGCTGGAGGCCGACGAGTGTCCGGGCCAGTGTCGTCTTGCCGCACCCGGAGGCTCCGACGACGGCTGCCGCCGAGCCCTGGGCCACGGAGAGGTGGACGCCGTCCAGGACCGGCTGGCTCCCTTCTCCCCCGCGGCCGAACGTCACGCTGAGGTCGTGGACTTCGAGGACAGGGGCGCCCTCAGCACCTTCAGCACCTTCAGCGCCTGCGGCACCCGCATCCGCACCCGACGGCTCCCGGCCAGTTGCCGCAACAGAAGTAACCGAAGGACGCTTCAGCCGGTCCCCCCGCGCCCCGTCCGAACCCAACACCACGACATCGTCGGCGAGTTGTGCGACGACGTCCGCGTCATGGGAGGCGAAGGCCACGGCGAGCTGGTGCTCGTGGGTCAGGCGGCGGAGCAGTTCGGTGATCTCGCCGCGGAGCGCCGGGTCGAGTCCGGCGGTGGGCTCGTCCAGAAGCAGCAGGGCCGGCCGTTTGGACAGGGCGCGGGCCAGTGCGACTCGGCGCAGTTGGCCGCCCGAGAGCTGGCCCGGACGGCGGGAGGCGAACCTGGGCTCGGCCGGCAGGCGGACCGCGTCCAACAGATCGCGTACGGCCGTGGGGGTGCGGTCCGTGTTCAGCTCGGTGAGGAGCGTGCGGATGCGCAGTCGGGGGTTGAGGGCCGACGCGGGATCCTGACCGACGTAGGCGATCTTGGTTCTGCGGATCTCACGGCGTTCGCGTTCGCCCAGGTCGAGCATGTCGTGGCCGAGTACGTGGAGGTGTCCTGCCGAGTGCGCGGTGTCGGGGGGCAGTTGGCCGAGGAGGGCGCGCATCAGGGTCGTCTTGCCCGCTCCCGACGGGCCGGTGATCGCGACAAGTCGGCCCGGGCGCAGGCTCATGGATATGTCGCCGAGGAGACGGCGGCCGTCCGAGGCGGTGATGCCGAGTCCGTTCACCTCGGCCACCGGTGCGGGAAGTCGGGCAGCGGTGTCCCTGTGCTGGTCGGGGGTGGGGCTCACAGCAGGGTTACCGCCTTCCGGCCGGTCTGCGGGGCCAGGGCGGCCGCCGCGAGGTTGACGCTCAGTGCCAGCAGGCCGATCGCCGCGCTGGGGGCGAGGACGGCCCAGGGATTCAGCAGGATGCCGGGTGAGTTCTCGCGGATCATCAACGCCCAGTCGGCGGCCGGGGGTTGGGGGCCGATCTGGAGGAAGCCGGCCATGGAGACGACGTAGACCGCCGCGACGAATCTCAGGCCGAACAGCGCGAGCAGGATGGCACGCAGGTTGGGCAGCACTTCCCGGACCACGAGGAACCAGAGCCGCTCGCCGCCGGCCGCCGCCGCTTCGACGTAGCCGGACGCGGCCACGGGGGCGGCGGCGTGGGCGACGAGGCGGACGGCGTAGGGCAGTCCGAGGACGACGGCCGCGACGGCCACGGCGAGACGGCCGCCGCCCGGCCAGGACAGGGCGACCAGCATGATGCCCAGCACGGCGGGGAGAAGGATGAGAACGTCCGCGGCGCGCTCGACGACGCGGCCGACGGCCGGTCGCAGGGCGCCGATCGTCCCGATGACGGCTGCGGCGGCCGTGACCACCACGGCGATGAGCAGTGCCGACAGTACGAGTTCACGACCGCCCGCCAGCACTCTGCTGAGGACGTCGCGGCCGAGCTGGTCCCCGCCGAGGAGTGCCCCGTCGCCGGGTTCGGCGAACGGCATCGTGCCGGGCTCGTCCACCGCGTGGGGTGTGATCCACGGTCCGACAAGGGCGAGGACGACAAGCAGCGCGGCGGGCAGGACCCGGAGGAAGCGGGCCGCGCGGTGGGGGATGGTCATCGTCGGCCTACTGTCATGAGGTCGCGCAGGAGGTCGGCCGCCAGCAGTACGACGGTGATGGCCGCGCCCGCCAGCACGGTCACGCCGGCGATCACCGGGGTGTCCCGGTCGGCGACCGCGGAGGCCAGCACGGCTCCGACGCCTGGGTAGTTGAAGATGGTCTCCACCGCGACCGCTCCCCCGAGCAGCACTCCTGACGAGGTGGCGAGTCCGGTGGCGATGGTCGGCAGGGCGCCCGGCAGGACGTGCCACAGCATCACCCGGTGCGGCGGCAGGCCGTCGAGGACGGCGGCCTCGACATGGGGGGCGCGGGCCTCGTCGGCGAGGGCCGCGCGGGCGATGCGTGTGTTCCAGCCGGCCTGCGGAATGGTCAGGGCCAGCACGGGGAGTACGAGCATGGTCCAGGAGGCGGGAGTGCCGTCGCCGTCGGTGAGGGTGACGGCGGGCAGCCAGCCGGTCCACAGCGACAGCACCAGGACGAGTCCGACGGCGACGACGAACTCCGGGACGGCGAACACGGCGGTCGACGCGCCGCCGACGATCCGGTCGAGGCGTCCGCCGGGTCGCAGGGCCGCGCCGGACGCGAACGCCAGGGAGAGCAGAGCCGTGAGGACCAGGGCTGTTCCGCTGAGCACCAGGGTGTTGGGGAACGCCGTGGCCAGCATGGAGCTTACGCGTTCACCATGTGCGGAGGTCCCGAGGTTTCCGGTGGGCAGCCCGGACATCCAGTCCCAGAACCGTTCCAGGACGGGCCGGTCGAGGCCGAGCCGCGCCCGCCGCCGGGCCAGGTCCGCGGCGCTCTCGCCGCGCTCCGAGGTGGCGCTCGCCGCGTCACCGGGGAGCAGCGCGACGCCGATGAACACGACGGCGAGCAGCGTCGCGAGGAGCGCCGCGCGTTTGAGAACGACGAGAACGACGAGGCCGGCGCGGGCCGCGAGCCGCGCCGCCACGGGCGGGGCCGGCCGGCTCCCGGCGGACGCCGCCGGGAGGGCGGCCGGCTCTCCGATGTCCGGTATCAACTGGCCAGCCATGCCTTTTCGAGCTGGACGCGGCCGTAGCCGGGCAGGGTCGGCAGTCCGTGCACCTTGGCGGCGGCGAGGTCGACTCCGTCGGCCATGCCCCACAGGAGGTAGCCGGAGCTGTCGTACTCGATCTGCTGCATCTTCTGGAGCAGTTGGGTGCGCCGGGCGGCGTCTGCGGTGCCGATGGCCTTCTGGTACGCGGTGTCGAATGCGGTGTCCTTCCAGCCGGCCTCGTTCTGCGCGCTGCCGGAGACCATGGTCTTGCTGGCGAAGAAGACCACCGAGTCGTTGGTGCCCCAGTAGGTGGTGTAGAGGTCGCCCTTGAGCCAGGTCTTGTCCCAGAAGACCGCGGACTCCTGCTTGACGACCTTGATCCTGACGCCGGCCTCGCGTACCTGGGTGGCGAAGAGGGTGGCCGACTCGGCGAGGCCGGAGATGTCCTCGGTGGTGTACAGCTCGTAGGTCCTGGAGGTGTCGAATCCGGCCTCCTTCAGCAGTTGCCTGGCCTTGGCGAGGTCACGGGCGCGCTGCGGGATCTGCTTGGCGTAGGCGGGGTCGCCGGTGCCGAGGATGTCGTTGGCGACGCTGCCGTAGCCGGACAGGACCTGCTTCACCATGGCCTCGCGGTCGACGGCCAGGCGCAGCGCCTCGCGCACCCTGGCGTCGGCGAAGGGGCCGTCGGCGGTGCGCATGACGATCGGCATCGCCATGTCGTTGGGCCGGCGGACGGTCTGGACGTCGCCGCGTGTCTTCGCCGTACGCGCCGCGATGGCACCGGCGTTGGAGGCGACGTCGATCTGCCCGGCGAGCAGCGCGTTGGCCATGGCCTGCGGGCTCTCGAAGATCTTCACCTCGATTGCGTCCAGGTGCACGGCCCCGCCGTACCAGGAGTCGTTGCGCACCAGGCGTGCGTTGCCGTCCCGGAACCAGTCGAGTTTGAACGGTCCGGTGCCCGGTGCCTTCGCGATGTCCTTGTCGCTCGTGCCGTCGGGGATCACGAAGGTGGTCAGACGGGTGAGGAGCGGGAGTTCGGCGTTGGCGTAGTCGGAGACCAGGACGACCGTGTCGGTGCCCTCGGCGGTGATGTTCTTCGCCTCGATGCCCGGCAGGCGGGAGGCGCCGGCGGGGGTGGCGCGCAGCCGCTTGAGCGAGAAGACGACGTCCTTCGCGGTCACCGGGGAACCGTCGTGGAACTTGGCGCCCTTGGCGATCCTGAACTTCCAGGTCCTCAGGTCGGCCGAGGCCTCCCAGCTCGCGGCGAGGCGGGGCGCGGTGTTCGGCCTGGCGCCGGGCACGGTCAGCGCGTCGTATACGAGGCTGATGATCAGGTAGTCGCTCTCGTTGGACTGGACCCCGTGCGGGTCGCGGGTGACGGCGCTCGCGCGGCCGAGGGCCCCGACCCGCAGCGTGCCGCCCTTGCGGGGCTTCGCGGACCCTCCGCCGGCGGACCCGGCCGGCTGGTCGCCGGCGCCGCTGCCGCACGCGGTCAGCACGGACGCCGTGGTCAGAGCGGCACCGGCCCACAGCAATCGACGTCTCGTCAGGTCCACTTGTTCCTCGGCTTCCCAAAAGCGGCATCCATTTACTTAGGTATGCCTACCCTAAGGGATCACCATGCGGCAATACTCCAACTGGAGTACTGCACCCTTCGCTCAAGCCGCCTAACTTAGGCATGGCTAACCTAATCCAGCCGACCGGGTGCGTAAACGGATCGCGACTCCGCCGACCCACGTGTCCCGTGCGGCCGATCCACCCGGCACGCCCCGGCCCGGCTTTCGCCGGCCACCCCACCGCGCCCGCACGCGCCCCCATGAACGGACGGTTGACCATGCCGACGGCAGTCACGCCTGTGCGCCAGCTCGACCCGCACGCCGTACACGAACTGACCGAAGCGGCCCAGCACCTCCTCTCCGCCCACGGCGGGGACCCCCGCTCCGAAGCCCTCGTACGCGAGGTCCCGGCCGCTGCCGCCGCCCTCGGTGCCGGTATCCGCGACGCCTGCCGCCCGGTGGACACCTCCGCCGGCCTGTACGTCGTACGCGGCATCCCCGTGGACGACGAGGCCATCGGCCCCACGCCGGACCACTGGTCGACCGCCGCCGCCTCGGGGGCCGTGTACGACGTGGCCCTGCTCCTGCTCGCCACCGTGATGGGCACCCCCATCGCCTGGGAGGGGCAGCAGGACGGCCGGTTCGTGCACAACATCGTGCCCTCCCCCGGTCACGAGGAGGAGCAGACCGGCGCCAGCAGCAGCGTGCTGCTCAGCCCGCACACCGAGGACGCCTTCCACCCCGGCCGCGCCCATCTGCTGATCCTCGGCTGCATGCGCAACCACGACTCCGTCGCCACCACCGCCGCCTCCATCCGGCAGGCCGAACTGCCCTCCGGTGACGTCGAGTTGCTCAGCAGTCCGGCCCTGCCGATCCTCCCCGACGACGCCTACGCCGAAGCCCGGTCCTACGCCGGTACCCCGCCGCTCGTACCCACGCTGTGGCAGTCCCCGGACGGGCCGACCCTGCGCTTCGACCCCGCCTACACCCCGCTGGACCAGGCATCCGAGGAACACCGCGCCGCCTACCACCGCCTGTCGGACGAGCTGGCCAGGGTCTCGGTCGCCGTCAGTCTGGAACCCGGTGACGTCCTCGTCGTCGACAACGACCTCGTCGTCCACGGCCGGGTCCCCTTCAAGGCCCGTTACGACGGCACCGACCGCTGGCTCAAGCGGGCCTCCGTCCGCGTCCCCGGCAGGCGCACCCGGCCGCCCGCCGAGGCCGCCGAGCACGGCTACGGCCAGGCCGCCCTCGAAGCGTTCACGAGCTGAACACCCGCCCCCCACCGAAGGAATCACCCATGCCCGACACGTCGTACGACAACTCGGCCGACGCTTCGGCCGACATCTCGGCCGCCATCCCGTCCGCCCCGGCCGGCACCCCGGTGTCCGGGGACGGCACCCATCTGCGGATCCTGTCCACCAGCGACCTCGCCGGGATCGAGATATCCCTGGCCGACGTGGTGGCCACGGTGGAAGGCGCCTACCGCACGCTCCACGCGGGCCAGTCCGACAACCCCCGCAAGCTGACCGTCAAACCGGAGGACGGCCACTCCGTCTCCTACGCGATGCTGGGCCGGGACGGCTCCCGCGACGTCGTGGCGATCAAGACCTCGTACAAGCACGGCCTGGACAAGGGCCGCGAGGAACAGCACTACTACACGTCGCTGACCCTCTACGACGACGTCACCGGGCTGCCGGTGGCGATGATGGACTGCTCCCGCATCGGCTCGCTGCGCACACCGGCCGTCTCCGCGCTCCTCGCCCGTGAATGCGCGGCCCCCGGCGCCCGCTCCGCACTGGTCATCGGCACCGGAACCCAGGGGCGCCTCGCCCTGCCGTTCCTGCTCACCACCCTTCCGGACCTGGACCGGCTGATGCTGTCCGGCACCCACCCCGAGGGCATCGCGGCCGTCCGCGAGGAGTTGCGCGCGCACTTCCCCGACCGGGACGTCGAGATCGTCACCGATCTGCGGGCCGCCGCCATGGACGCCGATGTCATCGTGGCCACGGCCGGCGCGCACACCCCGGCCGCCGTCGAGTCGGGCTGGCTGAAGCCGGGCGCGCTGTCCGTCCTCGTCGGACACGGACTCGCGCCCTCCACGCTGCACCGGGCGGACCGCGTCATCGCCACCAGCGAGGCGCAGATGAACGTCACCGGCACCGACATGGCCGACGCCGAGGGCAAACTCCCCGCGGTCGACACCGAGTTCCCGCCCGTGATCGCCGGGATCACTGCCGGACGCGTCAGCGGCACCGAGCGGATCTTCGCCTACAACAGCGGTCTCGTCGTCACCGACATCGCGCTCGGCCACCGTTTCGCGCAGTTGGCCATCGCCCAGGGCCTGGGCACCGAGGTGCCGCTGTGGCAGTGACCGCCCCCGGCTTCCCCTCGCTCCCCGCCCTGTCCGACCCCGCCACGGAAGCGGTGCTGGCCAGCGGGCTGCTGCCCGAACTCGCCCACGCCTTCGGCGGTCCCTTCCACTTCCTGCTGCCCGACGCCTTCGACGCCAACCTGCGCGCCATGCGGGACGCCCTCGCCGCCGCCGGTGTGGACGGCTTCGTGTACTTCGCGAAGAAGGCCAACAAGGCGGCCGTCTTCGCCGAGCGCGCGGCGGCGCTGGGCGCCGGGGTGGACGTGGCCTCCGCCGGGGAGCTGCGCGAGGCGCTCGGGCACGGCGTACGGGGCGAGCACCTCGTGGTGACCGGGCCCGCGAAGGATCCGCGTCTGCTGCGGCTGGCCGTCCAGCACGGCGCGCTGGTGGCTGTCGACGCGCTCGACGAACTGGACGCCGTCATCACCCTCGCGCTGACCGGCCGGGTCCGCCCGGGCCGGGTGCTCCTGCGTGCGCTGCCACCCGCGCAGCCGCACAGCCGGTTCGGGATGACCGGGGCCGAGCTGGCCGTCGCCATGGACCGCTGTGTGTCCGCGGGCGACGCGCTGCGCATGGAGGGCTTCAGCTTCCATCTGTCCGGCTACGCCCTCCAGCCCCGCGCCGACCTCGCCGCCCGGCTCGCCGACCTGTGCCTGGCGGCCCGCGTCAAGGGGCTGGAGGCCGGCCGGATCAGCATCGGCGGCGGCCTGCCCATCAGTTACACCGACGCCGACGCCTGGCACACCTTCCTCAAGGACCAGAGCCCGGCCCACTATCACGCCGGGAAGTCGTTCCGGAGCGGCGACTTCTACCCGTACCACTCCCCCGTCGCCGGGGCCGACGCCCTGGCCGCGCTCCTGGCGACCCGGCCGGAGAACACCGGCGGCACCCTGGCCGACGTCCTCAGGGACGCGGGTCTTGAACTGCTCCTGGAACCCGGGCGCGCCCTGCTCGACCGGGCCGGGGCCACCGTGTTCACCGTCCAGGGCGTCAAGGAGCGCGACGGCTACCGGTTGCTGACCGTGGACGGGACGAGCCTGAGCCTGTCCGAGCAGTGGTTCAACAGCGAGTACCTTCCCGACCCGCGGCTGCTCCCCCAGGAACCGCTCGCGCCCGCCGGGGTGTTCCCGGCCAGTGTGGGCGCGGCCACCTGTCTGGAGTCGGACATGCTCACCTGGCGCAAGATCACTTTCCCGCGCCTGCCGCGAGCCGGGGATCTCCTGGTGTACCCGAACACGGCCGGCTACCAGATGGACTCCAACGAGTCGCCCTTCCACGACCTGCCGCTGCCGCCCAAGGTCGTGATCGACCGGACCGACCGCCCCCGGCCGCGCTGGCGCCTGGACCGTCACTTCACCTGACACCACCGCCCGCACCAATACCCTCCGCCCCCTGCCCGCTGCCTTACAGGAGCATTCGATGCCTGGAGCTCTCCAGCGCCCCGCCGTGGTCTCCCGCATATCCGACCTCATCGGCTACACCCCTCTGCTGGAACTCGCCACCACCGAGACCGGCAGCCGTCTGCTGCTGAAACTGGAGATGTTCAACCCCACCGGAACCGCGAAGATCCGCATGGCCCGCGCCATGATCGACGCCGCCGAAGCCGCGGGCGAACTGCGGGCCGGAGGGCGCATCATCGAGTCCACCTCCGGCAACACCGGCCTGGGCCTGTCGGTGATCGCCGCCGAACGCGGGTACACCTTCACCGCCGTGGTCGACAACCACGCGGCCCCCGACAAACTGCGCGGCATGAAGGCGCTGGGCACCGAACTGGTGTACGTCGTCGACGACGGCGCCGAGGAGCTGGCCACCGCCGCCCGCGAGGAACTCGCCGAGGACATGGCCCGAGGCCAGGACAACACCGTCTTCACCGAGCAGCACAACAACCTCGCCAACGGCGTCGGTTACTTCCCCGTGGCCCATGAACTCCACGAGGCGCTCGACGGTGACATCGGCGTCCTGATCGGCGCCGTCGGCACCGGCGGAGCCCTGTGCGGCACCGGCCGCGAACTGAGCAGGCTCATGTCCGGCTTCACCGTCATCGGCGTGGAGCCCAAGGGGTCCATCGCCTTCGGCGGCCCCGCCCACGACTACTACCAGTCCGGCACCGGCACGCCCGAGGGCGCGACGATCGGCGCCCTGGTCGACTTCGACCTGATCGACGAGGGCGTCAAGGTCGGCGACGTCGAGGCCTTCGCGACCTGCCGGGCGGTCGCCCGTACCGGTCTGCTCATCGGCGGCTCGGCCGGTGGCGTCGTCCACGAGGCCCTGGCCCGGCTGTCCGACCTGCCGCCCGGCACCACTATGGTCGCCTTGATCAACGACGGCGGAGAGAAGTACATGGACACGGTCTTCAACGACGAATGGATGGCCGAGCGGAACCTGCTGAGCCCCGACACCGAGCGGGAAGTCGACGAACTCCTCACCAAACTCCGCGGGAACCGGTAGACCACCACATGCTGACCACCCTCCTCCGCGACAGCCGCGCACTCGGTGTGCTCGCCGTGCCGCTCGTCCTCACCCAGCTCGCCCAGGTGGCCCTCACGACCACCGACACGGTGATGATGGGGCTGCTCGGCACCACCGAACTCGCGGCCGGCGGCCTCGCCATCGTGATCTTCAACCAGATCCGCACCATGGGCGTCGGCCTCGTCACCTCCGTCGGCAACCAGGTCGCCGCCGCCGCGGCCCGCGCCGAGCAGTCGGCCGACAGCACTGACCCGGATGCGTCAGATGGTTCGGGCCGCTCCCGCGAGTCGGCACACGACGAGGTACGGGCCATCGTGCGCGCCGGCCTGGCCGTCGCCACGCTCGCCGGGCTCGCCGGAGCCCTGCTGATGATCCTGCTCGGTCAGGCGCTGGCCTGGCTCGGCCAGGACGCCGACGTCGTCCACCTCACGCAGAACATGCTCTTCGCGCTCGCCCCCGGCCTGCTGCCCTGCCTGTGGTTCCAGGCCGTACGCCAGTTCACCGTCGGCATGCGCCGCCCCCAGGCCCTGCTCCGGATCACCGTGGTGTCGATCGGCGTGAACGCGGGCCTCAACTGGATCCTGATCCACGGGACGTTCGGCCTGCCCCGCCTGGGACTGACGGGCGTCGGCATCGCCACGTCCACCGTCTACCTGCTGTCCTTCCTCGCCCTCTATCTTTCCGCGAAGAAGGACAGGGCACTCGCCCCGTTCCTCGCCCTCGACATCAACCGCACCGACCCGGCCGTACTCAAGCGGATCCTCGGCCTCGGTGTGCCGATCGCCGCCACCTACGGCTCGGAGGCCGGGTTCTTCTCCGTCACCGCCCTCATGGCAGGCTCGTTCGGCCCGGACGCGCTGGCCGCGCACACCGCCGTCAACCAGCTCGTCTACATCGTCTTCCAGGTGGCCGTAGGGCTCTCCCACGCGGCGTCCATCAACGTCAGCCGCGAACTCGCCCTCGGCAACCACGACGGCGCCCGGCGCATCAAGAACACGGCACTGACCTGCGCCGCCGCCGTCATGGCCGGCGTCGGCATCCTGTATCTCACCGTGCCGCGCCTCGTACTGGCGCCGTTCCTGGACACCGGCTCCGACCGGGCGCTCACCATCGCGACGCAGCTCCTGGTCGTCACGGCCTTCCTCCAGTTCTTCGACTGCGCCCAGAACATCGGCGTCGGACTCCTGCGCGGACTCGACGACACCAAGAGCGGGTTCCGCATCACCCTCATCGGCTACTGGGCCGTCGGACTGCCCGCCGCCTGGCTGCTCGCGTACGCCCTCCACCTGGACACCCTCGGTATCTGGCTCGGCCTCCTCACCGGCCTCGCCGCCACCGCCGCACTCCTGCTGCGCCGCTACAGCACCGCCCTCTCCACCGCCGGGCACCTGACCGCGTCGGCCGCCTGAACCGACAGGTGGGCGGATGGCCGGTGACCACCCGCCCACCGATCGAGCGCAAACCGCTCAGATCCCCTGCCGCACCGCACTCTGCGGCGCCACGACGTCCTTGCGCGTCACCGCCAGATGGACGACCAGGCCGAGGATGACCGTCAGGAACAGCGCGCTGGTGACGACGGTGCCCAGGCCGATCCCGCCGTCGCCGGTCGGCTGGGAGAGATAGTCGCCGATCGAGGCCCCGAGCGGGCGGGTGAGGACGTAGGCGATCCAGAAGCTCCACACCGCGTCCAGCCCCAGGGCGAAGTGGGCGAGCGCGACGGCCGCGATGGCCAGGGCGAACAGGACCGCCGCGAGCCAGTAGCCCAGGTTCATCCGCTCGGAGACCAGGTCACCGGCCGCCGTGCCCAGGGCGAAGGTGAACAGCACCGCCAGCCAGTAGAACGACTCACGGCTCGTGGAGTCGACGCTGTGGATCGACAGGGTGCGCTCACGCCGGTACCAGACGACGAAGACGACCGCGAGGAGCAGCGCGAACACCGTGGTGCTCGTCTCCAGCGGGACGCCCATCCTGTCGGTGAGGTTGTCGCTGATCAGCGTGCCGACCACGCTGATCAGGGCGACGGCGAGCCAGTACACGCCCGCGCGGTAGGCGGTCGTACGGAACTGGACGACCAGGACGACCGCGAGCAGCGCGCTCATCAGGACCGACACACCGGTCAGGCCCAGGCCGGCCTTCTCGCTGAGGAGGTCGGCCGCGGTCTCGCCGACTGTCGTGCACAGGACCTTGATGATCCAGAAGTAGGCGGTGACCTCGGGAACCTTGTTCCAGCGCGGTCGGTGGGAGGGGCCGGCGGAGGCGCTCATGCCCGGTACGGCCCCGGGAGTCTCTGCGAGTTCATGGGTCATGGGCAGGACGCTGCCAGTGGTTGCCTGAACGCATCCTGACCGCCGCGCGGCTTTCGCGGCGCTTTGCCCCCGGCCTGATCACGATGAACGCATGCACACCCGCGCCGCGTCCTGGCTCCGGCACCGGCTCGGCCGCGCCGTCGTCCTCGCCTACGTACTCGCCCTGCTCCTGCCCGGACCGGGTCTGTGGCTGCGCCACCCGCACCCCTTACCTCTGCCGCCGCCGCACCTCACCCTCCACACCGCACCGCTCCTGCTGTCCCTGGTGCTGTTCTCGGCCGGGCTCCAGGTGCCCGTGCGCGCGCTGGGCCGGCTGCTGCGGCACCCGAAGGCGCTGCTCGCCGGGCTTGTGCTGCACCTGGTGATCCCGCTCGCGGTCGTGCCGTTCGTGGCGTTGCTGCTGCGGCGCACACCCGACGCCGACGGCGGCAGCGGACTGCTCACCGCGATGATCCTCGTCGTGGCGATGCCCGTCGCCGCCGGGGCCACCGTCTGGACCGACAAGGGCGACGGCGACCAGCCGACGATGGTGGGCCTGGTCCTGGCCTCCACCCTGCTCAGCCCGCTCACCACCCCGTTGCTGCTGGCGGCGCTGTCGCCGCTGCTCAGCGGCGGCTACGCCGACACGCTCGCCGCCACCGCCGGGCCGGCCGGGGACGGGTTCGCCCTCACCACCGTGGTCCTGCCCTGTGCCACCGGCCTGCTGGTCACCCTCGCCCTCCCGGCCCGCCGGCTCGGACGTCTTGTCAGCACGGTGACGCCGTTCGCCATGGCCGGTTCGTTGCTCCTGACCTACGTCAACGCCAGCGGCGCCCTCGGCTCGGTCCTGACCCGGCCACGCCCCCTGCTGTACGCCGCCGCCCTGGCCGTGGCCGCTCTGGTCTGTCTGCTGTCCTTCGCCCTCGGCCGGGCCGCCGCCCGCTTCCTGCGGCTGGAGGCGGGCACCGCCTCGTCACTGACGCTCGCCTGCGGGATGAACAACAGCAGCGCGAGCGCGGTCCTGCTCACCGCCTCGCTGCCCGACAAACCCCACCTGCTGCTACCGGTCCTGGCCTACGGCCTCATGCAGAAAACCGCCGCGAGCCGCGTCGTCACCCGCCTCCGCCCCGATCCCGATCCGGCTTCGGCCGCTGGTTCCTGATGGTTCGTCGGCCGCCGCGTTCCCGACCCCTTCCCGCGTACGGGGACGAGCAACACGCGCTTCCCGGGTGAGCCGGGCCCGGGCAGCCGGTGCCGCGAATGCTGCGGCACCGGGCGGCGGACGGCTGCGCGGTGCCGATGGTGACGCACAACGCGGAAGCTGGTGCGGGGCGCCGACCGGCCCGGCGGGTGACCCTGGCGCGCGTGCCGGCGCGGGCACCGCCCCTGATCCTCGCCGAAGAGCCCACCGGCCGCCTCGGCACACCATGGGCACCCGCGCCCTGGACGCCCTGCCGACGGCGGAACCGGAAGGGCACGGCCCTGGTCGTCACCACCCCCGCGACCCGGCCGTCGCCGCCCGGCTCACCGTACGGCGGGACACACGCGACGGGCCGGGCACGTACACGATGGCCGGTCGCGCCCGGAATCTCCCCGGTCAGGGGCTCGCCTCGCCCTGGGCGATCTCGACGTCGTGATGGAAGTCGGCCACGCCGACCGTTCCGGCGGTGACGGACAGGATCGTGCAGGCCACGAGGAGGAAGGCCGTACGGCGGTTGGGGCGCGTGGGCTTCCCGGGGGCTGCGAGGAGTGCCTCGACGCGTCGCGGGACCGGGCCGGTCGCCGCGGCGGGCGCGAAGTCCGGCCGGGTGGACGGGGAGGCGTGCCCGGCAAGCGCGGCACGGGCGATGGCCGTGGCGAGCACCCGCCGGTCGCCGACGACGACGGCAGCGGCTTCGTCGGCGGCCCGTTCGGCGGCGAGCCGGATGGTGTCGCGGGTGGTGCGCAGGGCGGGGTGGCAGTGGGCGGCGAGTTCGGCCGCGGCCAGGAAGTAGTGGTGGCCGGCCCGGTTGTGGGCGCGTTCGTGGGCGAACAGCGCTTCACGCTCGGCAGGTCCCAGGCTGCGCAGCATGGCTGTGGTGACGACGATGCGGTGGGGCCGTCCGGGCAGGGCGTACGCGTCCGGGTGGGGCGAATCGACCACGCACAGGTCGCCCGCGGCGGGACGGCGGTCGGCCTGGGTGCGGGCGGTGCGGAAGGCGCGGGCCTGTACGAGGACCGAGCGTAGAAGCGTCCAGGCGCTGAGGGTGAGCACCCCGGTGGCCGCGACGGCGGCGGGGACGACGAGACGGTCCGCGGGTGTCCGCAGCGGGTGGACGAGTTCACCGAGAGCGGCGAGGGCCGGAAGTTTGAGCAGTCCGGTCAGGACCAGGGCTCCGAGCGCGGCGACGCAGGCACCGGCCAGGGCCAGGGCCGAGGCGCTGACGATCCAGAGCGCGCTGGCGGGGGCCAGGCGGTCGAGGGTCCGGCGGGCCAGAGCGGGCGCGAGGAAGGGCAGGACCAGCGGTACGAGCAGCAGCAGGGCGGTCATCGCAGGCCATCCTCCAGGAGCCGGCGCAGGTGCTGTTCGTCGCCGGGGCTGAGCTGGGCGACGAAGCGGGCCAGGACCGTCTCCCGGTCGGTGTCCCGGTCGAGTTCGGTGTGCATGCGCCGGGCGGTCAGACCGGGGGCGTCCTGCACGGGGACGTAGGCATAGCCGCGGCCCTGCCGCTCCCGGCTGACGACGCCCTTCTCGTGGAGACGGGTCAGTATCGTCGCCACCGTCGTGCGGGCCAGCCCGGACCCGAGTCCGGTCCGCACCCTCCCGGGCGTCAGCGGAGCTCCGGCGGTCCACAGCACGGCCATGACGGCGGCTTCGAGCTCACCGGCCGGCCGCCTCTCGTCCCTCGCGCCCGTCTCGTCGGTCATGGGAACGATCCTCACCCCAATATCGTCTACAGTTCAGTAGTCCGTCTACAGAATTGTAGTCGGATGCCGGTTGTCCGTTGAAGGGGCTCTCGATGATCTCGGTGACCACCACAGCCATACAGCTATCGTCGCAGTTGGCCGTCAATGTGCTGGATGCCCGTTCCCTGCTGGCCGCGTTCGGTGTGCTCGGCGTGGGCGTCGTGCTGTTCGCCGAGACCGGGCTGCTGGTCGGCTTCTTCCTCCCGGGCGACTCACTCCTGTTCACGGCCGGACTGCTGTGCACCGGCACCGACAGCCACGGTCTGAAGCTGTCGCTCGCCCCGCTCCTGGTCACGGCGGCGGTGGGGGCGCTGGCGGGTTCGCAGTGCGGATATCTCCTGGGCCGAAGAGCGGGCGGCGCGCTGCTCGCCCGCAGCCGCTCGGCCCGTCTGCACGAGGGGGCGAGACGTACGGAGGAGCTGCTGGAGCGTTACGGGTGCGCGAAGGCGATCGTCCTGGCCCGCTTCGTTCCGGTGGTACGCACCGTCCTGAACCCGATGGCGGGCGCCCTCGGGGTGCCGGTGCGGACGTTCACCGTCTGGCAGGTGGCCAGCGGGCTGGTGTGGAGCCTGGGTCTCACCCTGGCGGGCTACGCGCTGGGCTCCTCCGTACCGAACGTGGACAGATATCTGCTGCCGATGGTGGCGGTGATCGTGGCGCTGTCGCTCGTTCCGGTCGCCGCCGAGGTCTACCGCTCGCGCCGGGCCGCCAAGGCTGCCGCCAGTGCTGCCGCCACTGCCGAGGAGGCTCGCGGATGATTCTCGCTCTCAACGGTTCGCCGGTCGACGGCGAGGCCTACACCGACGTGGTGGACCTCGCCCGGCACACGCCCGCCTGGCTGGACGACGCCGCGTCGGCGTGGTCGACGTACGGACTCGCCCTGTTCGCGGTCCTCATGACCATCGGCTGGTGGCACGCCCGGCGGGCGGGCGCGGTGGCGTCGGTGACGGCGCTCGCCGTGCCGTTCGTGGTGGTCGTGGCCTTCGGGGTGGACCTGGCACTGAAGTCGCTGGTGCGCGAGGACCGGCCCTGCCAGAGCCTGCGGGTGACCACGCTGGAGGCGTGTCCCGCGCCGGGCGACTGGTCCTTCCCCAGCAACCACGCGGCCATCGCCGCCGCTGCGGCCGTCGCCCTGATGTTCGTCTCCCGCCGGCTCGGCTCGTTCGCCGCGGTGGCCGCCGGTGCGATGGCGGTCTCGCGGGTCTGGGTCGGCGCGCACTACCCCCACGACGTGCTGGCCGGGGTTGTGGTGGGCGCCCTGACGGCGCTGCTCGCCATGTCGGTGCTGCGCGGGTGGACGCGGGCGGCGGCCCTGCGGCTCCAGGCCACCCGGCTGCGTCCGCTGCTGGAGGCCGCGCCATGAAGCGCGGCGACGTCGTCGGACTGGCCGGGAGCTGCTGCCTGGGCGCGTGGACGGCGTTCGCCGTGCTGACCATGGTCGTGGTGGGCCACGACGGCGTCCCGCTGTTCACCGACGACGGCCTGCTCGCCTGGTCCGTCAGCCACCGGCCGGCCGTGGCGGTGGCGTTCGCCCGCGGGCTGACCGCCACCGGAACGGGCGTCATCCCGTTCGCGCTGGCCGCACTGGCCGGTTTCGTCGCCGCCCGCACCCTCCGGCAACGCGCCATGGCTGCCGTGCTCTGCCTGGTCTGCCTCGGGGCGGGCCAGGCACTGCGGTACGCGGTGATGGCGCTCGTCGCCCGGCCACGGCCGCCCCGGGCCGACTGGGCGACGCATGCCTCGGGCTGGGCGTTCCCGTCCGGTCACGCCGGCACGGCGGCCATCACCGCGGGGCTGCTGATCATCGCCGTCCGGGTACGGAGGCCACGCGGCGGAGTCCCGCTCGTCCTGGTCATCGGCGGCTGGGGCGCTTCGGTGGGGCTGACCCGTGTGTATCTCGGGGTGCACTGGTTCACCGACGTGGTCGGCGGGTGGCTGTTCGCCCTCGGCTGGCTGGGAGTGTGCCTGTTCGCCGTGGTCCACTGGCTCCCCGAGCGATGGACCCCCAACTGGACCCCCAGTGCGATAGACACGGCCACGAACACGCACACGCACACGCCACGTGAACCGAGGGAGGGCCATGCGCCGGACAATCCTGGTCGTCGAGGACGATCACGCCCTGCGTGACGTGCTGATGCGCGGACTGCGCGACGAGGACTTCGACACCGTGGCCGCGCCGGACGGCGCCACCGCCCTGCGGCTGGCCACCCCGGACATCTCCGCCGCCGTGCTCGACATCGGGCTGCCCGACGCCGACGGGCGGGACGTGTGCCAGGCGATGCGCGCGAACGGATTCCTCTCCCCCGTCATCTTCCTGACCGCCCATCACCGGCTCGCCGACCGGCTGTCCGGGTTCTCGGCCGGAGGCGACGACTATCTGCCCAAGCCGTTCCACCTCGCGGAACTCGCCGCGCGCCTACGGGCCGCCCTCAAACGGGCCGCGCCACCACCCCTCGCCACGGCGGGCGACCTGGTCCTGGACGCGGTCCGGCACCTGGTCAGCGTGCGGGGCAGCGAGGTCGCTCTGACGCCGACCGAGTTCCGTATCCTGGCCGCGCTCATGGCGGCCTGCGGCGACATCGTGAGCCGCCGCGAACTGGTCCGGGCCGGTTGGCACGAGGGCGCCCATGTCCACGACAACACCCTCGACCAGTATCTGACCCGACTGCGGCGCAAGCTCCGCGAGGCGGGCAGCGACCGGACGATCGGCACGGCCCGCGGGATCGGACACCGCCTGTCATGAACGGTGCCCGCCACCGGACGCGGCCCGCCGTGACCGTCCTTCGCCGGCATCTGGCGCCCCGCACCCTGCGCGGCCGGCTCTCACTCGTGGCTCTGACCACGGCGACGATGCTGATGCTGGTCCTCACCATCGCCTTCAACGCCGTCGCCGACCACCGGCTCCAGCACCAGGCGGACGACGAACTGCGCACCCGCGCCGCCGCCGTCGCCACGACCATCGACACCAGCGGCACGACCGTACGCGTCCTGGAGACCTCCCACGACGAACTCCTCGACACCAACGTCTGGATCTACGCCGGCGGACAGCTCCTGGAGAAGCCACCGAACGCCGGCCCCGTGACCCGTGTCGCGGACGCACTCGCCGCACGCGGCGGGCATCCGTGCCTCACCACCGACGTCGACGGTCCCCTCCGGCTGTGCTCACAGCCCGTGCCCGGCGGCAGCACCGGGGCGACGGTGGTCACCGCGCTCGATCTCTCGCCCTACCGGAGTTCGGCCGACACCCTGCTGTGGGGATCGCTCGCCCTGGACTTCGTGATGCTCGCCTGCACCTACGTCCTGACCCGGCTGGCGGTGGGCCGTGCGCTGCGCCCCGTCCGTACTATGACCGACCAGGCCACCCAGTGGAGCGCCGTCGCCTCCGACGAACGCTTCGGCAGCATGCGCCACCCGGCCGAACTCGCCCGCCTCGGCACCTCGCTGGACGCGATCCTGGACCGCATCCGCACCCTTCTGCGCCACGAGCGGCAGCTCACCGGCGAACTCTCGCACGAGCTGCGTACGCCCCTGAGCAGGATCATCGCCGAACTCGACTGGTGGCGCACCCGCCCGCGAACGGACGACCAGACCCGCACCACCCACCAGGTCATCGCGGATGCCGCCGAGTCCATGCGCGTCATCTGCGACACCCTCCTGGACGACGCCCGGGGCGGCACACTCACCGCTCCGGGCACCGCCGAGGTCCTGCCCGCGCTACGACGCCTCATCCAACTCCAGGACGTACCCGACCACTTGACAATCACCACGGAAGGCCGGCACGTGGCGGCCGGTGTCCCGCCCGCGCTCCTCGAACGCATCGTCGGCCCGCTCCTGGCCAACGCCTGCCGCTACGCGCACGCCCGCATCACCGTCCACGCCTACCACACCTCCGACGGCGTACGCGTCGAGGTCATCGACGACGGGCCCGGCGTACCGCCCCCGTTCGCCGCCCACCTCTTCGAACCGGGCCGACGGGCCGATCCCGGTGACGGACACGCCGGAGCGGGCCTCGGTCTGCCGCTGGCACGCCGTCTCGCCCGCTCCGCCGACGGCGAGGTGACGTACGACCCCGGACACACACCCGGGGCACGATTCACGGTCAGCCTCCCTGCCGGGTGACGGCCGTCCCGGCAGCGGGTCAGCCCATCGGGGTGAGGCGGTCGCCGTCGGCGCTCACCTCGACGGTCAGGCGCAGATCCCGGCTGGAGCGTCCGGCGCGCAGCCGGTAGCGGCCGGGCGGGGTGTGCCAGGTGCGGCTCGCGGTGTCCCAGATCTGGAAGGCGCGGGCGGGCACGTACACCTGGGCGGTGGCCTTCGCGCCGGCCTCGGCGCGGACGGTGGCGAAGCCGGCGAGCAGGCGTACGGGCCGGTCGTATCCGGTCCGGGGCGGTTCCAGATAGACCTGGACCACCTCCTGGCCCGCCCGGGGGCCTGTGTTGGCCACCGCCACGGACAGTTGGAGTCCGTCTCCGCCTGCGGTGCATGTCAGGGCTGCGGCGGAGACGGACGTCTGGGGGAGGGTGACGGACTCGTAGTCCCACTGGGTCCAGCCCAGGCCGTGCCCGAACGGGAAGGCCGGGTCGAGGCCGTGGCGGTCCCAGGAGCGGTGGCCGACGTGGACGCCTTCGTCGTAGGCGACGATCCCGTCCAGGGGAAGGGCGTGGGGCACCGGGACGTCCTCCGCGCGGGCCGGCAGCGTCCATGGCAGACGGCCGGACGGCTCGGTACGGCCGAACAGGACATCGGCCAGCGCGTGACCGGCCTCCTGCCCCGGCAGCCACGCCCACAGCAGCACCGGGGCCTCCCGCGCCCAGGGCAGCAGCACGGGGGCACCGGCGTTGACGACCACGATCGTGCGCGGGTTGGCGGCCAGGACGGCGCGCACCAGATCGTCCTGCGGGGCCGGCAGGTCAAGACCGGTGCGGTCCCAGCCCTCGGACTCGACCTCCTCGTTGGTGCCCACCACGACCACGGCCACATCGGCCACCCGAGCCGCGGCGACGGCCTCGGCGATCTCCTCGCGTCGTGTCGGAGCGGGCGGGGCGTGGCGCAGTTGGGCGGTGACGAAGCTGCCGTACCCGCCGGCCTCGATCACGCCCAGGTCCGCGCGGACGGACAGCCGACGCGGTTCGCCGCCCACCTCCACGTCGATGCCCCGCAGTTCGGGGTGGCTGTGGGTGGAGTCGAGGATGTGGTCGACACCGCGGTCGTCGTCACCGGACAGGACCTCCGTACCGTCGACCGTGAGGGTGAAACGACCGGTGCACCCGAACTCCAGCCGGTGCGCCCCCGGTTCGGACAGCGTCAGTACGGTGCGCAGGACGACCCGGCGCGTGGCCGCGCAGAAGTCCTGGTACGTCGTCCAGTCGCCGCCTGCACGGACCGTGCTGCGCAGGATCGTTCCGTCGGCGCCGACATGATCCGCCCGTACGCCCGGCGCGCCGAAGCCCTCCCCCTCGCCGGGGACGGTGAGCATCGCGTCCGGGACGACGGGCGGGCGGCGGCGGGAGTCCCCGCCCCGGTGGAGCGTCAGCCGCACCTCCGGCGGCAGTGCGGCGCGCAGCCCCTCCTCGAAGGACACCGTGCGCACGGCGGGCACGAACGCGCTGCCGCCGCCCTGGAGATAGGGCGCCACCGCGTTCGGGCCGATCAGCGCGACGCTGCCGAGACGGTCCGCGGCCAACGGCAGCAGCCTGAACTCGTCGCGCAGCACCACGGTGCTCCGGGCAGCCGCCTCCCGCAGCAGCGCGAACTCCTCCGGAGCGGGCGCGGCCGAAGGCACAGGGGAACCTGACGGCTCGGCGGGCAAGTCCTCGGCTCGCGCCCCCGGCTCGCCGAGCCGGCCGGTGTGACGGGCCAGGCGCAGCAGCCTCAGAACCTTGTCGTCGATGAGCTCCTCCGGAACCTGGCCCGCGCGGACGGCGGAGACCAGGGCCTCGCCCCACGGCCCCTGGGGCCCGGGCATCACCAGATCGAGGCCGCCGACCGCCGAGGCGATCACCGAGTTGGTGGCGGCCCAGTCGCTGACCACGGGCCCGTCGAAGCCCCACTCCCCCTTCAGTACGTCGTGCAGGAGGCGGGTGTGTTCGGTCATCGGCGCCGACCGCACCCCGTCGTCGACCCCCGAATAGGCGGCCATCACACTCCACGGCCCGGCCTCGGCGAGGACCTGTTCGAAGGGCGCCAGATACACCTCGCGCAGTGTGCGTTCGTCCAGCCGGGAGCGGTACCGGGTGCGGTCGGTCTCCGAATCGTTGGCCACGTAATGCTTCAGGCAGGCGCCCACACCGCGGTCCTGCAGCCCGCGGACCATGGCGGCGGCGAGAGTGCCGGTGAGCAGGGGATCCTCCGAGAAGTACTCGAAGTGCCGTCCGGCGACCGGAGTGCGCTGCAGGTTCACATCGGGCGCCAGCAGCACATCCACGCCCTTCCGGTGCGCCTCCCCCGCGAACAGAGCCCCCAGCCGCTCCGCGAGCACCTTGTCCCAGGTCGCTCCGAGGGCACTGGGCGCCGGAGCCAGCAGCCCGGTGGCCGTCGGGTCCTCGCCGGTGCCGCGTACGCCCTGCGGACCGTCGGACATCGTCACCGGCAGCAGCCCCAGCCGGGGTTCTGCAGGCAGCCGCCATACGGTCTCACCCGTCAGCAGCCGGACCTTCGACGGAAGGTCCAGAGCTTCGACGCGACGGCGAAGCTCGGCGTCGTCGGGCCAGGGAACACAGGACATGGGGAACCTTCCGGGCTGAGCGAAGTCGGTCGAATCGGCGGTACGGCGTCGGATCAGGCCGTAGACACCTGCTGGGTCGACCCCCGGATCACCAGCGAGGTGGCGAGGGAGCACGAGGTGGAGACCTGCGGCGAGCTGCGCACCCGCTCCAGCAGCAGGCGCACAGCGGACTCGCCCATCTCCCGCATCGGCTGGCGGATGGTGGTCAGCGCCGGATAGGTGTACGACGCCAGCTCGACGTCGTCGAAGCCGACCACGGCGACATCCCGGGGGATCTCCAGCCCGGCCTCCCGCAGTCCGACCAGGACCCCGGCCGCGGAGGCGTCGTTGTGCGCGAACACCGCGTCGAAGGCAGTGCCGTCCGCGAGGGCCCGCCGCACCGCGGCCCGGCCGCCCTCGAACTGGAACCCGCCGCTGGTGACGGTCCGCTCGTCGAGCGTGATCCCGGCTTCGGCGAAGGCGTCGACGAAGCCGGCCAGCCGTTCGCGCGTGCAGCCGTAGCTCTCCGGCCCCGTCACCACCAGCGGACGGCGTCGCCCGATGTCCAGCAGGTGGCGCGCCGCCTGCGCGCCGCCCTCCCGGTTCGTGGTCTCCACGTAGGGGAAACCCGGCCGGTGACCGCGATCGTCGATGAGTACGACCGGCAACCCCGACTCGTACAGCTCCTGGATGTATCCGAGGGTTCCCTCGGGCTCGATCACCAGTAGCCCGTCGAAGGACTTGGCGGCGACCTGCGCACCCAGCCGACGCAGTGACGCCTCGCCCCGGTTGCAAGTCAGCAGGCGCATACCGAAGCCTTCGCGCTCAAGCGTGTCGACGACCGCCTGTACGACAGTCCCGGTCCACGGCCAGCTCATCTCCGGGACCAGCATGCCGATCACCCGGGTGCTGCCGCGCGCGAGCCCGACCGCCCCGGCGCTCGGCACGTAACCGAGCTCCGAGATCGCCTCGCGGACCTTCAGGACCGTGGTCGCGTTGATCTCGCCCTTGTCGTTCAGCACCCGCGAGACCGTCGTCTTGCTGACGCCGGCCCGTGCGGCCACGTCAGCGATGGTGACTGCCATGCCACCCCTCCTCCGCGCTGGTCGTACAGAGATCACAGAGATCACAGAGATTGTGGAATCGGTTCCGGAAGCGGTACCGGAACCGGTTTCGGAACCGGTTCCGGCAGTGAAGCACCGTGAGACGCAGCCGGTCAACGCACCGGGACCGACGCATGTGTCTCAGCTTTCGCATCTTGCTTCCTAGCCGCAAGGTAAGTACTGTCCACGCGAGCCGGACCGGGACGCCCAGGCAGCAATCGGGCGAACCGTCAGAAACAGGGAGCCGAGATGGCGTACGTACAAAATGGCGGCACGCGCGTGTGGTGGGAGGAGCACGGTTCGGGTGAGCCGGTGCTCCTGGTCATGGGGCACGGCTTCGACTCCCGTATGTGGCACCGCGCGGTTGCCGCTCTGAGCCCCCGCTATCGGGTCCTCCTGTTCGACAACAGAGGCGTGGGCCGCACCGAATGGCCCGGAGACTCGCTCGGCATCCCGGATCTGGCGGCGGACGGATTGGCGGTGCTCGACGCGGCCGGCGTCGAGCGGGCGCACGTCTACGGCGTATCCATGGGAGGAGTGACGGCGCAGGAAATCGCGCTGACCGCTCCCGAACGGGTCCACTCCCTCGTTCTCGGCTGCACGGGGAGCCTGACGGAGACGGACCAGCGTCCGTCGCCCCGACTGCGGACGGCTCTCGTCCGATACGCCCCCGACTGGGTGAAGGTACGGATGAAGCGCAACAGCTTGTACGCGCCCAGCGTCGATCGCCGAGTCGTCGACGAGGACATGCGGATCATCGCGAGCACCACGATCGTCGGCGACGGCCTGGCGGCGCAGTCCAAGGCCGTCGCCACCTACCGCAACCGATCGCGCCTGGGGAACCTCGACGTCCCGACCCTGGTAATTCACGGGGACGACGACCGCACTGTCCCTCATGCGATGGGCGAGGACCTGGCGAGCCTGATTCCCGGGGCCGCTTTTGTCACTCTCCCCGGCGCTCGCCACAACTACATGGACGACGTCGACTGCCTCGGCAACAGAGTGGTCCTCGACTTCCTGAGCGCCCATCGAATCGAGGCAACAAGTTGAGCGACCTTTCGAATGGCTTCCGATCTGTTGACACGACTGCCATTGACCAGGGCCCCAAGAAACATTCCTCGCCGGAGACCCTTGAGCGGGGCAGACAGCGGCGTCAACAGATCCTTGAGGCCGCTACCGAGCTTTTCGCCATGCATGGATACCGTGGCACCGGTCTGGCCGGGATCGCCACAGAAGTGGGCATCACCCAGGCTGGTCTGCGACACCACTTCGGCAGCAAGGAAGCGCTGCTGGAGGCGGTGATCAGTCACCGCAGCCGACAGGACGCCTCACTCATCGCGGAGATCATCGGCGACGGAGGCCTGGGAATGCTCGACCGATTGCATCTCCTCGCCGAACACAACGTAAAACGAGCCGGGCTTTCGCAACTGTTCACCATCCTGGTGGCCGAGAACCTTCTCCCCCGGAATCCGACCCATGATTTCTTCGTACAGCGGTACCGGGAGCTACGAGACGCGATGTTCCGCGCTCTGCATGCCGGTCAGAGTCGTGGAGAAATTCGTCCGGACGCGGATCTGCCTCTGGTCGCCCAACGCCTCATCGCGACTCTCGACGGCCTTCAGACCCAGTGGCTACTGGACCCTGACGCCGTGGACCTGGTCGAGAGCTACCGCGAACTGGGCACTTCCTTGCGACGTGAACTGCGGGCACCTTAAGGCGATGTCCAGCAGGATCTTGCCGGGATCGTGCACCGTCCTGGGTTTGCGGCATGGCGCGAGCGCCGAAGACAGCGCAGCCTCCCGGCCCGTCCGGCGAGCCGTTTCCACCAACAGCACCCCGCCGGCTTGCGAGACCACCCCGCTGCCACCACCGGACACGCGCACACGCGGGTAGGACCCGATACGATTGATCACCTGGAAAGTGCCTCCGACGGGCGCGGGAACAAGGACCTCGACAATCCTTATTCTCGCTGGTCAGAGGCACTTTCCAGTTATCTGGGCACCCGTCGGACAGCCCGCTCGGGCGACGCCGGGAGGGCTGGCCGCGGGGATTCGATCACGTAAAGGTGATGAGGCAAACGACCCTGTCCACCCCGGGTCCCGTTCTTTACCGTGCGGGCGACCTCAGCGCTACGAGCGTGGACGGCCACCGGAGACAAGCCGGGAAACGTCCGGGTCGACGGTGGAACGCCGCCTCGCCTGAGAAGTGTGTCCTTCCCCTCCTGGTGAAAGCCCGAGGCTGGTGTGGTCGGGCTTGCCGGTGCGGCCGATGGTGACGAACGGGAACCCGGCCTCGGACAGGTAGTCGACCCGCGGGTCGACTACCGGATCTCCATCAGGACCGCGCGGTCCTCCCGCCGCTCGGCGACCAGCCGCCGCGGCCCCTGCTCGCCGTCGCCGATCGAGGCGGCCGGCAGTACGTCGCAGCTGAACCCGGCGGCGGCCTCGACCGGCGAGCCGATGAAATCCAACGGCATGTCGGGGTGGTGGCCGCCGGCCGGCGGAAACACCAGACCCACGGTGCGGGTCTCACCCGAGGACAGCGCCCGCGGGGTGGCGCTGGGCCGGCAGGTGGTCGAACTCGTCCATCACCGTCTGGATCCGCGCCGGGTCTCGGGCGAGATCGAACGCTTCCCGGGCAGCGCGTACGGCACCGTGCCGCGTGCGACTCCCGCGCGCCGAGCGGTCTCACGCATGTTCACGCGACTGTCCGATGCTGGATGACGCGGATCGACTCCTGCGCGTCGAACCGGTTCGATCGGTTGGGTGGATGCGAGCCCGAGACCCTACGGCGTTCGTGTGTCGACCACATGAACGGCCTGCTGCTTTTCTGAAACCTAAGGCTCATCCGCCATTGACATCACCGATCCGGGCCCCCTACTTTCTGACGAACCGGTTCGACAAAGGGCGTCTCACCCGGCCGGCGACCCGAGGGCATACCCCGCCCTCCCCACGTACGACGCATCGCGCGCCGAACAGCGGACCGGCCCGCCCCCCGAACAAGGAATCTCCGGACTGGGGCCTGACCGATCCCGGCAAGTGCACCATCGTGTTTCGTCATCCCGAAGGACAGTCACCATGGCACTCCCTGCCCGCCTCAAGATCAAGAGCTGGCTGACGGTCGTCGCGGCCGCCGCCCTGACGCTGCTGGCCATACCGCCCACAGCCAGCGCCTCCACCGAAACACTGAGCGTGGACCTGTCCACCACCGCCGGGCCCATGACCGGCGTCGGCGAAGGCTTCCTGTACGGCCTGAGCCAGGACGGCAGCGCCCCCGGCGACAACTACCTCCAGCCGCTCAACCTCACCCTGATGCGCGGCGGCGGGGCGCACATCCCCGGCGACGGCTGGATCGGCGACGGCTACAAGGCCGGGGCCGGCTACCAGGCCCGCATCAACTCCATCATCGCCCAGGCCAGACGGGTCACCCAGGCCCCGTACCACGCCGAGTACGTCCTGATGCTCAGCGACCTGTGGGGCGCCGACCTGACCCAGCCGGGCAACGCGCTCTACCCCTGCAACAACGGCGACTGCTCGAGCTGGACCACGTTCATCGACACCACCGTGGCCGCCATGCAGTCCGCCGGCGTCACCGTCACCTACGAGCCCTACAACGAGCCCAACGCCGGCGGCTTCTTCCCTCCCGGGATCGGCACGCAGTACTGGAACATGTGGAACAGCGCCGTCCGGGAAATCCGGCGGGTCGCCCCGTCCGCGCGCATCGACGGCCCCGCGTACGCCTCCAACCCCACGAGCGCCATGCAGACGTGGATCCAGACCGCAAAGGCCGCCGGCACCCTGCCCGACGTCATCAGCTACCACCTCGGAGGCGGCACCACCGACGACCCGGTCGCCGCGGTCGCCCAGGTCAACGGATACCTGTCCGCCGCCGGCGTCACCGGCCTCACCCAGTCCTCCAACGAGTACCTCGTCCCGGACCAGCAGGACCCCGCCCACACCGCCTGGATGCTGGACCGCTTCGCCCAGTCCGGCATGGCCACCGCGGCCCGCACGGAGTGGATCAACTGCTGCACTTCCGGCGACCTCGGCGTCATCCTCAACCACACCGGCGGGAACCTGGTCCCCTCCGGCCAGTACTGGACCTACCGCGCCTACGCGAACCTGACCGGAACGCGCGTGGCCACCACCGGCAGCGGTAGCACCACCATCACCGCCGCCATCGACAGCACCAAGAACCAGGCCGCCGCACTCATCGGCGATTCGGCCGGATTTGTCGGACAGGCCAACGTCTCCATCACCGGATTCGGGTCGGTCCCCTGGCTCGCCTCCGGTGGAGCCACCCACGTCGAGGTCGACCGGATCCCCAACGTGGCCTCACTGAACAGCCCCCAGACCGTTTTCAGCGGCAACCTCACCGTCTCCGGCGGAGCCATCACCGTGCCGGTCGCCCTGGGCGACAAGAACGGCGCCTACGTCGTGTATGTGACGCCGCCCGGCCCGGTCACCAGCGACACCACCACCGACGACACCGCCACCTCCGGCACCGACCACTTCGGCTACGGCGCCAACTGGGGCACCGCCACCGGCGTGTCAGACCTGTCCCAGGGCACCGCGCACTGGAGCAACACCACCGGCGGCACCGCCACCTACACCTTCACCGGCAGCGGCGCCACCATCTGGGGCGTCAAGGACCGCGACCAGGGTATCGCCGCGTTCTCCATCGACGGCGGCCCGGTGACCTACGCCGACGACTACGCCACCACCCGCACCCCACAAGCACCCCTGTGGTCCACCACCGGCCTCAGCTCCGGCACCCACACCGTCACCATCAGCAACACCGGGACGAAGAACTCCGCCAGCACCAACGTGACGGTCGCCCTGGACTACGCCACGGTCACGCCGAACATCTCGACCATCGACGAAGCAGCCACCACCGGCACCAACCGGTTCGGCTACGGCACCAACTGGGGCGCCGCCACCAACATCAGCGACCTGTACAGCGCAACCACCCACTGGAACGGCACCACCGGGTCGACCGCCACACTCACCTTCACCGGCACCGGCGCGGTCATCTACGGCGTCAAGGACGTGGACCAGGGCATCGCCACCTACTCGGTGGACGGCGGCACCGCCCGCAGCGTCGACGACTACAGCGCCACCCGGATCCCGGGAGCCAGCCTGTTCACCACCTCGGGCCTGACCTCCGGAACCCACACGATCACCATCACCGTCACCGGAACCAAGAACGGCGCGAGCTCCAACGACATCATCGCCCTGGACTCGGCAACCGCCTTCTGACACCACACATCACTGGTCCGGGCCGCCGAAACACCGGCGGCCCGGACCGCCGCATTCGGGAAACCCGCGGGCACACCGGACCCCGCCGCCGTCCCGGCGCGCCGACACCCGGCACACCTTCCCGCGCTCCCAGGCAGAAACGATCCCGACGATCGACTTCCTGCATGCCGACGCCGGCATGCTGAAACGGCTCCTGAAACGGCTGCTGAAACGGCTGTACGAGACGGTCGTCATCGAGGCCGGCAGTCGCAGGCGGCAAGGTGGTCGACTGCAGTGTCACTGCCGGCGTCTCCCGGCCGCAGCAAGCCCGCGACCGGCTCGCCAGACCCCGTGCCGGCCGTGGTCGACGAACGCGAACATGTCCACAACCACTTGGCCGTCCGAGTTGGGTGCAGCCTGGTCGGCCAACCGCCAGACCCGCTCGCGGACTTCGGCCCGGGCCCGCCGGACGGCCACCAGAGCGCGGGGGCCGGCTGCGGCCAGCGTGTCGATGAGGCGGGAGACTGTTGGATCGGGCCGGCCCGAACACTCCTGGCTCGGCCCGCGACACGCCACCATCGGCCAGACAGTCGCCGCCCAGCGCGACGGCGAGGGCGAGGGCCAAGGATCTTGCCGGGATCGTGCACTGCTCTGGGCTTGCGCCATGGTGCGAGCGCCCGCGACAGTGCGTCGGCCAGGCCCGTTCGGCGGGCCGTCTCCACCAGCAGGGCACCGCCGGCCTGTGAGACCACTCGGCCACCACTGTCTGGTAGCCGGACGCGCGGGTATGACCCAATACGATTACTCACCCGGAGAGTCCCTCTTTCGCTGGTCGGACAGGACCCTGGACAAGCCCTGTCTTCCCAGCTCAGCGGCGATCTCCGGGATCCTGCCCGATTCCTGGACGTCAGCGGGAACGGGTCACACGCGCCAGGACGCCGGCGGTTCCAGCCGAGGGCCACCGACAATCCGCAGCGGTCGGCGGGAGCGCCACTTCACGTTGTCGGCCTGGCCGTGCAATGGCACGGTAGCCACCCCGTACCGGGCGGCCAGTCTCCCGCTTGCCCGATGTACCGACTCGTAGTCATCCGCACTGAGCACCTCCATGCCCATGGAAACAGCGTGCCAGCTACTGCATCCGCCACATGAAAGCTCACCCCACGGGTGCACGCACCACACTCGGCTGATACCTGGGCAGGGGTGGAGATGCCCAGCTCGCGGGCAGTGCCAAGGACTTACGACGAGCCGCCCGGACAGCCGTCATGAAAGCCCGAGGCTAGGCCGTGATTGGTGCAGCCGATCCGGCGGCCCGCTCGATCTTCGCGCGGTAGGCCGCGCGGGCTTCCTCGTCGATCCGCTTCTCGTGTTCGGCGCGCATCCCGGTCCGGCCGTCGAGGCCCTCGCGCAGGATGTCGGCGTGCCCGGTATGCCGGATGGTCTCGCCGAGGACATGGACCATGACGGCGAACAGGTTCGTGTTGGGAAAGGGCTCCGGCCACCACGGCACGTGGCCGGGGGCGTCGAGGGGAAGCTCGTCGATCGTCGCGCCCGAGTGTTCCCACGTACGCCGGTAGAACCCGATGATCTGATCGCGGGACTCGCCCTCGGTCGCCCACAGATCGCTGCCGTTGTGGTCCTGCCACCGGGGCAGCCGTTCCGGGGAAGGGCGGTCGAAGACCTCGCCGAAGTACCTGGCCTCGACGGTGGCCACGTGTTTGACCAGGCCGAGGAGATTGGTCCCGGTCACGGTCAAAGGCCGACGGGCGTCGTATTCGGACAAGCCGTCGAGTTTCCAGAGCAGCGCCTCGCGGTCCCGCCGCAGTCTCCCGTGCAGGTTGTCCTTCGCGAATTCATCGATCATGCGGCATGAGCCTGCCATGGGGGGCTCGGGGTCTCAAGATCCCGTACGTGGTCGCAGGGCGCCGGCCGGGATCACGTGGGCCGCAAGCAGCTGTTGAGGTCCGCACTCCGCGCGGGGGTGCGGCCCTCGGTGATGTGGTTACGAGGGACGGCCGCCGTACGGCACGGTGATGAGTTCCATGGCGTGGCCGGCCGGGTCCATGAAGTACACGCCGCGGCCACCGTCGTGGTGGTTGATCATGCCGGGCCGCTTCCGGTGGGGGTCGGCGTAGTGCTCGATGCCACGCTGTCTGATCTGCGCGTACGCCGCGTCGAACTCTTCCTCGGAGACCAGGAAGGCGTAGTGCTGGGGGGTGATGCTGTCCGCGGGGATCGTGGCGAAGTCCAGCGTGACGCCATTGCTCAGGTCGACCGCTATGAACGGGCCCCACTCTGCGGTGATCTCAAGACCGAGCAGGTTCGCGAAGAACTCCGCGGACTCCCGCTTGTCCCGGGCGTGGACGATCGTGTGGTTCAGCTCGACTGACAAGGAATGCCTCCGAAGGCATGTCCTGACACCTCCATGCCTCACCCAGCCGGTGACCGACACGCGATGTCGCCATAAACCCTATCTCCCGTCGATGAATTCGGAAGACATCGCATCCGGCGTCGGGCCCACCCTGAGCACGGTCCGCCATTCGACGATCCTGCGGAGAACCGCGTCACTCGTCCCACGAACGTGGCCTGAGTCCTCGCGCGCGGCAAGACTGGCAGCCAGCCGTGGCGGCCTGCCCGAGGATCGCGCGGGCCGCCGGAGTTCACTGGCCGATCATCGATCGAGGAGTCCGCATGCATCTGCGCAAGCGCGCGACAGCCGCCGTGTTCGCGGCCACCGCGGCCTTCGTCGCCCTCGCCCCTCAGGCTGTGGCCGCCCCCATGCCCTGGGAGACGAGCAAGACCCCCACGACCGCTGTCCACCACGCTCCCCACACAGCGGCCGGGGGCAGCGGCATGGTCACCGTGCTGTGCGGACCCCCCTGCTATCAGTAGGCGGTCACCGCGGAGACCCGGCTGACGAAGGTGGTCCAGCCCAGGTGAACCCTGTGCACGCGGCTTCCGGCCTTTCGGCCGGGCCGCGTGCACGGGGCAGGGTGGCGGGTGCGTCCGTGGGTGGTGGGTCAGCGGACGCCGCGGATGGGCAGGACCGCCAGGGCGCCGATGATGCCGACGACGCCGACCACGGGGTAGAGAGCCGCGTAACCGCCGGTCGCGAGGACGACGCCGCCCGCGATCACCGGCGCGATGGTGTACGGCAGCGAGGCCGCGATGTTCAGTACGCCGAGGTCCTTGCCGTGGTCCTCGGGGTTCGGCAGCACCGAGCTCATCAGCGCCTGGTCCACAGCCGCGTACGCACCGAAGCCGGCCGCCACCACGATCGTGGAGACGGTGAGCCCGATGACCGTCGGCACGGCGAACGGGATGACGGCGCCGAGTGCGATGGCGAGCCCGGACACGAGCACGATGGGCTTGCGGCGGCCCATGCGGTCGGAGAGCGGGCCCGCCACGGCGGCGGCGATGATGATGCCGGGCAGCGAGACGAGCATGATCATCGGCACGATCCGCGTCGCCTCGGCGAGCGACAGGCCGATGTAGTCCTGCGCGAGGTAAAGGGAGTAGGTGTTCAGCATCGCGTAGCTGCCGAACAGGAGGATGCGGCCGAGGAAGCCCCAGAAGAAGTCCGGATACTTGACCGGGTTCACCCAGAACGCGGCGATGAACGCACGCGGTGCGAACGGACGGCGCGGCTCACTGCGGTTGTCCGCCTCGGGCACCAGCAGGAGGAACACGACGACGGCCAGTAGTGCGATCCCCGCGACGGCGGTGTAGCCGACCAGCAGCCGGTCGACGAAGAGCGAGCCGACGACGGGGCCGAGGACGGCTCCGAGAATGATCCCGAGCCCGGTCCCGGTGGCGTAGCGCCCACGGAACCGCTCGGGGACGCGATCGGGCATGAGCGCCGAGAACGGGCCCTGGAAGGCGTTGAACCCGAACTGCAGCGCCATCGCCGCGACGGTCAGCACCGCGAGGTTCGGCGAGAGCCCGGCCGTGACCAGCGCGACCGCGCCGATGACCGCCCCGATCAGCATCCACGGCCGACGGGCACCGAAGCGTGACCGGGTGCGGTCGGAGAGAACACCCACGATCGGCTGGGTGAGCATGGCCGCGGCCGACGCGAGCGCGTTGACCACGGCGAGCGAGCCGACCTTCGCGTTGCCCTCCAGAAGCTGGACCTGTATCGCGAGGAAGTACGCCGCCGTGCTGGTGGCGACCGGGGCGACCGCCGCCATCCAGGGGGAGCTGTAGAACAGCCGACGGAGGTCCGAGGGAACCCGTCTTCCGACGGCGACCGGGACTGTGTCGACGGGTGGGACGGTTTCGGAGGACGGGACGGTTTCGGGCTGCAGGGACATCATTGTCTCCATTCGGGCAGGCTCGGTTGGAGCGGCGGGCGCGGCTGTCATCACGACGGAGTCGTGGCTTCGAGGTTGTGGTGGAGAGGGCGTACGGTCGCCGGTGCTGAGACCGGGGTGCGGGCGGGCCGACCGGTGCGGGGAAGCGGTTCTCGTGCCCTGCCGGCCGTCCGGCGGTGGCCGTCGAGACCGGAGGCGGACATCTCGCCTGTGGTCGGCTCGACGCGGGGTGGCGCCGGTGCCTGAGGATCTACGGCCGGCCGTGCGACGTGCGGGCGTCGAAGCGCCTGTCCTTGGGGTGGGAGGGGCAGGCGGTTCAGCGGCGCGGTGTCAGCTACTGGCCGCCGACGCGCCCGACCTGGGCGGCTGTCGGCCTGGGGCGGGGTAATTCAGGAAGCCGTCGGCCAAGGTCGCGGCAGGAGAAGGGGCGGTCGGTCACGGTGCCACCCACAGGCTGTCGTGCCGCTCGTGGCCGAGGCTCTGGTACACGGCGTCGGCCAACGCTCCGGCCGGAGTGAGGGCCGGGCCGGCGTGCATCCGGTTCATGACGTATCCCATGCTCATCCGGCATGCCGGATCGCCGAAGCCGTACGAGCCGCCCATGCCCTGGTGGCCGAAGGCCGACTCGCTCAGCCGGAGCGTCAGTTGGGACGAGTCTCCGGGCGGGGTCGCCTTGGCGAAGCCGAGCGCCCAGCGACTGGGCGAGCCGAAGAACCGGTCCACGGAGGTCGCCGACCGGACGGCGCCCATGCGGATCACGTCGTAGGCCGACAGCTTGTGTCCGCCGAGGGCACGGTCGTGGACGACGGCCCGGTACAGGCCGGCCAGGGCTCGGGCGTTCGCGATCCCGTTCGACGAGGGGATCTCCGCCGTGAGGTACTCGGGGAGGTTCCAGGCGCCCGGCTCCGCGTAGCCGCAGAGATCGGCGAGGGCGCACGCCCGGATCGACTCCGGGTCGGCCGGAGTCCGGTGGCCGTCCCACAGGTCGACGACGGTCTCGCCGTCGAGGGTCACGCAGAAGGCGGCGCCGCGTTCGCCGCGTTCGTCGAAGTTGGCAGCGAAGGTGTCGGCGAAAGTGTCGGCGAAAGTGTCGGCGACGGCCTGGAAGCGGCTGTCGCAGTAGCCGTGGATCGTGGTCATCGCAGTCCTTCCTCGCAGTCCTTCGGTGCCGCGTTTCGGTCGGGGCTGGTGGTGTTGGTGGTCAG
>NZ_LIQQ01000319.1 GCF_001418565.1 Streptomyces graminilatus | reverse complement strand
CATCAACGACTTCGACGAGACGCTGCCGGGTCCGTGGGAGTGGGACGTCAAGCGGCTGTCCGCCAGCCTGGTCATCGCGGGCCGGGCGAACGGCTTCAGCGCCAAGGAGCGGTCGTCGGTGGTGCGGGCCGCCGTGGGGTCGTACCGCGAACGGATGCGGGCCTACGCCGGGATGGGCAATCTCGACGTCTGGTACACCCGCTTCGACGCGGACGAGTTGGAGGAGCGGTTCGGCCCGATGCTGAGCGCCGGGCAGCGCGATCGCTGGGAACACGCGACGGAGCGGGCACGTGAGCATGACACGCTTCAGGTTTTCGGGAAGCTCACGCGCGTCATCGACGGCAGGCGTCGGATCGCTTCCGATCCACCGCTGCTGGTGCGGCTCCAGGAGCTGCTGCCGGACGCCGAACGCGGCAGGCTGGAGCAGGAGATCGGCCGGCTGATCGAGCGCTATGGCCAGACCCTGTCGACGGACCGCCGGTTCCTGCTGGAGGGCTACCGTCTTGCCGACATCGCCCGCAAGGTTGTCGGGGTGGGCAGTGTGGGAACCCGCTGCTGGATCATCCTGCTGCTCGGCAGGGACGACGAGGATCCCCTGTTCCTCCAGGCCAAGGAGGCCGACGAGTCGGTACTGGCGCCTTACGTCGGAGGCAGCGAGTTCAGGACGCAGGGCGAGCGCGTCGTCGCCGGTCAACGGCTGATGCAGGCCACCAGTGACATCTTCCTGGGCTGGGAACGGGTCACGGGCATTGACGGCAGGCAGCGGGACTTCTACATACGCCAGCTGCGGGACTGGAAGGGCATCGCCGTGGCCGAGAACATGTCGCCGAAGAGGATGGGACTGTTCGGCCAGCTGTGCGGTGCCACGCTGGCTCGCGCCCACGCAAGGTCCGGGGACCGGATCGCGATCGCCGCGTATCTGGGCGGCGGCGACGTCTTCGACCGCGCGCTGGCGACGTTCGCCGAGCTGTACGCGGACCAGAACGAGAAGGACCATCAGGCTCTGGTCGACGCCATCCAAGCCGGACGGGTCCCGGCCGAAGCGGCCTGACGGCTTGCACGTCCGGCCGAAGCGGCCTGACGGCTGCACGAGTGTGCCTCGCGCCGCTTTTCACGGTGGCCAGTGAGCGGCGTGTGGGGCATGTGGGTGTATTCCTCTGCCAGTTGCTGACCTTCTGGGGTGGGCAGAGGCCGAAGCTGTGGCACCTTCTGGTGACGGTGACGGTGACGGTGACGGATCGACGGGTGACGGTGACGCGTCGGCCGTGGACCGGGGCGGCGAATATGACGGACAACGTTCAGGGCAGTGCTGCCCTGAGGAGGTGAGGTGCGTATGAGTGATTCGGATGGACCGGCCTGGACTTCGGAGGGGCGAGCCGTGCTCTGCCAGATGCTGCGTGACCAGCTCGTCGAGACGATCGACGTCATCCGCTCGTATGCGTCGGTCGTGCCGTCGGCTCCGGACCTTGAACTGGTGGGTGAGAGGGCGGTTCCGGTGTCCCGGCGGAACTGAGAGTGGCAGGGGCCTCGAAAATGTGAGCGAGGCGGAGTATGTGACAACCGCCGTATTCGGCCGACATGCGGTTCCCCCATTCGGGTGGTCCACTGAAAGAGAGGCGCAGTTATCGCCGCCTCATCCTCTTGGCCACGGACAGCAGAGCAATAGTCCGGGCTGGGTGCCGAGTTATCCGCATCATGAGGAGTTGTCGTGAGAAGTGAAAGCGACGAATTCGACGACGTGGGCCCTATCGATTACCTGGTGGTCGAATACCCGGGGAACAGTCCCACCGGCGAGGCCCTTCCGTACCTCGTCGACCTGGTCGACCAGGGCTTGATCCGCATCCTCGACCTGGTTTTCGTCCGTAAGGACCCCGACGGCTCCGTCGCGGCGGTCGACATGGTGGATCTCACTCGGGGCGGAAGCACGAACCTCGCGGTGTTCGAAGGCGCCGCCTCCGGACTTCTGGGTCAGGACGACATCGAAGAGGCAGCCAAGGCGATCAGCCCGGGCAGTACGGCCGCCATCGCGATGTACGAGAACCGCTGGGCCGCACCTTTTGCCCGAGCCTTGAGGCGCGGCGGCGCCCGATTGGTGGCCGTCGGAAGGATCCCTGTACAGGACGTCCTTGCGGCACTCGACTCGGCGGAAGCCGCGACGGCCGGCACTTGACCGTGGACCGTATGCAGATCACAGGAGGTGCGACATGCCAGGTCTCATTCGCGGCGTCGCCCGCACCGCCGTCGTAGCCGGAACTGCGACGGCGGTCTCGAACCGCGTATCCCGGCGACAGGCGGGCCGGTGGGCCCAGCAGGACGCCCAACAGCCCGCGCCCGCTCAGCCTCCGCCCGCACCAGCGTCAACCGACGACAAGATCGCCTCGCTCAAGGAGCTGGGCGAACTGAAAGAGCAGGGCGTGCTGACGGAAACGGAGTTCGAGGACCAGAAGCGTCAGATCCTCAACGGGTGACAGCCCGTCATGCGGACAGCACCGCGACTGGACGCAGCCGCGGAGCCGGCTGACGGAAGACCTGGCGCGGCGGTCCTTTCTCACCCTTTCCCGGAATCGATCGGAATCGACCGGAATCGATGAACGACTCACCGAGCGGGCACGCCCGATTATCGGCACGCCACGCACTTCCACCGCGGCACCATTGCTCGGATTCCCCTGCATCTCGGCAGATCGGCCAGATGTGAATTTCCGCCGATCTGCCGAGAGTCGCGAATCGTGGCAGGCTGGAACCGTGCGCATCGCGGGCCGTTCCGACCAGTGGTGCAGTCAGTCAAGAGGAGTCCGAAATGGTTTCCAACACTGCAGGAATGCAGCGAACGGCCGGCCACGGGAGAGCAGTCGTATCCGGGTGGACTATATTCGCCGCAATCATGATGATCTTCGGCGGCATCATGGCGATATTCGAGGGAATATCCGCCATCGCGAAGGACGACGTATTCGTCACCACTCGCGATTACACCTTCCAGTGGAGCCTCACCGGCTGGGGCTGGATGCACCTCATCCTCGGCATCGTGGTGACACTGGCGGGCGTCGCCCTGTTCAGCGGAAAACTGTGGGCCCGCATCATTGGCATCACCCTGGCAGGGCTGTCGATGCTCGCCAACTTCGCGTGGCTGCCTTGGTATCCGTTCTGGGCCATCACGCTGATCGTCGTGGACGGCTTCATCATCTGGGCCCTGTGCGCCCGTACGGGAACCGACGCCGCAGCCTAGCCCCGAGGATGGACGAGACCTCCTGGCAGCGCGGGCTGCCGTGCACCGTAGTGCCGCACCTGACTGGGCTATGACCGGAGGTAGGGCACGGAACCCCCGAATTGGACCATGCAACAAACAAACCCCAGGTCGCTGGTTGCTGACCTGGGGTTTCAACATGGAGCGGGTGACGAGAAGCGAACTCGCACTCGCACTCTCAGCCCGGGAGGCTATGGCGCTTCGGCGGCCGAATGCCTCCTGGCCTGGGTATATGTAGCCGGGCGTGGTGCCCGGAGGTGCAGGATCGCACCTTGGTTGACCGGTCTTACGGGCACGCTATGGGCACGCCTTCCGATGGGGGTCGCCGGGAACCGCTCTCGGTGGCCGAGGAGTTGCCGAACTCCGGAAGGAAGCGAAGACCACGATCGACGCGGCCACCTTCTTGGTGACGTGCTCGACCTGCTCGGCCATGTTCACGATTGCCGCCGGGTCGCCGTGCACGACGAGGATCCGGTGCGCCCCGTTCCGCCCCGTTCCGCACCTCGACCCGGCGGCGATCGCCGCCGGCCCGACCCTCTCAGCCTGTCCGGGTGAGGCCGAAAACCGTCGCTGTCTGGGCTGAATTGCCTGACAGGCGTGGCGGATTCCAGCCGTTGCATTGACGCCTCCATGACAAGGTCGCGTCCCTGGTGCGACTCTTCTGTGGAAGTTCACCAACCCTTGACGGAACCCCCACACAAAAGCAGCCGTCACACCCCCCACCACTGCACCCCACCTCCTTTCCCTCGCACCCGCACCCGCACGCCGTGCAGCGCTCCGGACCGGCACACCCGGCCGTTCCGTCTTGTCGTCCACGGCCCCCGTCTCGGGCCGGCCGTCGTCTTGAAGGAGAACCCGTTGCCCCTGCGACACCGCGCTCTTGTACGCGGCAGACGCGCCGCCCTGGCCATCACGGCCGTAGGGTCCTTGCTCGCCCTGGCCGCTCCCAACCTGGCCGTAGCGGCCCCGGCGAACCCGGGCGGTCCCGCGAAGGTCACCGCTACCCCCCGGGCGGGCGCGGCCCAGTCGTCGCTGACGCCTGCCCGGCGGGCCGCGCTGATCGAGAGTGCCCGGTCCATGGCGGCCGGTACGGCGCGACGGATCGGCCTCGGTGCCGAGGAGAGGCTCGTCGTCAAGGACGTGATCAAGGACGCCGACGGCACCCTGCACACGCGCTATGAGCGGACGTATGCCGGGTTGCCGGTCCTGGGTGGTGACCTGGTCGTCCATGACAAGAGCGGCAAGGGCGGCAAGGGTGGCCGTACGACCGTCACGAAGGCGAACCCGTTCCGTCTCGCGGTGCCCTCGCTCACGCCGAAGGTCACGGCTGCCGGTGCCGCCGCCAAGGCCCTGGGCGCCTCGAAGCAGGCCGAAGTCAAGGGTTCCGCGACGGAGCGGGCGCCCCGTCTGGTGATCTGGGCCGGCAGTGGCAGGCCGGTGCTGGCCTGGGAGACCGTCGTCAAGGGCGTTCAGCAGGACGGCACCCCCAGCGAACTCCAGGTCGTCACCGACGCCGCCTCCGGCAAGCAGCTCCAGGCCGCCGAACAGGTGCACACCGACGGCACAGGCGCCAGAACCGGCACCAGAACCGGCACCAGCTCCGGTACCGGCACCGGTCAGTACGTCGGCGAGGTTCCGCTCGGTACCACCCTGTCCGGATCGTCGTACCAGTTGGTCGACCCGGACCGCGCCGGGCAGAAGACGTACGACCTCAACCAGGGCTCCTCGGGCACCGGCACCCTGTTCACGGACGACAACGATGTCTGGGGCAACGGTCTGCCGTCCAACCGCCAGACCGCCGGTGTCGACGTGGCCTTCGGCGCCGCGGCAACCTGGGACTACTACAAGGAGATGTACGGCCGCAACGGCATCCGCAACGACGGTGTCGCCGCCTACAGCCGCGCCCACTACGGCAACAACTACGTCAACGCCTTCTGGCAGGACACCTGCTTCTGCATGACGTACGGCGACGGCAAGGGCAACACCCATCCGCTGACCGCGCTCGACGTGGCCGCCCATGAGATGACCCACGGCGTCACGGCCGCCACCGCGCGCCTGAACTACAGCGGCGAGTCCGGCGGCCTCAACGAGGCGACCTCGGACATCTTCGCCGCCGCCGTGGAGTTCCACGAGAACCTGCCGGCCGACCCCGGTGACTACCTCGTCGGCGAGAAGATCGACATCAACGGCAACGGCACTCCGCTGCGTTACATGGACAAGCCGTCCAAGGACGGTAAGTCGCGCGACAGTTGGAGCCCGGGCGTGGGCTCCATAGACGTCCACTACTCCTCGGGCCCCGCGAACCACTTCTTCTACCTGCTCTCCGAGGGCAGCGGCGCCCGGACCGTCAACGGCGTCAACTACGACAGCCCTACCGCTGACGGTCGTCCGGTCACAGGCATCGGCATCGAGAACGCCGCCGCGATCTGGTACCGCGCGCTGACGACGTACATGGTCTCGACGACCAACTACGCCGGTGCCCGCACCGCCACCCTGTCGGCCGCCGCCGACCTGTTCGGCGCCTACAGCCCGACCTATCTCGCCGTCGCCGACGCCTGGGCCGCGATCAACGTCGGCCACCGCCTAGCCATCGGTGTCAACCTCGTCCCGACCGCCGACCAGATCAGCGGCGTCAGCCAGGACGTCAGCCTCCAACTGGACGCCTACACCACCAACACGGGCGCCGCCCTGACCTACGAGGCCACCGGCCTGCCCGACGGCCTTACCCTCAGCCCCACAGGTCTGATCAGCGGCACCGCGACCACGCTCGGCACCAGCGACGTCACGGTCAAGGTGACCGACAGCACCGGGTCGACCGTCTCGGACACCTTCAGCTGGCAGATCGGCAACGTCTACACCAACAACACCTACCTGGACATCCCCGACCGGGGGCCCGCCGTGGAGTCGCCGGTGACGATCAACGGCCGCGAGGGCAACGCCTCCGCGACGACCTCGGTCTACGTCCACATCATCCACCCCTGGCGCGGCGACCTCGCCGTCGACCTCGTCGGCCCCAACGGCACCGTCTACTCCCTGCTCAAGCGCAGCGGCGACTGGAACGAGAACATCGACCAGACCTTCACGGTCGACGCCTCCGCCCAACCGATCAAGGGCACCTGGAAGCTGCGCATGCAGGACCAGTTGACCCTCTTCTCCGGGTACCTGGTCGGCTGGCGTCTGACCCCCTGAGGCCCTGCCCGCCTGACACCCTGATCCGCCGACCTCTGACGCATGCCGGCCCGCCGCCGTCCGGACCTTCGGGATCTGGACGGCGGCGTGTGCGTGACCGAGGCCAACGACGCCGTGCCTCCTGCCGCTCACGCGGCTTGACAAACAGCATGAGGAATCACTGACGCCACTCCCCTGTCGAGCCGGCCGTCATCCAACGCCCTGACACAGCTGGAGCCCGACCAGGCAGCGTCCCGGTCGGGCTCAAGCCAGCTCTTCACCACCGCTTGACAGTGACTGGATTGGACACCCTGCGCACGCCGTCGGGCAGCTTCAGGAGGACGCCTTCCGGGTCCGTGCCATCGATCATCTCGCGGTAGGCCTCGTCGTCCGCAAGGACGACATAGGTTTTACGGACGGACCCATGCTCCGCATTGCCCAGGTGAACATCGTAGGAGTAGCTTCCTGCGCTCCCGAGTTCGCCCTTCGGGTAGTAGTTGGTGTGGGGCGGGCTGCTGACGCCATCGATCTGCACCATCCAGACCAGGTGGTCGCCAGGGCGCAGCCGGCAGCCCACCAAGGCGTTCAGCGTGCCGTCCGTGGCCACATCAAGTTCGCGGTGCGGCCTCAGATCAACGTCGTAACCCGCCCCCTCGCCGCACACAGCTTGACTGGCCGACCGCTTGGGCTGGGGTTCGCCTTGGCTGGTCGACGGCTTGGGGTCGGTCTTGTTCGTGTCGTCGTGGCCACCAAAAGCGCCTGAGAACAAACCGAAGACGCCGGCGATAGTCGCGGCCAGCGCTGTGCCGATAACCCCGACTATGGCGATCTTGGCTTCCTTGCTGCGTGCGGACCACCAGGAACTCAACCAACTCACGTTGCCCCTCCCCCGAGTTGACAGTGGTGATCTGTCTCTACCGCGATGATCTGACCGTCATACCCCTTGCTTCCAAGTTGTTACGATCCGTTATATATGGGTGGCGAGCTGCCTGCTGATGCAAAGGCGCAGCCCCATACAACGCTTCCAGGTCATCGAAGAACTGCCGCAGCACGGCCGGAGCATCAGGGTTGTCGGTCAGCTCGTAGCCACCAAACCGGTACACCTCATAGCCCTTGAGCCGCAGTGCTCGGTCCTCCGCCACCATCTCCGCATACAGCCGGGGTGAAGCCTTGTCACCCTCGGCGTAGGGCTGCTTGCCGTCCACCTCGATGACCACCCGCGCCCGGCCTGGCCACGTCAGCCTGGACGGCGGCGATCGAGCCCGGCGACACGATCCGCGAAGGGGCCTGGGGCGCCGAACTCGGCGGCGACTGCCTGAAAGGCTGGCCGAAGTCACTGGTATTGAGGCTAAGGGCGGTGGCGTGCCACATACGCTTCCAGCGGCTCAAGCGCGCCCCACGCCTGGTCGAAGCTGTCCGCGAAGTACGCCAGGAAGGCCGGCCCTTCCACGCTGAATCCCGTCAGTTGTTGACGGCCGGCACCGGAGAAGGACAGAAAGGTGACGGAGTCGTCCACGAGGCCGGTGTTGTGCCAGGCGCAGGAGGCGGTCCAGGGCATGACGCGCGCCTCGTAGGCGTATATGTCCGTCGTTTCCTCCTGGTGTTCGCGCAGCCACTTCAAGTAGGGCGCCCGCGTTGCTCCGTCGCGTTCAGGAACACCGATGATGCGCCGGACACTGGCACCCTCACCGGAGTGGTCCCTGGCCCACTGCAGCACCGTGCTGAAGTACTCGGCCACTTCCACCGCTCCCCAGTGACCAGGCGGGTGGAGCCGGACGTAGGTGAGCCGGATCTCGCGGCGAGCTGTCCGGACCCGGTCGGCGGCGGCTCGGTAGAAGGAGGGCGGGTCCGGGTAGCGCACCATCTCGGCTCGCAGCGCTTCCACCGGCGCCTCAGGCCCCTCCCGCTTGAGCGTGTCCAGTTCCGTCCTGGCCTCACGCCACAGAGCCTGCCACTGGGTCCAGTCCCCGCCCAGCACGGCAACCAGGCGGCGGGTGACCATCTCGCCCGGCAGGCGACGCCCGTTGAGGGCATCGGAGACCGTCGCGGCACTGCACTGCGCCCGCGCGGCGATCGTTTTTATCTGAAGGTTGCCCTTGGCGATGCGCAACCGGCGCAGCTCCGATGCGAATTGCCGCACGGGTAACGGCGCGCCGCGTGGGTGGGCGTCCATGGTCCCTCTCCAAGAGCCTCGCAAGGTCCGACGACCGTGATCGTCCCACTTTCGCCGAGCACCCGCCGAGCATCCGCCGAACATCACCGAATCCCGCCGAAGAAGCCTGAAATCCTCGGATGCGTTCCGAGAATGCCGGACCGCGCAGGAATCCTTGGACCGGGTGGAGGGACGGCTGGTCGAATGTCGAATCACCGATGTCTCAAGCTGAGGACCAGAAGGGGAAGGTGGGCAAGCATGCCGATCGATCTGAGGATGTCGCTCCGCCGCCACTACATGGCATTTCTTGCCGTGCTCGTGACCGGGATCGTTCTGATCATGGTGTTCAACGGCACCGCGCAGTCGACGGCGGTCTACCTGGACTGCCTTCTGGGCGTGGGAGGACTGGTTGCCGGCTACGCGCTCGCACCGCCCGAGCCCTCCCGTCCGGGCAGTCCGGATCTGCGGCCCGGCGTGGCGGAGAGCGAGGCGTAGCGAATACCGCGTCTCCTCGGTCCCGTCGCGGGTGCCAAGGCGACGGACAGGCCACTGCTGTCGGCCGCGCGTCGACACGGGTCGAGCGAACGGTGCTCGGCGAGCGCGTCGCCACCCGCCCCGACCGGTCTGCCAGGGCTGTGTAGCCGTAGCCGTAGCCGTAGCCGTAGCCGTCGAAGTCGCGGGACCGCTCACCACTCGGGTTACCTGGTACCTCCTGCCCGGTGGTGGTGGTGGTGGTGGAGGGGCAGGGCGGGAGAACTCCGAGCCCGAGCCGGGCATCGAAGCCGTATGGCCGGTGTCCGGCACCTCGGCGGCGTCGTCACCGCGTCGTGCCTGAGATGGCCTACGTCCTCATGCCGAGCCCCTGCCCAGTCCGTAACGTCGGATTCAGATCCGAGACCGCTACGTGAGGTGACTTGTGGCTCTGCACAACGCTCAGGAGCCGGCGGCCGATCCGGCCGTCGACATCTTCGCCTCCCCGCTGAGTGAGAGGCCCCTGCCCAAGCGATCGATGCCGGAGCTCCCCGCGCCGCCGCCCGTGGTCTTCGAGTTGCTGCGCAACGAACTGCTCCTGGACGGCAACGCCGCCCAGAACCTGGCCACCTTCTGCACCACCTGGACGGACGACGAGGTCCGTCGCCTGATGGACCTGTGCCTGGACAAGAACATCGTCGACAAGGACGAGTATCCGCAGACCGCGGAGATCGAGTCGCGCTGCGTCAACATCCTCGCCGACCTCTGGCACGCCCCGGCCGCCACCGGCGGCGACACCAATGCCATGGGCTGCTCCACCACCGGCTCCAGCGAGGCCGCCCTGCTCTGCGGCCTCGCCCTGAAGTGGCGCTGGCGCGACCGCCGGCGCGCCGCCGGACTGTCCACCGACCGCCCGAACCTGGTGTGCGGCCCGGTGCAGGTGTGCTGGGAGAAGTTCGCCCGGTACTTCGACGTGGAGCTGCGCCAGGTCCCGGTGGAGCCCGGGGCGACCGGCCTGCAGCCGCACCAACTGCGCGAGTACGTCGACGAGAACACCATCGGCGTCGTCGCGATCCTTGGCGTCACCTACACGTGCACCTACGAACCGGTCGCGGAGATCGCGGCCGAGCTCGACCGCCTGCAAACGGAGACGGGTCTCGACGTCCCGCTGCACGTCGACGCGGCCTCCGGTGGATTCATCGCGCCGTTCCTCCACGCCGATCTGGAGTGGGACTTCCGGCTGCCCCGAGTCGCCTCCATCAATGCCTCCGGCCACAAGTACGGCATGGCGCCGCTCGGCGTGGGCTGGGCGCTGTGGCGCGACAAGTCCGCCCTGCCGGAGGACCTCGTCTTCCACGTCGACTACCTGGGCGGCGACATGCCGACCCTGGCGCTGAACTTCTCCCGCCCCGGCGGGCAGGTTGTCAGCCAGTACTTCATGTTCCTGCGCCTCGGCCGCGAGGGGTATCGGCGGGTCTACCAGTCCTGCGCCGACACCGCGCAGCATCTGGCCCGCCAGATCACCGAGATGGGCCCCTTCACGCTCCTCTACGACGGCGCGGGCGCACTGCCGGCCGTCTCGTACACGCTGACCGATCCGGCGTCGTCGAGCTGGAGTCTCTATGACCTCTCCGACCTGTTGCGGATGCGCGGCTGGCAGGTGCCCTCCTACCCGCTGCCGCCGGACCGTCAGGAGACGGTCGTCCAGCGGGTCCTTGTCCGGCACGGCGTCGACCGCGACGAAATCGAACTCCTCGCCAACGACATGCGCAAAGCGATCAAGCATCTCGAAGAAGGCCGCCCGCACGATGCGAGCCGCGCCGGCTTCCACCACTGACGGCCAGGACGGGGTGAGTCGGCAGGCCGGGGTGAGTCGGCCACCGGGCAGAGTCACGGACATCACGCCGCTGTCCGCAGGCGACTGGACGGGCACGGTTGCCGGGTTGCCGGACCTCGCCGCTGTGCGGCGGCGAGGTCCGGATTCGCTCGGAGCTCTGTCCCGATGCCGCGCTGCGAAAGGTCCCCCGAATGAGTTGCGGGAGGCGCATTGGACGGCGCCCATGGTGACGGGATGAAAGGAACTCGGCAGGCCGACCGCGTCCGCGCGACGCGCCGTCGACGGCTGCGGTCAGCGGTCCGATCCGCGGTGTCCGTGGTCCTGTCGGTGGTTGTCTATTACCTGGCGCCGCTGGATCACGGGCTTGACATCGGTACGGCGATCGCGCTGGCCGTAAGTCTCGTGCTCTTCGTGGGCGTGATCGCCTGGCAGATCCGGACCGTCACGAAATCCGTGTATCCCCGGCTGCGCGCCGTCGAGACGCTTGCCACCGCCGGGCCGATCTTCCTGATCATCTTCTCGGCGGCGTATGTGCTGCTGTCCGAGAACCAGGCCGGCTCCTTTTCGGAGACGTTGGGGCGCAGTGATGCCTTGTATTTCACCGTCACGGTGTTCGCCACGGTCGGCTTCGGGGACATCGTCCCCGTGACCGGGACGGCGCGGGGCGTGACGGTGGTGCAGATGCTGTCCGATGTCGTTCTGGTGGGATTGATCGCGCGGGTCCTTCTCAGTGCTGTCCGGATCGCGGAAGATGCCCGGTCCGCCGACTCCGCCGACTCCGCCGACTCCGCCGACTCCGCCGACTCCGCCGACTCCGCCGACTCCGCCGACTCCGCCGACTCCGCCGACTCCGCCGACTCCGGCGTCTCCGGCGTCTCCGGCGAGCCGTCGGGCTCGGAAGAGCCCGAGTAGCCGAGGTTGATGCGTCGGAGTGACATCCACGCGCTGCGTTGAATGCCTGCGTCGGAATGCCGTGCCAAGCTCGGGACCACGCCACTCGCATCGAGTGGCGCGGCGAGTGGCGGGGCCTTCCGGGTTCGCCGAAGGCAGCCGGTCAGGCCACAACGGGTCTCCGTCGTGAGGAGGCAATACGCATGCCGGTCGCCACGACCGGGTCCGAGGCCGCGTCGCCCCCGGACCCCATGACGCTTCTCCGAAGCCGCTCCTACCTGGTGCTTCTGTTGATGGCCGCGCTGATCGGCGTGCCGGTGTCCGCCGCGGCGTTCGGCTTCCTCGCGCTGGTCGGCGAGGTTCAGCCATTGATCTACACGGATCTGCCCAAGTCACTGGGGTTCGAGGGAACGCCAACGTGGTGGCCGCTGCCGCTGCTTGCCGCAGGGGGGCTGCTCGTGGGACTGACGGTTCAGTACCTGCCGGGACACGGCGGCCATGAACCGACAGCCGGGTTCAAGGCCGCCGGTGTGCCCACACCCGTCGAGCTGCCCGGCGTCTTCTTCGCCGCCCTGGCGACGCTCTGCTTCGCTGCCGTCCTCGGCCCCGAGTCGCCCCTGCTGGCGCTCGGCGGCGGGCTCGCCGCCGGCGCCGTGCGGATGGTCAAGCGTGACCCTCCGGAGCAGGCGACCGCGGTGTTGGGCGCGGCGGGCAGTTTCGCGGCAATCAGCTCGCTGTTGGGGTCACCCCTGCTGGGAGCGTTCCTGCTGATGGAAGCCTCCGGGCTGGGTGGGCCGATGCTGGCGCTGGTGCTGGTGCCCGGTCTGCTGGCAGCGGGCATCGGCGCACTCATCTTCGTAGGACTGGGTTCCTGGACCGGGCTGGGCACCTACTCGCTGGCACTTCACGACGTGCCCAAGGCCACGACGCCGACAGCGGCGGAATTCGGCTGGGCTCTGGTCGTCGGACTGTCGGCAGCACTCGTGGGCGTGGGCATCCGATGGCTCGCCGTCCGGCTCCGGACGCACGTCGAGAGGCGACGGGTGCCGACCACGGTGGTCATGGGCCTGGTCGTGGCGGGGCTGGCGATCGCGTACGCGGAGGGCACCGACAAAGCAGCCGGCGACGTGTTGTATTCGGGGCAGGACGCCCTGGATCCACTCCTCACGCACAGCGCCGCGTACTCGGTGGGAGCGTTGCTGTTCCTGGTGCTGTGCAAGAGCCTTGCCTACTGCGCGTCGCTCAGCAGTTTCAGGGGAGGCCCGATCTTTCCCGCGATGTTCGTGGGAGCGGCGGGCGGCATCCTGTTCTCCCACCTGCCGGGGCTGAGCCTGGTCGCGGGGTTCGCGATGGGTATCGGAGCGATGAGTGCCTCGATGCTGAGACTTCCGCTGGTCTCCGTCCTGCTCGCCACGCTGCTGATCGGGTCGCAGGGCCTCACCGTCATGCCGCTGGTGATCGTCGCGGTCGTGGTCTCGTACGTCGCGACGGCGAAGCTGACACCCCTTCCCGCCCCGGAGACGGGGCAGGATCCGAAAGCCGGGTCAGGGCAGGATCCGAAAGCCGGGCCGGGGCAGCGGTCGTGAGACGGGAATTTGACGACAGGCCCTGGCCCTAGCGGGCGAGCGACCCGTTCCGGGACTCGGACGCGGACTGCCAGGCCCGCATGGCCGCCCGGGACGCCTCCTTGGCCTGCTGCCACTTCACGGCCGCCTGGTGGGTGGGGGCCACGTCCATGTCGCGGATCATGCGCCGGCCTGCCGTGAGCACGGCGAAGGCCGCGATGGCCATGCCGGCGCAGGCCACCGCGGCACCGGTCGCGGTGAGCACGGCACCGGTTGTGACGAGCCGGGTGTCGATATCGATCGCCCGATGGGACTGGTGGTGGTGCTGGTTCATGACTCCACCATCCAACGGGGCGAACCACCTCGCATCCCGGCCAACGGCACAGGACGCCGTACGTGATCGGGTGCGCCGCCAAGACGACCGCCGGCCACGCACGCACCGGCCGACGCCGACCGCAGGCCCTTGCCGCGTACCTGCCTGAGCAGGCGTACCGGCCTGAGCAGGCGTACCTGCCTGAGGAGGCGCGTGTCCGTGGAGATATGCCCAGGGTGCTCCCTGTGCGCGCGGCGGACAGGTCGGCCCAAGTCGTGGGGAGCACCGTCCGGGGATAGGTTGTAGACGGATGGGCCCATGTCATTCGGCAGGCCGGAGCAGCACCGTTCGCTGTGGCAGAGACCCGGCCGGTTGTGCACTCCACATCAACGGCACGGCCCGCGCGCCGGCCGACTTCCGTGCCGTTGGCGCGAGCTTGATTCCGAGTATCGGCACAGTCGATCTGTTCCGTCGGCCATGGCCGACGCCGTGTGCGCCGGCCACCACAGCGTGGAGGGTCCGCAATGAACGACAACCATCTCTCCGGCAACGAGACACGGCACCTCAGCCCGCAGGATCGGGTCGCCCGTGGCAAGGCCGCGCGGGTCGGCGTACCCCGGTCCAGCCACGCCGAGTTCATTCCCCCGCCGAAGCGCACGGACCCTGTGGAGATCATCGAGAAGCAGTCCGCGATGCGGGTGCCGGAACTCGTGCCGATCCGCTACGGCAGGATGAGTGAGGCGCCGTTCCGCTTCTATCGCGGGGCCGCCGCCATCATGGCCGCGGACCTCGCGGAGACACCGCGCAGCGGGTTCAGGGTGCAGTGCTGCGGCGACGCTCACATGCTGAACTTCCGGTTGCTGGCCTCGCCGGAACGTCACCTGATGTTCGACATCAAC
>NZ_LIQQ01000318.1 GCF_001418565.1 Streptomyces graminilatus | reverse complement strand
TTGCCCACCCCTCACGCCCCGCACGCCCGTCATCGCCCCTCGCACCCTTCACGAAAGCCCCTTCATGAGCCTGCACGGTCTGCTCGACGTCGTAGTCAAGGACGCCGCCCTCGCGGAAGCGATCAAGGCCGCCGGTGACGGCAACCGTATGCACGTCGATCTGGTCGGCCCGCCCGCCGCCCGGCCCTTTGCCGTGGCCGCGCTGGCGCGGGACGCCGGGCGGCCCGTGCTGGCCGTCACCGCGACCGGCCGGGAGGCCGAGGATCTCGCCGCCGCCCTCCGGTCGCTGCTGCCGCCGGACACCGTCGCCGAGTTCCCGGCCTGGGAGACCCTCCCGCACGAGCGGCTCTCGCCCCGCAGCGACACCGTCGGCCGACGTCTCGCCGTACTGCGCCGCCTCGCGCATCCCCGTGCCGACGACCCGGAGACCGGGCCGGTGTCCGTCGTCGTCGCGCCCGTGCGGTCCGTGCTTCAGCCGCAGGTCAAGGGGCTGGGGGAGCTGGAACCGGTTGCCTTGCGGACCGGTGCGAGCGCCGACCTCAACTCCGTCGTCGAGGCGCTCGCCGCCGCCGCGTACTCCCGCGTGGAGCTGGTCGAGAAGCGTGGCGAGTTCGCCGTACGCGGCGGAATTCTCGATGTGTTCCCGCCTACCGAGGAGCACCCCCTCCGGGTGGAGTTCTGGGGCGACGACATCGAGGAGATCCGGTACTTCAAAGTTGCCGATCAGCGGTCCCTCGAAGTCGCCGAGCATGGACTTTGGGCACCGCCCTGTCGTGAGCTGCTGCTCACTGACGAAGTACGGGAGCGGGCCGCCGCCCTTGCCGAGGCGCATCCCGAGCTCGGTGAGCTGCTCGGGAAGATCGCCGAGGGGATCGCCGTGGAGGGCATGGAGTCCCTCGCGCCCGTGCTCGTCGACGACATGGAGCTGCTGCTCGACGTACTGCCCAAGGGGTCCATGGCCGTCGTGTGCGATCCCGAGCGGGTGCGTACGCGGGCCGCGGATCTTGTGGCGACCTCGCAGGAGTTCCTGCAAGCCTCCTGGGCGGCCACCGCCGGTGGCGGCGAGGCGCCCATCGACGTCGGCGCGGCTTCCCTGTGGTCCATCGCGGACGTACGGGACCGGGCGCGCGAGCTGGACATGATGTGGTGGTCCGTGTCGCCCTTCGCCGCCGACGAGGAGCTGACAGATTCATTTGCCGCTGACGCGGCGGGCGACACGCTCAAGCTCGGCATGTACGCGCCCGAGACCTACCGAGGGGACACCGCGAAGGCCCTCGCCGACACCAAGGGCTGGCTCGCGGACGGCTGGCGCACGGTGTTCGTGACCGAGGCGCACGGCCCGGCCGCACGTACGGTCGAGGTGCTGAGTGGGGAGGGTATCGCCGCCCGGCTGGAGGCTGATCTCGCCTCCCTCACCCCCTCCGTCGTGCAGGTGGCGTGCGGGTCGATCGACTTCGGGTTCGTCGATCCGAAGCTCAAGCTCGCCGTGCTCACCGAGACCGACCTCACCGGGCAGAAGGCCGCCGGCAAGGACGGCGCCCGTATGCCCGCCCGGCGCCGCAAGACCATCGACCCGCTCACCCTTGAGACCGGCGACTACATCGTGCACGAGCAGCACGGCGTGGGCCGGTACATCGAGATGGTTCAGCGGACCGTGCAGGGCGCGACCCGCGAGTATCTCGTCGTCGAGTACGCGCCCGCCAAGCGTGGGCAGCCCGGTGACCGGCTGTACATCCCCACCGATCAGCTCGAACAGATCACCAAGTATGTGGGTGGCGAGGCGCCCACCCTTCACCGGCTCGGTGGCGCCGACTGGACCAAGACCAAGGCGCGCGCAAAGAAGGCCGTCAAGGAGATCGCCGCCGATCTGATCAAGCTGTACAGCGCGCGGATGGCAGCGCCGGGACACGCCTTCGGCCCCGACACGCCCTGGCAGCGCGAGCTGGAGGACGCCTTCCCGTACGCCGAGACGCCCGACCAGCTCACCACCATCGCCGAGGTCAAGGACGACATGGAGAAGACGGTCCCGATGGACCGCCTGATCTGCGGCGACGTCGGCTACGGCAAGACGGAGATCGCGGTTCGGGCCGCGTTCAAGGCGGTTCAGGACGGGAAGCAGGTCGCCGTCCTTGTCCCTACAACTCTCCTTGTGCAGCAGCACTTTGGCACGTTCAGCGAGCGCTACTCCCAATTCCCCGTCAACGTACGGGCGTTGAGCCGCTTCCAGACGGACACCGAGGCGAAGGCCACTCTGGAGGGGCTGCGGGAGGGGGCCGTGGACGTCGTCATCGGCACCCATCGCCTCTTCTCCTCCGAGACCAAGTTCAAGGATCTCGGGCTTGTCATCGTCGACGAGGAGCAGCGGTTCGGCGTCGAGCACAAGGAGCAGTTGAAGAAGCTGCGCGCGAACGTGGACGTGCTGACCATGTCCGCCACGCCCATTCCCCGTACGCTCGAAATGGCGGTCACCGGCATCCGTGAGATGTCGACGATCACCACCCCGCCGGAGGAACGCCACCCGGTGCTGACCTTCGTCGGGCCGTACGAGGAGAAGCAGATCGGCGCCGCCATCCGCCGTGAACTCCTGCGTGAGGGCCAGGTGTTCTACATCCACAACCGTGTCGAGTCCATCGACCGGGCTGCGGCCCGGCTGCGGGAGATCGTCCCGGAGGCGCGGATCGCCACCGCCCACGGCCAGATGTCCGAACAGGCCCTGGAGCAGGTCGTCGTCGACTTCTGGGAGAAGCGGTACGACGTCCTCGTGTCGACGACGATCGTCGAGTCCGGCATCGACATCTCCAACGCCAACACGCTGATCGTGGAGCGCGGCGACAACTTCGGGCTCTCCCAACTGCACCAGTTGCGCGGGCGAGTTGGGCGTGGCCGCGAGCGCGGGTACGCCTACTTCCTCTATCCGCCGGAGAAGCCCCTGACCGAGACCGCCCACGAGCGGCTCGCGACCATCGCCCAGCACACCGAGATGGGCGCCGGCATGTACGTCGCCATGAAGGACCTCGAAATCCGCGGCGCCGGAAACCTCCTGGGCGGCGAACAGTCCGGGCACATCGCGGGAGTCGGCTTCGATCTGTACGTACGGATGGTCGGCGAGGCCGTTGCCGACTACCGGGCCTCGCTGGAGGGCGGGGTGGAGGAGGAGCCGCCGCTCGACGTCAAGATCGAGCTGCCTGTCGACGCGCACGTCCCGCACGACTACGCCCCCGGCGAGCGCCTGCGCCTGGCCGCCTACCGTGCCATCGCCTCCGCCAACACCGAGGCCGACATCAAGGCCGTACGGGAGGAACTCGTCGACCGTTACGGCAAGTTGCCCGAGCCGGTCGAGAACCTGCTGCTGGTGGCCGGGCTGCGGATGCTCGCGCGGGCCTGCGGGGTCGGGGACATCGTGCTCCAGGGCACCAACATCCGCTTCTCACCCGTGGAGTTGAGGGAGTCGCAGGAGCTGCGGCTCAAGCGCCTTTACCCCGGGTCGGTCATCAAGGCGACCGCGCACCAGATCCTCGTACCGCGCCCCAAGACGGCCAAGGTGGGCGGAAAGCCCTTGGTCGGGCGGGAGTTGCTCGGGTGGACCGGGGAGTTCCTGGCTTCGATCCTCGGGTCGTGAGCCGAGCCCGGTAGACAGGAAGCGTCAAGAGGCAGCCGTCCGTGGCCCGTTGAGGGCTGTGGGCAGCTGCCTCGGGCTTGCGTCTCGGGCTTCAGGGGCTTTTGGGACACCTCCGGGGCTACGGCTGATCGGGCCTGTCGCGATCGCGGTCCATGCCCAGCGCGTCCTCGATCCGCTGCTGTGCGTCGTCGACCTGGCCCGTGTACTTGTCGCCCGTCTTCTTGTTGACCTGTTTCTCCGCGGCGTCGGAGACCTTCTGTCCCGTCTTGCCGCGCATCTGGCCCTTGAACTTGTCGAAGATGCCCATCCAGAGCTCCTTCCGGAGATGAGTCAGCACGACGATACGCCCGCTATGCGGAATACGCCCCTTGAGTCTCCTTGAGTTCCCTTGAATGCGCTTGCATGCCGGTGAGCGCCCCTATGGCGGGAAGAGGCCGCCCGATAGCCTGGTGACCAGCGGAAATCCGCGGGTGCGGGTGGGGAAAGGGGCTCATCTTCGCGATCGCGTCCGGCCCGGCAGCAGCCGGCCCCGGCCACGCCTGCCGCAGAGTTCCTCGATCCGCGCCGCGAGGTGCGCGGCGGTGTGCCGGAGCCGTGTCCGGTGGTCCGGTGCCAGACAGTCGCTCACGATCAGGCGCCAGTCCTCGTCGAGCCCGGCGCCGAGACGTAGGGGCGCGGTGCCGCGCGCGTAGGCCTGGGCGGCGAGCGAGCGGGCGCGGGCGGTGGAGCCGGGGAAGGGGTGGCGGCCACCGGTGAGCACCTGGTGGGCGAGGACGCCGAAGGCCCAGATATCGGCGGTCGGCCGCACCACCGCCCCGCGCGCGCCGGTGCGCTGGGACCACCACTCGGGCGGCAGATGGTCGAGCGTGCCGAGCGGTGGCATGTGGGCGTGGGTGCCGTCGAGTTCGGTGGCGAGGCCGAAGTCCGCGAGCCACACCTCGCCGCCCGCTCCCAGCAGCACGTTGTCGGGCTTGAGGTCGCCGTGCACCCAGCCGGCGCCGTGCATGTGGGCGAGCCCGGAGACGACGCCCCGCAGGACACGTACGGCGTCCGGGATCGGACCGCCCGCCGGGCCGGAGGACTTCGGCGAGTCCAGGACCTGGCGCACACTGGCCTCGGCCCGGTCCATCACAAGCGCGATCGCGCCGTCCAGCTCGGGCATGTCCGGTGCGTCGACGGTGCACACGGCACGGGTGCGTATGAGGTGGGGATGGTCAGCCTCGGCGCTGAACCGCACCTCGCGGGCGACCAGTTCGCCGAACTCGGCCCGCTGACCGGGTGCCAGGGCGCCGGTCGGCAGCACCTTCACCGCAGCCGCCGTACCGTCGGCGACCGCGCGGGCCTCGTACACCGTGCCCCAGCCGCCCGAGCCGATGACCCCGCCCAGTTCCCAGCCGTCGACACGGAAGCCCGTAGGCAGACGCGGTGTCGCGAGGACGTCCTCCTCGGCGTCCGACGAGGTCATGCGCCGAGCCGCTCCGCCACGGCCCGCCTGCGGGACGGCAGGAGCGCGAGGTGTTCCTCACGGACCAGGCCGAAACGCAGGGCGAGGGAGGCGAGCCGGGCGCGTTTGGCGCCGGTACGGCCGACACCGTCCGCGCCGGGATCGTCCTCGACGTCCAGGCGCAGCTTCGACAGGGCCAGGTAGTCGATGTGGTAGTTGACGGCGGAACGGGTCAGACCACGACAGCTCTCCAGCGGACGCAGCCGCTCCGCGATGTCCCCGGCGCCCGGCAGCGCGCTGTCCCCGGGGTCGCGCAGCCGGGGCTCGCACAGGGCGACCAGCACCAGGAAGTACTTGGCCGTCGGGTCGAGGGCGTAGGGATGCACGGTCAGTTCCCCCGAATCCCCTGAACAGGGCACCGACCGCTCGTTCAGATAGGCGTGCTGCGGGGCGAACACCTTGAAGTCGGCGGTTCCGTTCAGCGCGGGCAGGACGACCCGGGAGAACTCGAAGGGCACCGGCGCGCCGAGCCGCCCGGGAGCGACGGTGATGTACTCGCCGGCGCCCTCCAGGTTCTCGACCACGTACGCCGTGTCCCGGCTGAAGTTCGACAGCCGCCAGTAGTCCTCGGCCGCCTCCAGTCGTCCCGCGCGCCGGGAGATCCCGGGGTCGGGCAGGACGATGGACACCTCCCCGCGCCCGAACTCGGCGATGTCGCCAGGCCCCATGCGCAGCAGTCCGGGACTGCCCGTCCCGAGGGCTTCCGGCCGCGACGGACCGGGCGGCTGGACAATGATCGTTTCCATGCTGACTCTTCCCCCGAAGTTGTCACCAGGATTGCCGGGATTGCCGGGATTGCCATGATCGGCAGGATTGCTTGGACGGTTCCTGGGACCGTCGACCTGTGTGCTGTGTGCTGTGTGCTGTGTG
>NZ_LIQQ01000317.1 GCF_001418565.1 Streptomyces graminilatus | reverse complement strand
GGGTGCGGGCGTGGGTTTGGGTTCGACCGTGGGGGTTGGTTTCGGGGGTGGGCTCGGGCTCTCAGTCGTCTGCGGTCGTGAAGTCGCGGGCGGAAGAGGTGAGTTGGCGGCACCCGGGGACGAAGGGGCCGTCGCCTGCGGTGTGCTCGGCGCCGAAGTGGCCGGGGGCGTGCCCGCCGTGCCCTGGGGATCCGGCGGGCCGCCACCCCGTACGAGCAGTACGACGAGCAGCGGGACCAGCGTCACACCCAGCACCGCCGAGGCCAGCGCGAACCGCCGACGGGACGGCCGGGCCGCAGGAGCAGGCCAGGGTGAACCGACCTCAACCGGAAGGGCGTTGGCGCGTGTGACCGCAGGCGTGTCCCGTGCTTCTCGCGCGTCCCTCGCGTACGCCGGGCCGCACCATGGCAGCAGGCCCTCCCCGAGTGCCGTGCGCGGATGGTCGCGCAGGGCGGAGAGTTCCCCGTAGGCCGTCGAGCAGTGCGGGCAGATGACCATGTGGGAGTTGAGGTCCGTGCTGTGGCGGGGGTTGACCGGGCGGACCGACTCCTCGATCAGCCGGCGGAAGTCCTGGCAGCGCGGATCGTCGGAGACGGCCAGCCGGAACCGCAGACAGGCCTGGGCCAGGGCCTGGAGCGCCGCGTCCGTCTCGTACATCACGTCCTCGCGCGTCAGGCCGAGGAGGGCGGCGGTCCGCTCCTCGGGTTCGCGCTCCACGACGCCGTACCAGATGAGGCCCTGGGTGCGGGACGCCAGCGACTGGAACGGGCCCAGCAGGGGCGGGGGCGGCCACCTTCCGCCACCGGTGTTCAGGACGAGGCGCAGACTCGGGTCGAGGCCCGTCGCGCGTTCGTCCGTCGTCCAGCCGGCCGCCAGATGAGCTGCCAGCAACAGGAGTTGGTGGCGCCACGGAACGCTCGGCTCGCTGCCGCGTGCCGTGTCCCGGGCCGCCGTCGTGAACGCCTGGGACGCCAACTGCCCTGCCGTGGAGTCGCTCGTCGTGCACAGCCGGGCGTAGGCGAGGACGGACGCGTGGTGGCGGGCCCGGAGTTCCCGCAACGCCGCATAAGCGGTGGGGGAGTTGGTGCGCAGCAGCTCGGTGAGGTGCGCGTCGGCCGCACCGGAGTACAGCCCGTCCACCCCGTCTGCCCCGCCGTGGTCGGTGCCCTGGGACATCCGTCCGCCTCCTCGCACCCCCGACTCAGCCCCGTCCTGAAGTACCAGCCAGTGTGAGGGCGGCCCGGGTGACGCAGGGGGCCTTTGGGAAAAGAGGGAGGGGATTTCCGCGGCGACCTGCGGCAACCGGAAAACCCCTCCCGAGGTTCGGCCTCAGTTCTCGGCCAGCAGGCCCTTCCGCAGATGCCGCAACGTCCGTGACAGCAGCCGCGACACGTGCATCTGGGAGATGCCCAGTTCCTCGCCGATCTCCGACTGGGTCAGATTGGCGACGAAGCGCAGCGAGAGGATCTGCCGGTCCCTGGGCGGGAGTTCGGCGATCATCGGCTTCAACGACTCGACGTACTCGATGCCTTCGATGCCGTGGTCCTCGTACCCGATGCGGTCCGCGAGCGCGCCCTCGGAGTCGTTGTCCTCGGGCTGTGCGTCCAGTGAGCCGGCGGTGTAGGCGTTCGAGGCCGTCATGCCTTCCACGATCTCGTCCTTGGTGAGGCCGAGACGGTCGGCCAACTCGGCCACGGTGGGGGCGCGGTCGAGCCGTTGGGCCAGTTCGTCGCCGGCCCGTGCCAGGTCGAGGCGGAGTTCCTGGAGGCGGCGCGGTACGTGGACGGACCACGACGTGTCGCGGAAGAAGCGCTTGATCTCGCCGACGATGGTCGGCATGGCGAACGTCGGGAACTCGACGCCCCGGCTCAGCTCGAAGCGGTCGATCGCCTTGATCAGGCCGATCGTGCCGACCTGGACGATGTCCTCCATGGGTTCGCTGCGCGAACGGAAGCGGGAGGCGGCGAACTTGACCAGCGCGAGGTTGAGTTCGACGAGGGTGTTGCGGACGTACGAATGGTCGTGGGTGCCCTCTTCGAGGAACTCCAGCCGTGCGAAGAGGGTTTTGGACAGGGCTCGGGCGTGGGCCGCCCCCACCTCGTCGAACGGCGGGATCTCGGGGAGCCCGTCCAGGGCGTCGGGAACGGGAACTCGCGTCGCCCTCGGGGTCTGCGGTGCTTCGAGCCGGGGTGACATGGTGTCCTCCGTGGTTCTCGGCATGGGTCGGCGAACAGGGCTGCCGAAGCCGGTGCGCTTGCGTGTGTGATTCGTGCGGTGTGCGGGCGCCTCCAATGCCGGCCGTGTCGGGTACGTGTCTCGGGCCGGCCCCCTGCGGGAACCGGCTCCCTACTAGCCCTACCCGCTTCCCCGAGCCCACCGCAAGTGCCTTGCTTTCCCTTTTGTCCACCTATGGGCGCTAGTTCGGGTGTCGGAGAGTGTGGGGAAGGCGTAGTGTTCGTGGACGTCAGTCGGGGTGCGAGCGTGCGCCCGTGAGCGGACACAAACCCGGGAGAGAGACGGCATGGACCGCGAGACGGTCGGCAGCGCACAGTCCGGCCGGCTTCTGGTGGAGGTGCGCCACGAGGGTTCCAGTGCCGTGGTGTCGCCGACGGGCGAGCTTGACCACCACACCGCCGACCTGTTGCGTGAACCGCTTGAGGACTGCCTCGCGAAGGGCGTCGCACGGCTCGTCGTCGACTGCTCGCGGCTGGAGTTCTGCGACTCCACCGGCCTCAATGTGCTGCTCGGCGCCCGCCTGAAGGCGGAGGAGGCGGGCGGCGGGGTGCATCTCGCCGGGATGCGGCCGGTGGTCGCCCGGGTGTTCGAGATCACGGGCGCGGACGCGGTGTTCACCGTCCATGAGTCGCTCGCCGACGCCCTGGCCGCCGAGCCGCCCGCGTCCCCCGGCGCCGTTGACTCCTCCTGACCTGTCCGGCGGACGCTCTTCGGGGGTGTTCTGTCGGTTCCGCCGGGCAGGAGACATCCTGAATACGCACACGATGATGTGCGTATGGAATTGTGGTGAATGAATACCGTGTACGTATGCGTGTACGTGAACTGGTGAATCGGTGAGGTGAAGCGCTGATGAGCACCACCCGGCCCGACTTGCCGGGCTCCCCGGAGTCCTCGGCGGGCTCCCCGGTGTCCTCCGGGGCCGACGGCGCTTCCAACGGCGTTTCCGGCGGTGCTTCGGCGGGTGCCTCGGGGGGTGTTCGTGGAGGTCGTCAGACCCGCAGCCTGACTCTCGCGGGCGAGAGCGGTGTCGTTCCGCTCGCCCGTGACTTCGCCCGGCAGGCGTTGTACGCGTGGGGCTGGCTGCCCGCCGCGACCGCCGACCGGCGCGCCGCCGCCGAGGACGTGCTGCTCGTCGTCTCCGAACTGGTCACCAACGCCTGCCTGCACGCCGAGGGCCCGGACGAGTTGTGGATCACCTGCGACAGCAAGGTGATCCGGGTCGAGGTCTCGGACAGCGGCACGGGTCAGCCGGCCCCCCGCACCCCGCACCGCGCCGGACGCCCCGGCGGCCACGGGATGTTCATCGTGCAACGCCTGTGCCTGGACTGGGGTGTTGTAAGGACCCCCGGCGCCACCGGCAAGAGGGTGTGGGCGGAGTTGGGCGCTCCGGCGTAACTCCCGCTGTTCCCCGGTCCTCCAGGTTCCGCCGTTCCGCCGATCCTGCGTTCCGCCGTTCCGCCGCTCCGCCGATCCGGCGTGGAGGTACCGGCTGGGCACCGGCCGGGCACCGATCGGATCAGGCCGGGATCCCGGTGATCCGGTGTGCGCTGTGTCTTCCAACTGTTGGTCCCCCGGCGTACCTTGACGGCCGATTCGCGATCTGATGTGCCGTCAGAAATGCCGCCATGACCGCCAGGAATGGGGGACGACGATGTCGTACCACCGGACATGCCGCAGAAAGCACCCGAAACGAGGCGCCGCGCTCGCGTCCGTCGCGGCCCTGGCCGGATCGGCGGTACTGCTGGCCGCGCCCGCCGCCCGCGCCGAGGTCGTGGACGTCAACTACCGGTGCGAAACGCCGATCGGCATCAAGAGCGCCCTCTCGTCCATCGACATCAAGGCGACCGGGAGCGGCGGCTCCTACCGAGTCACGATGTCCTGGCAGAAGGGCGTCTCGTCCAGCCCGGTGGAACTGGGCAAGGGCGCGATGAGCCCCAGCGCCACGATCACGCTGGGCGGCGCGGACAGCGGCACCCTGAACGTCACCGGTCCCGCGAACGAGGCCGCGATCCCCGCCAACACCCCCATAAAGATCAACGACTTGAGCGGCACGTACAAGCCGTCGAAGAACGGCAAGGTCACCTTCACGGCCGGCATCCTCACGATCAAGGCCGCCAGTACGACCACCACGTGCACGCCCACCAACAACCCGAAGCCGTCTCTGACGCTCGACATCACGGGGGCTCCGGGCGGCGGTGGCACAAGCGGCGGTGACACAGGCGGCACGGGGGGTACGGGCGGCAAGGACCCTGGTGGCGGACTCCCGCAGACCGGTCCCGAGGACTCCGTGATCGCGCTGGGCACGCTCGGCGGCACGGTACTGCTCGTGGGCGCGGCGGGCACCCTGTGGCTGACCCGCAGGAACCAGACGGGGGCGGGGGCGACCGTACGACGGCAGCCGACGGCACGCCGGTGAAGCGGCGGATTCCCGCACTGGTCGCGGCGCTGGCGATCGCTCTCCTGCTGCTGCCCGCGACCGGCGCGACGACCGCGGTGGCCGCCGCCGGGCCGACCGCCAAGGTCTCCAAGTCCCAGGCGGGGACCGGAGATTCGATCGTCGTGACAGGGGCGGGCTGGCAGCCGGGGACGCTGGTGATGCTGCTCATCTGCGGCCGTTCCGCGCCGGGCCGGGGAGTGCTCGGCGGCACCAACTCCTGTGCCAACGCGGACGCGAGAGCGGTCACCACGGACACCCTGGGCGGCTTCAGCAAGAGCATGCCGGTGGTCGAGCCGCCGGTGCCGTGCCCATGCGTGGTGCATGTGACGACGGTGACGGCAGGGACGCAGACGGTGGCCGACGCGGCGTTCCAGGTGGCGGGCCACCCGGTCGAACCGCTGCCCGCACAGGTCGGCACGGGCCGTCTCTCGGTCCTCGCGCCCCCACGGCTCGACGGTTCGAGCGGGCTGCTGACCTGGTTCGGGGCGCCGCCCACCCGGACGCTGGCGGTCACCGTCGGCAACCTCGGCATGGCGGCGGTCAGGAACCCGGTCTTCCAAGTCGGCACCTCCCACGGGGTGTTCGCCCCGGAGTGGGAGGAGCAGCAGTGGCACGGCACGATCCAGCCGGGCGGGAAGGCGCGGGTCGAGCTGCCGGTCGACCTGGTGAGCGGGGCGCACGGTGACTACACGGTCTCGCTGAAGTACGGCGGCAAGGTGCTCGCGGAGCACCCGTGGGGTGTGGGCCGGCCCTGGGGCGTGACCCTGTTCTGGGTCCTGGCCGCGGTCGTCGTACCGGCGGCGGTGTTCCGCGTCGGGATGGCTGTGGTGGACCGCGTACGGCCCCGGGGAGCGGGCGGAGCGCGCGGACGCGGCGGAGTCGGCGGGCGCGGCGGAGCGCGCGGACGCGGCGAAGTGGGCGGTCGCCCGTCGGCGCGTCTCCGCAGGGCCCTGCGCATGCCCGGACCGACGCCGCGTGTGCCGAGATGGGGCGCGCCGCCGGACCACGAACCGCCCCGGCCGGCGACCGCCTCCCCGACCCTGCCGTGGTTCACCCCCG
>NZ_LIQQ01000316.1 GCF_001418565.1 Streptomyces graminilatus | reverse complement strand
GTACTGGCCGCCCGCCGACAGGATGATGTCGTGGCCGGGGGAACTGTCGTCGGCGAAGCCGTGGATCTGGAGGGCGGGGACACGGCGGGCGGCCAGTACGTCGCACACCGCGTTGAAGACCGTGAGGCGGCGGTGCGCCATGTCGGCCGTCCGCCCTCGGGCGGCGTCGCGGGGTGCGCCCGCCAGAACCAGGACACCGCCGGGTGCGCGGGCGAACAGGTCGGCACCGATGAGTTCCGTGTACAGGTCGGAACGGGGGTGCGGGATCTGGACGGACCAGCGGACGGGCCGGCTCAGGTCGATGTAGATCCGGCCCCACCCGCGGCCCGTGTCGGTCGGCTCGGCGACCTCCACCACCTCGCGGCCGGAGTTCGCCAACTTGTAGGCGGCCAAGCGGTAGTTGACATCCCGCAGGCGGGATTCCGCACTGTCGAGGTCACCGCCCAGGATGTCTTTCACAGCACCCGCGAGCGCGGTGCGCTCAGCACGCTCGGGGGTGCGGTAGCCACCGTCCCTGGGGAAGTGGGCCACATAGGCGCCGAGTTGGCGCGCGAGGCGCAGCTCGGGCGCCGAGTCCAAGTCCAAGTCCCGGCCCCGGTCGGGGGAGAGCAGGGCGTACGTCGCCGGTACGGCCGCCGCCGCGCCGACGCCCAGGGCGGCGAGCAGGAAAGCGTGGCGACGTGAGAAATCCCTCGGGAATTGCATGATGCGCAGAGCATAGGCGTTCGTTCAGTGCCCGCCACGTGGGCTCAATCACAGGGTCAATGAGCAAGAAAATCGTGGGCGTTGTTGAACAGTCCTGCTCTCCTCTCCGTCTTGAAGGTTGCTCGACCGCTCTCGCGGAAGGTCCAGGACGAACGCTTCCTGGACGTTCGCGATTTCGAATCTCCCCGTCGTTCGTTCTCTGTTCAGGAGTGACCCCATGCAGGCAGCCAGCCCTGCCCGGCGCCCTCGCCTATTCCGGCGAAGACGTGCCGATATGCCGTTGCTCGGCGGCGTCCGGCCACCCATCGCGGTTCTGCTGACCCTGTTGGTTGCCGTTTCATGCCTCGCCTTGTTCACGGTCGGAAATTCGGACGATCGTGCTGTTTCGCGGGCGATTGTCGACTCCCAGGGAGACATCGCCGCCGATTCCGCCCGTTCTCTTGGCACTTCCATCGAGGCGAATTCCGCGGGTCTCCGCGATGCCGTCGCCCTGCTCGGCCGGGGCAGGCGGAAACCCCTCCTGGACCAGCTGGACTCGCTGGCAAGTGCCTACGGCAAGTGGCGCGGCATCGCCGTCCTGGACGCCGTGTCGGGACGGGAACTCACCTCCTTCGGGGAACCCGTGCCTCTGAAGGGCGCGCCCCGGGGTGACATCGACGAGGACGCGCTGAGGCCCCGACTCGCGGCCGACGGCAATGGCGCGGCCCTGGTGGTGTCGTACGCCCTGTTCGAAGGCGCCGACGGCAAGAAGCAGTTGGTCGTGTCGACCGGGGCGCTGCGGCTGCCGAACCAGAGCGGCGGCAGTAACACCTACGTCGTCGACGCGCGCGGCCGCATCGTCGCGGCTTCCGGACCCAAGGCGTACGACGAGGAGCTGTGGGCTGCCGTACAGGACCGGGATGTCGACGTACGGCGTGAGGGCCGCCAGTACTACGTCGTCGGGCGGGCCGAGGTGCCCGATAGCGAGCACGTAAAGGATCTGAAGCTGACCATGGCGACGGTCGCGGCCGTGCCTGTCGGAACCGCCGTCGCCGACGACCGGTTCACCGGGCTCGCCGCGGCCGGGACGCTGCTGGCCGTCGGTCTCCTCGTCACCCTGCTGCTCGTGCGGTACATCCAGCGCCCGCTGCTCGGACTGCACCAGGAGGCTCAGCGCATCGCCCGGGGCGACCTCGGTGATCCGGTCGCCGTGCGAGCGGCACGGGGTGAGGCGCGCCGGATCGCGAACGCGCTGGAATCGCTGCGGCAGCAACTCCTCGACCGGTCGGCCGGGTTCGCGCCCCGCACACAGCAACGCAGGCAGCGGATCGGGCTCCGGGTGATCGTCCTGGGCTGCGCCGCACTCATCGCAGCCTGGGCCGTCGCCCTCCCCTTCGCCGCCTCGGCCCGCGATGACGACCAGGTCCCCCAGCAGATCGGCCTGGACCAGCAGTACCGCACACAGTCCGCCGCCGACCGCGTCCACGGCACCCTCGCCCAGACCGTCGCCGACCTGTCCACCATCGCCCAGCTCGCGGACAACAACAAGGGCGGCGTCGCCAAGGTGCTCGACGACCAACTGCCCGGGCACGACAACTGGGGCTCCCTCTACCTCGTCGACCGCGAGGGCAAGATCCTGGCCCGGGCCGGCAAGACCCCGCTGGACACCGACCGCAAGGCTGCCCTGGCCCAGGTGAAGACGAACACGCCCGGTGTGGTCCAGCTCAACCACAGCGGCAAGGTGCCCGTGGTGGCGGCGGCCGTGACCGTCGGGGACGGCAGCCGCCAGCTGCTGGTCAGTGAGCTGACGCCGGACGCCTTCAACGGGGTCCTCACCCGTTCCCGGCTCGGGCGGACCTGGCTCGTCGACGCGGGCGGGCGGATCATCGCCTCCAACCAGGGGTTCATCGCGTTCAGTTCACCGCCGCGGCCCAACGGGGACATCCTCGCCGCCGCCCTGGTCAAGGGGGTCGCAGCAACCAACGACCGCCTCGGCTGGCGCGTCGTCACCCACAAGCCGACGTCCTGGCTGCGCCTGGCCGGCTACGAGAGCGAGCGGAGCGCCGAACTCTCGGCCCTCCTCGCCGTCGCCGCCGCCGTGCTGGGCCTCGGCTGGCTGGAGCTGACCGTGCTGCGCCCGCTGCGCGCCGCCGGCCGCTCCGCGGGGGCACTCGCGAGTGGCGAGCGCACCGCCGTCATCTACCCCGTCCACCAGGACGAAGTCGGCTCCGTCGCCCGCAGCCTCGAACTCCTGAGGCAACAACTCGCCGATCCACGCCGAGAGACGGACCACTCCACCGCCCACCAAGGGGCAGACGACACCCTCCTCCTGGAGATAGACCGGGAAGCCACCTCATGATCTTCCTCTTCAGCGTCTTCCTCATAGGCGCCCTCGGCCTCCTGACGGCCGGCATCATCGAACAGCGCAGGCACTTCGCCAACCTCGACGCCATACCCCAGCGAGTGCTCGTCAACGGCATCCGGGGCAAGTCCTCCATCACCCGCCTGTGCGCGGGCGCCCTGCGCGGCGGCGGCCTGACGACCGTCGCCAAGACCACCGGCACGGCCGCCCGCTTCATCCACCCCGACGCCACCGAGGAGCCGGTCTACCGCAAGTTCGGCATCGCCAACGTCGTCGAGCAGATCGGCATCGTGCGGCGCGCGGCGACGTACCAGCCCGACGCCCTCGTCATCGAGTGCATGGCCGTCATGCCGGCCCTCCAGGAGGTCAACCAGACCAAGCTGATCCGCTCCACGATCGGCGTGCTGTGCAACGTCCGCGAGGACCATCTCGCCGAGATGGGACCCACGCTGGACGACGTGGCCCGCTCGCTCTGCCGGTCCATGCCCGTCGGCGGCATCTGTGTCACCGCCGAGCAGGAACGTTTCCACATCCTCCAGAAGGAGGCCGACGCCCGGAACTGCCAGCTGATCTACGCCGACCCGGAGACCGTCTCCGACGAGGAACTGCGCGGATTCTCCTGGTTCACCTTCAAGGAGAACGTCGCCATCGCGCTCACCGTCGCCGCACTCGTCGGCGTCGACCGTCAGACGGCCCTGCGGGGCATGTACGACGCCCCGCCGGACCCGGGAGTGCTGTCGGTCGAGAAGTACCGCACCCCGCAGGGCGGCAGGCTGCGCTTCGCCAACGTCTTCGCCGCCAACGACCCCGAGTCGACGCTGATGAACGTCAACCAGCTGCTCGGCCTCGGCGCCATCGACCGCCCGCTCAACGTCGTCATCAACTGCCGCCCCGACCGCGTCGAACGCAACGGCCAGATGGGCCAGATCGTCCCCGACCTCGCCCCCGACACCGTGTTCCTGATCGGGCACCCCACCAAGAGCGCCCGCGACGGCATCCCCTCCCACTGGAACGGACGCGTCGTCGACCTCGGCGGCGACGACCGCGACCCCGGCGCGCTCACCGCCGACCTGCTCGCCGCCCTCGGCCCGGACTCGTCCCTGGTCGCGATAGGCAACATCCACGGCCAGGGGGAGCACTTCCTGGAACGCCTCGCCCAACTCCCCCCGGCCGACACCGCCGCCGGCGGTCCCGACCAGTACAGCGCCGATCTCGGAGGCTACAACCAGTGATCCCCGTCGACCTCAGCCCCGACATGGCCGCCATGGGCATCGCACTCGGCCTGTTCTTCTCCCTGATCTGCTACCTCACCACGAACCTCTCGCCCGGCGGCATGATCACCCCCGGCTGGCTGGCCCTGGCGCTCGTCGGGGACTGGCGGCTGTTCGTGATGGTGCTCGGTGCGACCGGAGTGACCTACGCCGGTACGCGGGTGATGCAGCGACTGGTGATCCTGTACGGCAAGCGGCTGTTCGCCGCGGTGGTGATGTGCGGCGTGCTGATCCAGGCCTCGCTGTACCTGCTGCTCAAGAACGAGTTCCCGTACCTCTTCAGCCATCAGACGCTCGGCTACATCGTCCCCGGCCTCATCGCCTACCAGCTGGTCCGCCAGCCCCTGAAAGCGACGCTGCTGGCGACGAGCTCGGTCACGTTCGCCGCGTACGTGGTCCTGGCGACGGGGGCGCTGCTCGGCGCCCTGCCGAGCGTGTGACCGGTTCCTGACGTACGGGGCCGTCTCCGCGTGAACTCGCCTTCCTCCAGGGCCCGCTGAAAGAGTCCGGCGTGTTTCGGAAGTGTCACGAGGGCTTGTCACAGGTGTGGGCGACGTGCCACTGTCCGGCCATGGTTACGTAACCATGGCCGGTTTACAGGGGTCCGAGTCTCTGCATCCGTATCCGGACCCTGGTTCATCACTGCCTCGGCTCAGGTGACGAACCCGCACTCCGCCCTCCGCGATTTCCGTCACTGGAGACGACATGACCAAGACCCCGACGAGGTCGAGAAGACTGGCCAGCGTGCTCATGGCCGGCTTCGGCGCGACACTCATGTTCCTGACCGCCCCGGCCCCCGCCCTCGCCCAGTCGGGCGTCAAGGCGTCGGCCGCCTCGCAGGCGTCGGCGAAGGCCTCCTCGAAGGGCGGTACCCGTGACTTCCGTGGGGTGAACTGGGCGGACCCGCGCGACAATTACGCCAGTGACGCCGTGGTGCCCAGCGGGCTGTCGGTGACCGACGACTACCGCACCGTGTACCGCACCACGGACCGCATGGTGCGCGGCTTCAAGAAGAACCTGGGCGCCAACACCCTGCGGCTGCCGATCAACCCGGCGACCGTGGGCACCACTTGGTGGAAGTCGTACCGGGCGACGATCGACGCGGCCACGGCCTACGGCGACAAGGTCATCGTCAGCTACTGGGAGGCCGACAGCAGCAAGGACGGCCTGGTCGACGACACGGCCGCCTGGAAGAAGATGTGGAACACCGTCGTACGGGAGTACAAGAAGAACCCGCGCGTCTACTTCGAGCCCATGAACGAGCCGCACGGCTACACCCTCGACCAGTGGGTGTCCGTCACCAGCGGCTGGCTCGACCGGTACAAGGACGTCCCGCGCGGCCGTGTCGTCATCAGCGGCACCGGCTACAACGACAACGTCACCGGTGTCGGCGCGGCCCGCGCACTGCGCGGAACGCTGCTCTCCCTGCACTTCTACGGGTACTGGAAGGACTACACCAAGCAGTCGGACTGGGTCGCCGACCTCGAAGCGAGGATCGGCAAGTACGCCGGGCGGACCGTCATCGACGAGGCCGGCGCCCCGATGACCATCGGGCTGAACTACGGCGCGTGGAACGGCAACATCTACACCTCGTACCTCGCGGCCGTCACCAACACCGCCCGCGGCAAGGGCATGGGGATGGTGTACTGGCCGGGACTGAGGTTCGGCGACGCCTACTCGATCGAGTCACTGGACGCCAAGGGCAACCTGGTGGACAACAGCGCCACCGGAGTCGCGCAGTTGCGCTGGGGCTACGGCTTCGGCAAGACCCCGCCCGTCAACGACCTGCCGCCCGCGCCTCCCGGCGAGGTCCTGCGCGGAGCGGGCTCGGGCCGCTGTGTCGACGTACCCGGTTTCAGCACGACCGACAACACCCGGCTCGACCTGTGGGACTGCAACGCGGGCGGGAACCAGACCTGGAACTGGAACGCGGCCAAGCAGCTCACCGTCTACGGCAGCAAGTGCATGACCGTGGGCGGCACCGGAGCCACCGCGGGCGACCCCGTGGTCATCTCCGACTGCACCGGCGCGACAGCACAGCAGTGGAACGTGAACGCGGACCTCTCCGTGACCAGCGTCGCGAACCCGGCGCTCTGCCTGGACGCGGCCGGCGGCGGCACCGGCAACGGCACGTCGGTCGACGTCTGGTACTGCAACGGCAGCACCAACCAGCAGTGGACCCGGAGCTGACACCGACGGAGCCCACACCGACGGAAGCTCCCGCCCACCACTGATCCGGCCCGTTCGGATCGTCAGCGCCGCCGCGCCTCGCCTCCGGGCGAGGGCGGCGGCGCTCCCGTGCTCGCCCGCACCACCAGCCGTGTCGGGACCAGGGTCCTGTCGACCGTGTCGGGCCCCGTACGGCCGATCTTGCCCAGCAGCTTCTGGAAACTGAGCCGGCCGACCTCCGCGAAGTCCTGCCGTACGGTCGTCAGCGGCGGCCAGAAGGCATGGCTCTCCTCCATGTCGTCGAACCCGACCACGCTGACGTCGTCCGGGATCCGGCGGCCCAGCTCGTGCAGGGCACGCATGACACCGAGCGCCATGTGGTCGTTCGCGGCGAAGATCGCCGTGACCTCCGGCCTGCGGCCCAGCGCCAGCCCGTGCCGGTATCCGGACCGGGTGGTCCAGTCGCCGTACAGCACCGGCGGCGCGGCGATGCCGGCGGACCGCAGGGTGTGCCGCCAGGACTCGACCCGACGGGCCGCGGAGAACGAGGTCGGCGGTCCGGCGATGTGCCACACCTGCCGGTGGCCGAGTTCCAGCAGATGTTCCGTCGCCTGCCGGGCGCCCTGCGCCTGATCCGTGTCCACCACGGTGTATCCGGGACCGGTGTCGGAGTCGACCACCACCATCGGGACCCCCGGCGGGAGGCTGAGCTCCGCCTCGTCCAGGAGATGCGCCTCGAAGACGAGGATCACCCCGTCGACGGCCGCCTCGCTGAGCCGGTCGTAGGCACCGGAGACCCCGCCCATGGTCGGGTCCGGCACGGGGATGAGCGTGAGGGCGTACTTGGCGTCGGCGGCTTCCCTGGCGATGGCGTCGAGCGTGCGCGTGTTCCCGAACGTCCTGAGCGTGAACGTGATGACACCGATCGTGTTGAACCGGCCGCTCTTCAGCGCGCGCGCCGCTCCGTTCGGCCGGTAGCCCAGCGCCCGCATCGACTCGACGACCCGCGCTCTGGTCGCCGGGTCGACGTTGCTGTGGCCGTTGGACACACGCGAGACCGTCTGTGGCGCGACACCGGCATGCCGGGCCACATCCGCCATCGAAGGGCGGGACCGTCCGGACACCGGCTTGTCCCCAATCGCCATGATCCCTTGATTCCCCTGGTGTTCCCCCGCTTCTCGGGCCCTGACAACAGCCTAGGCCCACCACCCGGGCGCCCGGGAGCGAGTTGCCCCGGCGCCGCAAACCCGCGACGCCCGGCTGCTCTCCACCGGGGCACCCGGCACCCCGCCGCTACCGCAGTGCGCGCACTGCTGCCGAGAACACCGGGGGCATCCAGGACGCCGCGGGCACGACGAGACGGGCGGCGCCCGGCCGGCGGGCGGCGGCCAGCAGGGCCCCGGTCAGCAGCCGGTGGCGCCTGGTCAGCCGGGCCCAGGCGTGCTCGTACCGCTCCGGCTGTCCGGCGGCCAGGCAGCGGACGGCGGCCCCGGCCGTCGCCAGCGCCAGGGCGATGCCCTCACCGGTGAGGGCGTCCAGGTATCCGGCGGCGTCGCCGACGAGCAGGACACGGCCGGCGGTTCTGCGCCGCACCCGCTGGAGCATCGGACCCGCGCCGCGTACCGGCGTCGCGGCGGGTCCGCGCAGCGACGCGGTGAGCGCCGGGAACGCGGCCAGGTGCTCGTCGTACCCGCGACGGCCGCTGCTGAGGACCGCGACGCCCACCAGATCGTCGCCGACCGGTGTCACATAGGCCTCGCCGTGCCGGGACCAGTGCACCTCCACGAAGTCCGTCCACGGTTCGACGTGGTAGTGCCGGCGCAGTCCGTAGCGGCCGTGGGGGCGGCCCGGCAGTTCCAGACCCAGGCTCCGGCGCACCGGGGAGTGCAGGCCGTCGGCGGCGATCAGCCAGCGGGCCGTGGTTCCGGCGGCGGTGACCGTGTCCGCGTTCTGCCGCACCTCGCCGACCCTGCCCGGCAGCACGCGCACACCGAGCCCGACAGCGCGCTCGTACAGGGCGGAGTGCAGCTCCGTACGGCGGACCCCCAGCCCGCTCTGCTCACGGAAGGACGCTTCGGCGCGGACGGCACCGTCCAGGTAGCGGATGCCGCGCAGCTCGCGTCCGCGGGCCTCGACGCCCAGTGCGCGCAGTGCGGCGACGCCACCGGGCATGACTCCTTCACCGCATGCCTTGTCCACGGGCGTGCCCCGGGGTTCGACGACGACGGCCTCCAGGCCGGCGAGCGCCGCGTGGATGGCGGCGGCGAGCCCGGCCGGTCCGCCACCGGCCACCAGTACGTCGATCACGCCGGAGCGGACGCGGACGCGGACAGCGTCGCCGAGGCGGCCAGCGCCCGGTTCTCGCATCGGACGCGGACAACGAGCAGAGCCGCGTTGAGCACCGTGAACACCGTCGCGGTGACCCAGGCGGTGTGCACCAGGGGCAGGGCCACGCCTTCGGCGACGACCGCCACATAGTTCGGATGCCGCAGCCACGGCCACCGGTAGGGGCCGCCCGCCACCAGCGGCAGACCGGGAACGACGATCACCCGGGTGTTCCAGCGGGGCCCCAGGGTGCGCACGCACCACCACCGCAGAGCCTGCGCGCCCGCGAGCACGGCCAGCATCGGCCAGGCCAGGGCGGGCACGAAGGGGCGGTCGGCCAGCCACACCTCGGCCGGGCAGGCGAGCAGCAGACCGGTGTGAAGGGCGACCATGGCCGGGTAGTGGCCCTGCCCGCTCACTCTCGCGCCGCGAGCGGCGCTCCACCGCTCGTTGCGGCGGGCGACGACGAGTTCACCGACACGCTCGGCGGCGACCCCGGCCACCAGAAGTCCGTACCAGATCATGGTTTCCCTGTGTCTTCCGTGTCCTGTACGCGTCCTCCGAGGGCCGGCTACCAGCGCAGCAGGACGAGTTCGGAGGCGAAGCCGGGCCCCATCGCCAGGAGTACACCCGGTGTGCCCGGCGGCGGGCGATGCTCGGCCAGCGTGTCGCGCAGCACATGGAGCACCGATGACGAGGACAGGTTGCCGACCTCGGCCAGGTGACGCCAAGTCACATCGAGTGCGTGTTCGGGCAGGTCGAGTGCCTCGGCGACGGCTTCCAGTATTTTGGGGCCGCCGGGGTGGCACACCCAGCCGGTCACGTCCTTCGGCTTCAGGCCGTGGTCGCCGAGGAACCGCTCGACCCCGTCGGCGAGATGACGGCGCACCACATCGGGGACGGCAGGGTCGAGGACGACCCGGAAGCCGGAGTCACCGATGTTCAGCCCGAGGATGTGCCCGGTGTCGGGATACAGATGGCTGACGCTGTCCACGATCGTCGGGCCGCCGGCCTCCGCCGGGCCGATCGGGCGGTCCGCGCCGCACGCCACGACCGCGGCGGCGCCGTCGCCGAACAGCCCGGAGGCGACCAGATTGGCCATGGAGGCGTCGCCGCGCTGGAAGTTGAGCGAGCACAGCTCCACCGACAGCAGCACCGCCACCTGGTCGGGTCTGCCCAGCAGATAGTCGTGCATACGGGCCAGGCCGGCGGCACCACCGGCACACCCCAGGCCGAACAGGGGCAGCCGTTTGACGTCCGGCCGCAGACCGAGGCGGCCGACCAGCCGCGCGTCGATCGAAGGGGTGGCGATGCCGGTGACGGAGGTGAAGACCAGCAGATCCACGTCAGTGGCGGTCAGCCCGGCGGCGTGCAGAGCGCCCCGGACGGCCTTCGCCCCCAGGTCGGTTGCGGCGGCGATATAGACATCGTTGGCGGCGCCGAAGCCGTCCAGTTCCGCGTACCGCTCGAACGGCAGCGTCATGTGCCGCGAGCCGACCTTCGCGCCGCGGTGCAGCCGGTCCAGGACCGCCCGATCGGCGCCCTCCGGCAGACACTCACGGGCCACCATGTCGGTGATCTCCGACTGGGTCCGACGGTGCGGTGCGAGTACACCGTGAACTGCGGCGATCCGCGTCATGTGGTTCCTGTTCGGTTGCCGACGGGGGTGAGGGGGCTCTACGGATCTTCCCCTCACGACGACTCGGACACCAACGGTCCCTCGTACGGCCGCTCCTCCCGGAGCGCGTCTCCCGCCCGGCCCGGCAAGAGCGCCTAGGATCGCCCGGGTGGGCATCCCCGAGCAGCCGACGGCCGATGGCCCGGCGGTCAGTTGGGCCGTCCGGGCGGGTGGCCTGGCCGGGTCCTGCCACCCCGGACCCGTTGTGGCGGTCACCGCCCTGATGGTCGCGCTGGCCGTGACCGCCGGCCAGGACCCCGCGCGTTGTGTCCTCACCGGTGCCGCCGTGCTGGCCGGGCAGCTGTCCGTCGGCTGGTGCAACGACGCGTTCGACGCGCGCCGGGACATCGCGGCCGGCCGCCGCGGCAAACCCGTCGTCGACGGCACCGTCGGTGTGGCGCAGGTGTGGGTCGCCGCGTACGCAGCCCTGGCGCTGTGCGTACCGCTGTCGTTCGCCTGCGGTCTGTGGGCGGGCGCCGTTCACCTGGCCGGGGTGTCGGCGGCATGGGCGTACGACCTGCGGCTCAAGGCGACAGCGTGGTCCTGGGCGCCCTATGCGGTGGGCTTCGCCTCCCTCCCCGCGTTCGTCGCGCTCGGGGTGCCGGGGCGGCCATGGCCGGCCTGGTGGGTGGTCACCGCCGGGGCCCTGCTGGGGATCGGCGCCCATCTGGGCGACGTACTGCCGGACATTCGCGCGGACCTGGCGATGGGCGTACGGGGCTGGCCGCAACGGCTGGGCCCGGACCGCGCGTTGCTGCTGCTGCCGGTGCCGCTGGTGGCCGCGACCGGGGTTCTGGTGCTGGGTCCTGCCGGACCACCGGGCCGGTGGGGATGGGCGGCGCTCGCGATGTCCGCCCTGATCGCGACGGCGGGCACGCTCCTGGGACGCCGCTGGGAGCGGCTGGCGTTCGCGGCGGCGGTCACGGTCGCGGCGGCGGACGTGACATTGCTGCTGCTGCGCGGCACCGGGATCGCCTGACCGCACCGGGGACCGGGACAGGCCGCCCAGGTCTGCCCGATTTTCTGGCCGGCCGGTCGACGCTGTACGCAGTCACGCGTACGGAGACCACCCGTGCCGGAAATGGTGGGTACGGAAACCGGGTGTCGGCGCGGCGATGATTCCGTGGCCGCCCGCCGGTCTACCTTCCGACGGGAACGACCACGGCATCGGGAGTACGACATGGGCCTCATCGACATCGAACTGTTCGCGACCCTCGACCTCGTCGGGCAGGCGCCCGGCGGCCCCGACGAGGACCCGGAGGGGTTCCCGTTCGGCGGCTGGCAGGCACCCCTGCTGGACGAGGCCGCCGGGGAGCAGATCACCGCCGCGTACGAGGGCACCGACGCACTCCTGCTCGGCCGCCGGACGTACGACATCTTCGCCGCCTACTGGCCGCACCAGAAGGGCGGCGAGGACAACGACATCGCCACGCTCTTCAACAGCATCCCGAAGTACGTGGCCTCCCGTGGCACGCCCGACCTCTCGTGGGCCGGGTCCACGCACCTCGGCCCGGATCTCCCCGGCGCGGTACGCGAGATCCGTGACCGGCACCAGCAGGTGAAGGTCGTCGGCAGCCTGGACCTGGTGCAGACCCTTCTGCGCGAGAAGCTCTTCGACCGTATCGACCTCTGGGTGCACCCGATCATGCTCGGCGTCGGCAAGAAGGTGTTCGACGACGGCACCGTGCCCACGAACGTCACCCTGCTCCAGCCGCCGGCGGTCAGCTCCAAGGGCACGGTGTACCTGCGCTACGGACTCGCCGACGGCACGCCCCGCACGGGAGACATGAGCGCACCGGACCGCGGTGTCGGGCACGGCGACTGAGGACCTCCCGGCAGGTTCAGATCCAGGTGTCGAGCCACATGCGGGTGTGCCAGCCGGAATACGGGATCGTCTGTCCCGAGTAGATCGGGAAGAAGTAGACGAAGTTCCAGGCGATGAGCAGTACCAGTGTTCCGGCGGCCACGGCACCCCGCGTGCGGCGCGCGGCATCCGCTCCCGGCGGTCCCAGCAGCGCGCCCAGCGTCATCGTCACGGCCAGGCACAGATACGGCACGAAGACGACGGCGTAGAAGGAGAAGATCGTCCGGTCCTGGTACAGGAACCAGGGCAGATATCCGGCCCCCACCGCGCACAGGATCGCGCCCGCGCGCCAGTCGCGCCGCAGCGCCCAGCGGTGGAGCAGATACGCCAGCGCGGCGCACGCCGACCACCACAGCAGCGGTGTGCCCAGGGCCAGGATCGTCTGCGAGCAGCCGGCCGCCGTGTGGCAGCCGTCCGTTCCGGGTCTCGGCGACTGGTAGTCGAACAGTACGGGGCGGCCGAGAACCAGCCAGCTCCACGGGTTCGACTGGTATTTGTGCGGGCTGTCCAGCCCCACGTTGAACTGGTAGACGCTGACCTCGTAGTGCCACAGGCTGCGCAGCGGCGCCGGGATCCACGACCACGGACCGCCGCGGCCGTCCGCCCAGTGGCGCCCGTACCCGTCGTCGGACAGGAACCAGCCCGACCACGTCACCACGTACGTCACGATGGCCACGGCGACGACGGACACCGTCGCCCAGCCGAGATCCTTGCGCAGCACGGACCGGTAGGGGTGGCGTGCCCCCGCGACACGGCGGGCGCCGACGTCCCACAGCAGGGTCAGGACGAGGAAGGACACCAGGAAGTACAGGCCGTTCCACTTGGTCGAGGCCGCCAGGCCCAGGAAGAGGCCGGCCGCGAGCCGCCAGGGGCGGATTCCGGTCCCGGCGCGGTCGCCGGTGTCCTGGTCCGGGCGAGTGTGGCCGTCGTCGCCCACCGGCAGGGCCGCCGCGAGCCTGGCACGCGCGTGGTCCCGGTCGAGGAGCAGGCAGCCGAACGACGCCAGGACGAAGAACATGACGACGATGTCGAGCAGCGCGGCACGGCTCATCACATAGTGCAGACCGTCCATCGCCAGCAGCGCCCCGGCCAGGCAGCCCAGTGCCGTCGACCGGAACAGACGCCGACCGATACGGCACAGCATCAGCACCGACAGCGTGCCCAGGACGGCCGTCATGAAGCGCCAGCCGAACGGGTCGAGGCCGAACATCCACTCGCCGGCCGCGATCGCCCACTTGCCGGTCGGCGGATGCGCGACATAGGTCCCCGGGTCGGAGAGCGGGATCACCTGGGGGTCGGCCAGGATCTGCGGGTCGGCGATCTTCCTGTCCGGCCAGGAACCCTCGTACCCGAGCCGCAGCAGGGACCAGGCGTCCTTGGCGTAGTACGTCTCGTCGAACACGACCGCGTGCGGGCTTCCCAGACGCCTGAAGCGCGACAGCCCGGCGAGGAGCGCCACCAGCAGCGGCCCGCCCCACCCCGACCAGCGCGCCATGCGGTCCGCCGCCACCGGGGACAGCCTGAGCACCCGCCACAGCGCCTGCCCCGGCGCCGGAAACGGCGCCACCAGCCGGTCCCGCGTGGACGTACGCGGCCGTACCGCATACCCGAAGAGGCGCAGCCGACGCTCCCAGGAACCAGGCCGGAGGGTCACCGCCTCGCGCGGCTCCTCGGCGGTCGCGGCGGCGGTCGCGTTCTCACGGATCACTGGGTCGGCTTTCAACTCGTCGGGAGCGGGGCGGGAACACCCGGGCCTGGCCGGGGCGCCAAGGACCAGCGGGTCGTGGACGTCCACGTCGGCAGGTGGACCGGATCGGAATCGGACTGGGACGAACTCTGGCGGTACGGCATCGGCGCCGACCCGGTGGCCGAGGTGCCGGTCGGCACCGGCATCTCCCGGGCGGTGGACGCGGGGCGGACCGTCGTGGGAGTCGGAACCGACTCGGCAGAGGTGACGGGGCCGGGCCGTGGGCCGGTGGGTCCGCCCCGGGCGAGGGCATTGGGCAGGACCATCAGCCCGACGCCCAGTCCGGCGACGGCCAGCAGGGATCCGGTGACCGTCCAGACCGCCCGGGTGACGCGGCGGGCGCGAACTCCGGCCTGAAGCCGGAGCCGGTGCCGGTCCTCGTAGGGCGTGACCTCCTCGCTGTCGCGCATCATCCGCGTCAGCTCCTGTTCGAACAGATCCATGGCTCCCTCTCTCACTCCACCGGCTCGGCTTCCGCCGCCAGGAGCAGCCGCAGCCGTGCGACGCCGCGTGCCGTGAGGGAACGGGCGGTACCCACCGGGCACCCCAGCACCTCCGCGACATGCCGCTCGGGCAGGTCCTGGTAGTAGCGCAGCACCACAGCGGCCCGCTGCCGTGCCGGAAGCGACGACAGCATCGCCTCCAGCCGGGTCCGTTCGTCGACGGCGGCGTTCTCGTCCCGCGTCTGCGGCGGGTCGGGCAGCTGGTCCACGGGGTGCTCGCCCCACCACCGACGCCGCGAGGAGCGGGCCGCGGCACGGGCCAGGACCGTGCGTACGTATGCCTCGGGCGCCTGCTCGCCCACCTTCGGCCAGGCGAACCACAGCTTCACCAGCGACTCCTGGAGCAGATCCTCGGCTCGGTGCCGGTCTCCGCCGGTGAGCAGCCGCGCCAGGTGGAGCAGCGCCGACCACCGAGCCGTGACGAACCGGTCGAACTCGTCGGTCCGCAACTGCCCCATCCGCGCCGTCCCTTGCCTCAGCCCGCCCCTACACCTGCAATAAAGGCACTGGCGCCCGCCCCGCTATGCACCCCTGGCGTGTGGTCTGGCTCACATCGGACCGCTTCGGTCATACGGACAGGCGTGGGGGAGTGCGCCGGTTGAGCCGCTTACGCCTGGGCTACGGCTGGCCTACGCCTGGGCGAGAGGCGTGACCGGAAGGGCGGTGGCGCGGAAGGCTGCACCCTGCAACGCCGTGACACGTTCGATGACGAGCCCCAGCAGCAGGGCCGCCCCGATCATGAGGGCCTCCGCCACCACGAGGAAGGCCATCGACCCCGGGGCCGTACGGCTCCCCACCACGACCACGAGCATGTGCCCGGCCCAGGCACCCCACCACAGGTTCACCAAGGTCGTGTCCCGCTTCCGCCCCCACGACGCGGAACTCGCGCGCCCGATGTCCAGGACGAACCGGCGAGGGACAACAAGGTTGACCACCGGAATGAACCACGCGCCGATCATCCAGCCCCGACCCGGGAGCGCGGCCTCCGGGGACAGCTCCAGGGCGTTGCGCCGGGCCCGGGCGAGCCACACGAGGAACAGCACGACCGTGAGAGTCATCAGATAGGCGAAGACCATGGAGACGAAGCCCGACGTGTGCAGGGACGCGGCCGAGGGGTGCAGGTACTCGTCCCGGACGGCCACCGCACGGAACGCGTCCGCCACGGCAGCCGCGGCAACAGTCGCTTGCGCGGAGCGGGCGAGGGCCCAAGGGGCTTTGCCGGTGGTGTTCGTCGTCTTCATCGTCCTTGGCCTGTCTCGCGAGCGTGCGTGGCCGCAGCGGACGCCGGGCGGACTGATCATAGGATCTCCGGGCAAGAGAGTTCGGCCGGTCAGGACCTTGGGTCCGGTACTTCGACCACCTCGACTCCCGCTTCGCGCAGCCGCTCGCAGGTCTTCTCGTCCCCGGGGGCGTTGGTCACCACGACATCCAGTTCCTCCGGACCGCACACCCGGGCCATCCCGGTGCCGGGGAACTTGCCCGCGTCCGCCACCAGGACGACCTGGGCGCTGGCCGCGATCATCGCCCGTTTGACGGGAACCTCGACGGCGGTGGTGTCCAGGACCTGACCGTCCGGACGGACCCCGCTGGTGCCGAGGAACAGACGGTCGGCATGGACCTGCCGCAGATTGTCCTCGGTGAGGAACCCGACCAGTGAACGGTAGTCGCGCCGCACCACACCGCCCAGCAGGATCAACTGGACGTCCTTGTCGTCCTGAAGTTCCTCGTAGACGGCCAGGTTGCTGGTGATCACGGTCAGGGACCTGCCGTGCAGATGGCGGGCCACCCGGTGAGCGGTGGTGCCAATGTCGAGCAGCACCGACTCGCCGTCCCTGACGAGGTTTGCGCACCAGGCGGCCAGCAGGTCCTTCGCCTCGACCCGTTCGCCGGCCACGTCGGCGAACGGATCGTCCTCGCCCACGACGGGCGCGGCACCTCCGTAGACCCGCTTGAGCAGTCCCTCGTCCTCAAGTTGTGCCAGGTCACGCCGGATCGTGGCCTCACTCGCCCCGACCTTCGCGGCCAGGGCGACCACCGACGTGGGCCCGTCCGTGCGCAGGACGCGCAGGATCAGCTGATGTCTTCGGTCAGGGAGCATGCGGCAGACCATACTCGCGAACTCTCCAAACTCAAGCAAAGTCGCGCATGAATGTCTCGATATTCGCTTGACCCTTGTCAAAGCCGCGCACCGGGTGCACTCTCTTGCGTAATTCGGAGCCCAGGTCCGGACCCCACTCCGGTCGGCCGAAGCGGATGAACGGCACCTTTCGCCGTCCTTGACGCCTCGGCACCGTCTGAGAGGACCAGGTCACATGCCCCGGGTGGCTGAGGGGTTACCTCCTCACGCCGATGCTCTTCAGCCACCCGGCCCACCGTCCGCGCCCCCCGCCGCGGCTCACGACACGCATGCCCTGCCTGAAATCCCAGACATCCAGGACACCCCTGACGTGCCTGACACGCCGAACCCACCGAAATCAGGAGAAGAACGTGGACCTTTCCCGCAGACGATTCCTCCAGGCCGCCGTACTGACGGCCGCCACTGCGGGCGCCACCGCAGCGTGCGGCGGCGGCTCCGGACCGGGTGGTGGCAAGGACAGCAAGAACCTGGCGCTCTGGTACTGGTCGGGCGGCCTGAGCGACAAGGTCGTCGCCGACGCCAAGAAACACTTCTCCGGCGTCAGCCTCAAGACCTCCGTGGTCGGCGGCGACTTCAAGACCAAGCTGCTCACGGGCCTCAGGGCCGCCCAGTCCGCCCCGGACATCACCGGCGTCAAGGGCGAGGACATCGCCTCCTTCCTGCCGAACGCCGACCGGTTCATCGACCTGAGGACCGTCGGCGCGGACAGACTGGTCCCGCAGTACCTCTCGTGGAAGCTGAAGCAGGCCACCACACAGGACGGCAAGCTCATCGGCTTCCCCATCGACATCGGCCCCTGCGCCACCTTCTACCGCGAGGACCTCTTCGCACAGGCGGGCCTGCCCACCGACCCGGCGAAGGTCTCCGCCGAACTGTCCACCTGGGACGACTACTTCAAGGCCGGAGTCGAACTCCACAAGGCCGTACCGAAGACCTTCCTGGTCAACAACATCGGCTCCGTCTTCTCGATGATCATCGGGCAGGGCACCCAGCGGTTCATCGACGAGAACAACAGGTTCATCGGCGACCAGGACCACATCCGCACCGCCTGGACCACCGCCGTGAAGCCCTACACCCTCGGCATCGACGCCAAGATCAACGACAACACCTGGAACGCCGCGATCAGCAACGGCGCCCTCGGCACCGAGATCGGCGCCGCCTGGCACGCGCTGGACATCAGCAACGCCGCCCCGGGCACCAAGGGCAACTGGCGGGTGGCGAACCTCCCGGGCGGGCCGTCCAACCTCGGCGGGTCCTTCCTGGCGATCCCCGCGACCAGCGGCAACCCCGAAGAAGCCTTCAAGATCATCAGTTGGATCCTCAGCCCGGAGAACCAGGCCCGCGGCTTCACCGACGCGGCCCTCTTCCCGACCGCCCCGGCCGCCTACAAGCTCCCGGCACTGACCGGCGGCGACCCCTTCTTCGGCGGCCAGAAGACCATCGAGATCTTCGGCCCGGCGGCCGAGAAGATCCCCTCCGCCTACGAGGCACCGGCCGACGCGGCGGTCTCCGCGCCCTTCTTCAGCGAGCTGACCAGCATCGAGGCCAAGGGCAAGGACCCCGACGAGGCCTGGAAGGACGCGGTCGCCCAGGCCAAGCAGATCGCCGAGCGTCAGGGAGTGAAGTGACATGCCGCCAACCCCGGTAACCGGCCCGGCATCCACCGGACCGGCCTCCGGACCCGGCACCGGCCACGCCCGCCACGCCGGCCGGCCGGCCCAGGACCGCCCGCGCGGCGGTCCGGGCGGCGGTTCCGGCAGGCACGGCCGCCGGATCCGGCCGGTCTCGGCCGGATCCCGGCCCGGACCACGCCGACGGGTCGCCAGGCACTGGCCGCAGTACCTGGCCATCTCGCCGTACTACCTGATCTTCACGGTCTTCATGCTCTTCCCGGTGCTCTACACCGTGTACCTGGCGTTCCAGAAATGGGACGGCATCGGGGACATGCACTACGTCGGGTTCCAGCAGTTCCGCTTCCTCTGGGACGACCCGATCTTCTGGCTGTCCGTCCGCAACACCCTCGTCATCTGGGTGCTGTCCACCGTCCCCATGCTCTGCCTCGCACTGGTCCTCGCGGTGCTGGTGAACTCCACCAAGCGCCTCACGGCCTTCTATCGGGTCGCCCTGTTCATCCCGAGCATCACCTCGCTGGTGGCCATCGCGATCTTCTTCGGCGCGGTCTTCAGCAACAACTTCGGCCTGATCAACGCCATCCTGCGATCGGTGCACATGTCGGCCGTGCCCTGGATGAGCAACGAGTGGACGATCAAACTGGTCATCGCGACCCTGATGACCTGGCAGTGGACCGGCTACAACGCGATCATCTATCTGGCCGGCCTCCAGGCGATCCCCTCGGAGGTCTACGAGGCCGCCCGGATGGACGGGGCGGGCCCGGCCCGGATCTTCTTCTCCATCACGATCCCGCTGCTGCGGCCCATCATCCTGTTCACCGTGGTGGTCTCCACCGTCACCGGCTTGCAGAGCTTCACCGAACCCCAGGTGCTGTTCGGCAGCGAGGCGGCCACCAACCCCAACTCCGGCGGACCGGGCCAGGCCGGTCTGACCACACTCCTGTACTTCTACCACCAGGCCTTCGACAACAACGACTTCGGCTACGGCGCCGCCATCGTCTGGGCCTTCTTCCTGCTGATCCTGCTCATCGTCCTCGTCAACTGGCGACTGGTGCAGCGTAAGGAGCGACGGCCGTGAATGGCATCAACCGCAAGCGCGTCCGGGGGCTGAGCGTCCATGTGATCCTGATGCTCGGCGTGGTCATCTCGGTGTTCCCGTTCTACTGGATCGTCGTCATGGCGACGAACACCTCCCAGGACATCTACAGCTACCCGCCGAAACTCTGGTTCGGCGGCAACCTGCTGACCAACATCCAGCACCTGTTCGACAAGATGGATTTCTTCGGGTCGCTGTTCAACACGGTGGTCGTCGCGGTCTGTACGACGGTGCTGGTGCTGTTCTTCGACTCACTGGCCGCTTTCGCCTTCGCCAAGTACGACTTCCCCGGCAAGAAGTTCTTCTTCGGCGTGCTGCTGTCGATGTACCTTCTGCCGACCCAACTGGCGATCATCCCGCAGTACGAGATCATGGTGCGGCTCGGCTGGCTGGGCACCCTCAAGGCACTCGTCGTGCCGGCCGCCGCCAACGCCTTCGGCATCTTCTGGATGCGCCAGTACACCACCACCAGCGTCCCCGACGAACTCCTGGACGCCGCCCGCATCGAGGGCGCCGGTTTCTTCCGCCTGTACTGGCACGTCGTACTGCCGTGCGTCCGCCCGGCGCTGGCCTTCCTCGGCATCTACACCTTCATCGCCGCCTGGAACGACTACATCCTGCCGCTGGTGATGCTGGTCAACCCCGACCGCCTCACCCTCCAGGTGGCACTGGCCCAGCTCTACGCCGGCCACTCCACCGACTACAGCATGGTGATGTCCGGGGTGCTCCTGTCGGTCATCCCGCTGGTGCTGGTGTTCACCTTCTTCGCCCGCGGCTTCATCGCCGACGCGACCAAGGGGGCCCTGCGCTGAGGACGACTGCTATCGGGTGGCGGTGAGCGAATCTCCGTTGCACGCGTCAGTCGCCACCCTCGACCATGACGCCATGAGGTACTCCGTATGCGGCTGAGGCTGCACCAGTTCAGGCCCCGGACCGGCCCGTACGAGCATCGTGTCGTCCAGCCCCGGCGGCCCCTTCGCCACACCTCGCTGAGCGCCCCCGAACCCATCGGGAGGCTGCTCGGCGACCACGACGGGCTCAACCGGCTCGCGGGCCTGTTCTCCTTCGCCGCCTACTCCCGGCACACCATCGTCCACATACCGCTGCGCACCGGCGTCCCGCCGGACGAGGGCGTGGGCTTGGGCGTAGGCGAGAGGGTCGATCTCGTCCTTGCCCACCACACACTCGGCCTGCGCCCCAGCAAATGGCCGGAGCTGCGGCGCAAACTGCTGAACGGCACCGACCTGACCGTCCGCACCGACGAGGCACGCACCGCCCGGGACGCCGCCGCCTGGCGTGCGTACTGCGAACGGACCGACAACCGGTACGAGTTGCGGCACGCCACCCATGCCCGGACGTTCTTCCTGTACGGCAACCGGGACGTGTTCGCCGAGATCGCCATGGCCTTCGCCTACGCGGCAGGCTGGGGCCCACGCCAGAAAGGCGTGGCAAAGGGCGACTCGGCATTGGTGACAGGGCTCGGAACACTCGCCCAGGGACCCGGTGGCGGGCACCCCTTGGAGATACTGATCTGCTTCAAACCGTATCCGCCCTACGCCCACTTCAGACTGCCGGGACACCGACCGGCCGCCGGTACGAGGAGCCGGCCGTCCCCGTCGACCGGGTGAACGGCATCGGCAGCGGTACCTCAGGGGACCCGCAAGGGCGGTCGCCCGTCGCCGGGTTCGGGGCGATGAATCCCACGCGGCCGATACCCGAGGAGGTCCGACCGCCCCAGCAGATCCGCCAGCAACCAGACGACGGCCAGCCACATCTCCGTTCCCTGCAACCCCGGTTCCGGGCCCGGCCCCGCCGTACCCGGTCCGAATCCGAAGCCTTTGCCCTCCTGCCAGTCGGACAGGACGGCGGCGAGCCGGCGTTCGGCCCAGCCCCGGATCTCGTCCGCCCGATAGGTGCCGCCGTCTCCGCCCCGGCCGCCCAACTGCCTTGTGCACAGCCACAACGGGTGCGCGACGTCCAGTACATTGCAGGCGTTCTCGCGGCCCCCACCGAACCAGCGGGCGTCCCGGCTGTGGTCCAGTACCGCGTCCACGACTCGCTCCGGATACGGGACGGGCATCCCGAACTGCGCGAAGGAACCCCGGGCGAGCCGGTAGTAGCCGTTCACCACCTGGAGCCGGCCGGCGGTGGCCGAAGGGCTGCCCCACATACCGGTCCAGGGGTCGGCCCGGGTGAGGAGCCAGCCGAAGAGGGCTTCGAGCGCGCCCCCACCGAGGCCGACGGCGGCAGGATGCCGGAGGTTCCAATGGGCCGCCGTGGCCCAGGAGTCGATCCAGGCCCCCGCACTCCAGGCGCTGTCCCGCCAGGGCAACCCCTCCAACCGTGAAACGAGTTGACTGGCCGTCATATCCTGCACGCCACAGACCGGTTGAGGAAACGAACCACCCAGGAGATCCAACGCGTAGCCCACCGACAGGACGTGGTACAGCGCCGGGCCCTCCCCGATGAAACCGTCGGCGTCCAAGGCGGGCGGCTGCTCGCCGAGTTCGGGTACCAGACCGGTCGCCCGGTCCTGGAGGGACGCCAGCCGCTCGATGTGTTCCGTCCTGTCCAGTTGCTCAGGGGCGGACGACAGGAGCAGATCGGCGATCTCCACGGCGTCGCAGTGCGCCCGCACGGTGGGAGCGGCGCCGGGACGGTCGGTGTAGTGATCACCGTTCCAGCAGCGGGCCAGAACGTCGACGGCCTGACCACGGGCGGAATCGGCGAACCGGACCAGGTCAGCGCCGTCACTGCCGTGGCCGCCCAGGGTGCTCGCTCGCTCACGGCCCCCCGTCTCCCGCCGGTCCCGGATCCGCCGAGCCGGGTTCCCGGCCGCCACCGTCCAAGCGGGCAGGTCCTTGGTCACCACCGCCCCGGCACCGATCACACAGTGGTCGCCGATCGTGACCCCGTCGACGACGGCCACATGGGAGCCGATCCAGACGTCGTCGCCGACGGTGATGCCCCGGCTGGTCTGCGGCTGCCGGAAGACCGGACGGTCCGGCGCCGTCGAGTGGTTGAAACCCAGCAGCGACGTGTGGGCGCCGACGCGTACCCCCGTACCCAGCGAGACGGTGCCCCGGACCACGGTGAACGGGTTCAGTGTGCAGTCCGTGCCCGTGGTCAGGGTGCCGGTGACGTACGCGTGGGCGGCGATGTACGAGTCGTCGCCCAGCCGCAGAAGATCGGGGAAGACCGCCGCCGACCCGGCCACGAAGCAACGCTCGCCCACCTCGCTGTTCCCGCACAGTGACCGCTGCCGCTCGCGCTGCACGGCCCGCTGCTCCTCCGTGGCCTCCTTCTCGAACAGCCAGGGACAGTGGTCCAAGCGATCGGACGAGTGTACGGACGCCTGCTGTCGGTGATCCATGACGGCACATTAGTGCGGGACTTACGGGATCGGAGAGGCCCAGGACAGACGGCCGGCCATTCGCCTCTCCGGCCCGGAGAGGCGAATGGCCGACTCGGCGAACGTTTCCGGTCAGTCGATACAGAACTCGTTGCCCTCGATGTCCTGCATCGGGATGCACGAGTCAGTGCCGTCGTACAGCGTGCGCAAGTGCACCGCGCCGAGCGGGACCAGCCGGTCTCGCTCCGCCTCAAGCGCGGCGAGACGCTCCTCGCCCACGAGCCCGGTACCGACCCGCACATCAAGATGCAGCCGGTTCTTGGCTGCCTTCCCCTCGGGAACGCGCTGGAAGTACAGCCGCGGTCCGACGCCCGAGGGATCGACGCAGGCGAACCACGAATCCCGCTTCTCGGGCGGCTGCGAGACCTGGTAATCGTCCCAAGTGGCGAACCCCTCCGGCGGTGCCGGTACGACGTACCCCAACACCTCGCACCAGAAGCGGGCGAGGCGCTCGGGTTCCGCGCAGTCGAAGGTGACTTGAACCGTCCTGATCACTGACATCGGCGTACGGTACCAAGGGCTTTGCCGCTCGTGAACGCGTACTCATCGTCATCGTCATCGGCATTGAGGGGGGCCACGGTATGGAGCCAGGGGAACTCCGCCGCGCGGTCGAGGCAGGACGGGCGACCGCTTCGGAGCTGGGCCTTCGGGCCTGCGACGCGACCGTCATCCACAATTCGGACCGTGTCGCGCTGCGCCTGCTCCCTTGCGATGTGCTGGCCCGGGTCGCGCCCGCTAAGCAGCTGGCCGATTCCGAGTTCGAAGCGGAGATCGCTCGCCGTCTCGCCGCCGTCGACGCTCCGGTGGCCGAGCTCGATGCCCGGGTCGAGCCCCGGGTCCATTCGCGTGCCGCCTTCGCCATCTCGTACTGGACGTACTACGAACCGGTGGGATCAGGGATCGCGCCGGCCGACTACGCGGACGTGCTCCGACGGCACCACGCCGCCCTGCGCCAAACCGACATCGACGCACCGCGTTTCACCGACCGGGTCGCCATGGCCCTGAGAGAGGTGAATGACCACGAACGGTCCCCCGAACTGCCCGATTCCGACCGGGAATTCCTCAGCGACACCCTCAGCGCACTGAGCGCCGAGATCGGCACCGACGAAGCCGGCGACCAACTCCTGCACGGCGAGCCGCATCCGGGCAACCTCCTGAACACGAGGAGAGGGCCGCTCTTTGCAGACCTCGCCACGTGCTGCCGTGGGCCCATCGAGTTCGACCTCGCTCATGCACCGGAAGAGGTGGGGGAACACTATGCGGGCGCCGACCCCGCCCTGATTCACCGGTGCCGCGCCCTGAACTGGGCGATGTTCTCGGCCTGGCGCTGGCGTCGGACCGACCAGATGCCCGACCGCAGCCACTGGAGAGCCGAGGGCCTCAACCGGCTTCGTACCGCACTCGACCACCCCGGAATGACGTGACCTGACCTGAGGTGACCGGAGACGGCGGCGCTGCCGCGCCTTGCGCCTTGACGTCTCAGGCGCGGCGGACCCGCCAGAGCCACACCGCCGTACCGGCCATCACGGCGAACATCGCCAGGTTGGCAAGGAGTGCCGGGGCGCCGGCATCCGGGCCGCCGCTGGACAGGTTCCAGGTGCCGATGACGACACTCGGCAGTACGGCGGCAAGCAGTACGCCGGAGGTCTTCCTGACCGGGGTCCAGTGCGCCGACGTACAGAGAAGCACCGCGCCGGCAAGCCGGAACAGGACGCCGACCAACTGTCCGGGCTGGTCGGTGAAGACCATCATGAAAGGCATCGAGAGGGTGAGCATCAGCAGGGGGACCAGGGGATGCACCTTGCCGCTCCGAGCGGGCGCACCGGCATCGCTCCGGGCCGGGGCCCCGCCGACCCCGTTCCCCGCTTCGGCCAGCGCCGTCGCCGCGATCGTACGGGGATCGCCCAGCTCCGCCAGTACCTCGCCGATCGCGGCGTCGGGGCGCTCGGCGCGCGTCACCTCGATGTGTTCGGTGAGGTCGGCGAGAAGTTCCTGACGACGGTCGGCGGGGAGCGCGGAGGCCTCGCGCTCCACGGCGGAGAGATAGTCGCGTACAAGGCTGGCAGAGGTTTTCATACGATCTCTCCGGTGGGGGGATGCGGGGTGGTCAGGAAGGCGTCGACGGCGTTGCGGAAGCCGGGCCAGACGCGGGTGAACTCGTCGAGCGCGGCCCGGCCGCTGTCGGTGAGCGCGTAGTAACGACGGGGTGGGCCGGAGGCGGACTCCTGCCAGGAGGTGGTGACCAGGTCGTCGCGGCGAAGCCGGGAGAGCAGCGGGTAGACCGTGCCCTGGCTGGTGGCCAGTGCACCGGACTCCTCCAGGGCATGGAGGAGTTCCACGCCGTATCGCGGACGGTCCCGCATCAGGGCGAGTACGCAGTACTCCAGGACACCCTTGCGCAGTTGGGCGGCTGCCCGGGCCTGCTTGGTCGAATCACCTGGTTCCATGCAATGCAAGATACCTGGTGGGGCAAGCCCATGGGAAATGAGGGTGCCCCGCGGCACTGCGGGAGCTGGGGCGCGAAGGCCCCGCGCTGAGCCAGCGCCCGTTCGGGCCGGGAAGGCCTTACTGGTAGTGGTTGGGCAGGTGCGTTGGCCGGTGGCAATGTCTGTCTTATGGGGTGTGTTGTTGACCGGGTGTGATGGGTGGGGAGTTGGCTGCGGTCCGGTGTGATCTGGAGGACTTCGCGGCGGAGATGTTCGAGTCGTTCGCGCGGGCGGATGGAGCAGGCGATCAAGCCGACCGCGCTGATCGTCGATGACACCGGCTTCCTCAAGGACGGAGACGCTTCGGCGCGGCGCGCCCGGCCTGTAACGGCCCGGCGCGCCGTCGGCGTGGAAAGCTTCAGGGCCCCGTTGGCTCTCATGGGCTCGGGCAGTGTCTGCGACCGAGCCCTGTCAAGCGGATTCACCCGTCCGAGTTGCTCTGTCCGCGGGTTCACCAGCAGGCGCATGCCGAAGTCATAGAGGGAGCAGCATCCCTGCATGGAGAATCCTGCATGCGACGGAACACCGTCGGCGGAGGGGATGTCGTCCGGCTCTGAGGTCGTCTTTACGGCGGACTTCGCGTCCACCCGTCAATGGGTGGCAGGGCGTTCGTGGGCCTATCCGAACGGCGGGCCGGTCAACCCCGGCGACAACAAACTGGATCACCTGACGGCGGACCCCGCGTACAGCCGCTCGGGCACCTTCCGTGCCACTCTCCGCAGGGACGGCCGGTGGGACACGGGCCTGCTCACCACGGAGGGGAGCGAGGAGGGCTTCACCGTTCGTGCGGGGGATGTGCTTGAGGCGCGGGTCAGATTGCCGTACGAGGCCGGGGCCTGGCCGGCCATCTGGACGTGGCGGGACGGCGATCAGGAGATCGATGTCTTCGAGTACCACCCCGACAACCCCGACCTCCTGGAACTGACCAACCACGTCCGCGGCGGCAACCTCTACTACCGCGATGCCGCTATCGGCCCGGGCGCGTGGGTCGACCTGCGCGTGGAGTTCGGACCGAGGTCCGTGGTCTGGTGGGTGAACGGCAGCAGGGTGTTCGCCGACCGTCAAGGAGTGGGCCGTTCCTGGCACGCCTATCTCATCGTCAACCTCTCGGTGTGCGCGGGCCGCTATCACCCGCCGCCGGCTCCCCACGTCAAGGAGATGTCGTACGAGGTCCAGCACCTCGTGGTGCGGCGGCCGGCCGCGCTGCGGGAGGCACTGTCCGACGAGTCCGAGTCCGAGTTCGGGTCCGAGGCGGTGGCCGACAGCGACGCACCGTGAGCCTGTGGGCGACGGCGATGCTACTCGCGACACCATGGGCCCCGGGGAGATCAGCTGTCCCCGGGGCCAGACAAATGGAGTCGGGTTGTCCAACGACAGCTGGCCCCGCGTTACGTCGTGTCCAGCTCCGGAAATTCGAATGCGGCAGCGATGCTCGGGCACGTCCCGCACCGCATGCCCGTGAACCCCATGGCTCCGGCGGAGCGGGTGTGCCGGCATCCGAAGGTGCCGCCCGAGGGCACCCGGGAGGTGCCACTCGTGGGGGTGTGAACAGGCATAGCCGCTCCGGCGACGAGAACGAGATCCCGTGCGCTACTCCTTGGCGGCAGGTGAAGTGCGGGTCGGCTTGCCCAGCGCCCAGAACAACACCCCGAGGAGCATGAAACCGACGAGCGGGACAGCCTCCGTCAGCAGGTACTGCCAGCGCTCGCCGTAACTCCAGCCGTCCGGCGCGTAGTCGGAGCCGAACCAGTGGTCGCCGAGTCCGGGGGCGACCAGCTGCATGCTGGAGAACAGGACGAGCAGGGTGAGCACCACGCTGATGGTGCGGGGGAAGGGTGCCTTGTAGGGGCGGGGGACGTCCGGGGCCTTGCGGCGCAGTACCGCGAGTGCCGGGAAGATGCCCAGGTAGCTGATGAGGGTGGTGGAGACGGCGAGGCCGAGGACGGCGCCGAAGAGCTTGGCGGCGCTGCCGTTGGTCAGTTCGTGGGCCAGGACCAGGACGACGGTGGAGACCACCCCGCTGAGGATGTTGACCCGTACCGGGGTGCCGAACCGGCTGGAGATGACGCCGAGGAAGCGGGGCGCGGCGCCGTCGTAGCCGGAGACGGCGAGGGCGCGGTCGGAGCCCATGACCCAAGTGACGCCGGAGGACAGCACCGTGAGGATGAACATGATCGCGGCGAGGTCCCCGAGCAGGCTGCCGGCGCCGCTGAGCGTGGCGGTGCCGTCAGCGGCGACGTGGCCGCCGTACACGGTGAAGACCTGCCGGATCGCGTCGATGAAGCCGCCGAGGCCGGTGATCGCCTTGATCGGCAGGACGAGCAGGATGCCGAGGATCGGCAGCGCGTACAGCAGAACGGCGAGGACGGCGCTGCGGAAGATGGCGAAGGGCACGTCCTTCTGGGCGTCGGTCATCTCGTCGCCGGCGGTGTTGGGCAGCTCGAAACCGACGTAGTTGAACATCAGGACGGGCACGAGGCCGACGAATCCCGCGTAGGTCGGGGAGAAGTCGCCGAACCTGAATCCGTGCAGGCCGTGCTGGATGCCGTACACCACAACCGTGACGGTGAACAGGCCGAGGAGGATGAAGCGGCTCCAGGCGCCGACGGTAGGGATCCACTTGCCGACGTCGAAGGAGAGGATCGCGGCGAGCACGCCCACCCAGACGAACACGAGGGTGAAGGCGTAGAAGGCCGGGGTGCTGAGGTCCTTCCCGTCGTTGAAGAAGGTGGTGTAGGCCGTGACGGCGGAAACGGAGAGTGTGCCGCCGAGCCAGACCGGATTGGTGATCCAGTACAGGAAGTTGTTGACGGCACCGGCGAGTCGCCCGAAGGCCCGGCTGGTCCAGATGTAGGGACCGCCCTCGTCGGGGAACGCGGCCCCGAGTTCGGCGGTCAGCAGGGCGGAGGGCATGAAGAACACGACGGCCAGCACGATCAGCCAGGTGAAAGCCTCGGCACCG
>NZ_LIQQ01000315.1 GCF_001418565.1 Streptomyces graminilatus | reverse complement strand
ATCGCCGCCTCGACCCCGGCCAGCGGCCGGGCCACCAGCCACCGCCGCAGCCCGAACAGCAGTGCCTCGCCGAGCCCGAGCAGCAGCAGCCACAACGCCCCGAGCCACACACCCCGGGTGTCACGGTCGGCGATCGGCCCGTCCACCATCCACTTCAGGACGAGCGGGATCACCAGCCCCATGCACGACGCGAGGACCGCTATGAACGCGGCCGTGAACAGCCGCGCCCGCACCGGCCGCACATAGGGCCACAGGCGCAACAGGGTGCGTACGGCGGAACTGCCGGTGTGGACCTCGGGGTCCGCTGCGGTTGTACGTGTCGTGGACATCGAACCGAGCCTACGGACGACCACTGACAGTGCCTACCGGGTTTTGACCCGACCCGGGTCGTCCGAAGGTCCTACGACCCGTGCCCCGTGCCCCATGCCCCATGACCCATGACCAGTGACCCGCGAGACAGGGAAGTCGTACGGGCGCATCCACCGATCGGTTGATGCCGTCGCGAGCGCGTCGGCCGATGTGCCGGAGCCTCCCGCACCGCGACCCTGATGTACATGTCCGTCATCGAAGTAAGCGATCTCCGCAAGTCCTACGGCGGCCGAACCGTCGTGGACGGCGTGTCCTTCGCCGTCGAGGAGGGTGAGATCTTCGGCATCCTCGGCCCGAACGGCGCAGGCAAGACCACCACCGTCGAATGCGTCGAGGGGCTGCGCGTCCCCGACGGCGGCCGGGTCCGGGTCACCGGCCTCGACCCGGTCGCCGACCACGACGCCGTCAGCCGGGTCCTCGGCGCCCAGCTCCAGCAGAGCGAACTACAGCCGAAGCTGACCGTCCGCGAGGCCCTGGAGATGTACGCCGCCTTCTACCCGCGCCCGGCCGACTGGCGTCCGCTGGCCGAGCGGCTCGGCCTGACCGACCGGCTCGACGCCAGGTTCGGCAAGCTCTCCGGCGGCCAGAAACAGCGCCTGTTCATCGCCCTCGCGCTCATCGGCAACCCCAGGGTCGTCGTCCTCGACGAACTCACCACGGGCCTCGACCCACGCGCCCGCCGGGACACCTGGCAGCTCATCGAGGACGTACGCGCGAGCGGGGTGACGGTCCTCCTGGTCACCCACTTCATGGAGGAGGCGCAGCGGCTGTGCGACCGCATCGCCGTGATCGACAAGGGGCGGATCGCCGCCCTGGACACCCCGGCCGGCCTGATCCATCGCTCGGCGGGCGCCACGGTGATCAGTTTCACGCCGTCCGCCCCGCTGCCCGAGGACGCCCTGAACGCGCTTCCGGCGCTCGCGTCGGTCGACCACAAGGAGGGCCGCGTCACCCTCGCCGGCACCGACGAGACCGTCAACGCCGTCATCACCCTGCTCGCCCGCAGCCATGTCACCGCCCACCAGCTCCGTGTCACCGACGCCACCCTGGACGACGCGTTCCTCGACCTCACGGAACGCACTGAAGCAGAAGGCAGGCCCGCATGAGTACGTCAGCCGTCGTCGACAAGGCCGTACTGAGGACCGAGGTCCGGCTGTTCCGCCGCGAGCCCGGCGCCCTCTTCTGGATCCTGATGTTCCCGGCGCTGCTCCTGGCGATCCTCGGCTCGATCCCCGGCTTCAGGCACCACGAGGCCGATCTGGGCGGCCTGCGGACGATCGACGTGTACGTACCGGTGGCCGTGCTGCTCGGTCCGATCGTCGGCGGGATCCAGTCCATGCCGCAGACCCTCACCGGCTACCGCGAGCGCGGCATCCTGCGCCGGATGTCCACCACCCCGGTCCGCCCGGCCACCCTGCTCTTCGCGCAGATGCTGGTGTACGGCGGGGCGGCCCTGGCCTCGTCGCTGCTCGCCCTCGCGGTCGGGCGCCTGGCCTTCGGCGTACGACTGCCGGAGCAGCCCCTCGGCTACGCCCTGGCCCTCGCCCTGACCGTCCTGGTCGTCCTCGCGCTCGGTGCCGTGATCTCCGCGGTGTCCCGGACGACGAAGATCGCGGGCGCGATCGGCTCGGCCGTGTTCTTCCCGGCGATGTTCTGCGCGGGTGTGTGGGCGCCGGTGCAGACCATGCCGGACCTGCTGGCCAGGATCGTCGGCTGGACGCCCCTCGGCGCCGCGGCCGAGGCGCTGAACGGGGCGGCGGCGGGACACTGGCCCGGCTGGGACCACCTCGGCGTGCTGGTCGCCTGGACGGTACTGCTGACGGCGGGCGCGGCGCGCTGGTTCCGGTGGGAGTAGGGGAGGCGGGGGACTGCCGGGGGTCCGTGCACACTGGGGACATGTCTGCCGAGTACACACACCTCGACCGGCGCATGGAGCGCCTGCACATCTGGGGGCCGTACGGGCTGCTCGGTGTCGGCACGGTCTTCGCGGTCCTGTCCGCCGAAGTGGTGGACGATCCCGCCGAGTGGCAGGCCGTCGGGGGACTGGTCGGCGCCGCGCTCGTGCTCCAGTTCTGGTGGCACGCGACCCGCTCCGGCCGTCCCCACCGCGGCCGTACGCCGTCCCGGGCCGGCACGGCGTACTACGTCGTCCGCTGGGCGCTCGCCTTCGCCCTCACCTGGATCAACCCGTTCTTCGCGTTCTTCGCGGCGGCCGGCTACATGGACGCCGACGAGATGATCCCGGGCCTGTGGCGGCGGCTCGGGCTGTTCGCCAGCGCGGTCACCGTGGCCGCCGCGCAGGCGGGTGGGCTGCCGTTCGAGAGCGGGACCCAGTGGGCCGCGTTCGCCGGGCTGCTGGCCGTCAACTTCGTCCTCCAGTCACTGGTCGCCCACGCCACCGAGCAGGAGGAGAAGCGCTCCCGCGACCGGGCCGTCACCATCACCGAACTCGAACGCGCCAACACGGCGTTGCGGCAGGCCCTCGACGAGAACGCCGCCCTGCACGCCCAACTCCTGCACCAGGCGCGGGAGGCGGGCGTCGCGGACGAACGGCGCCGGCTGGCCGCCGAGATCCACGACACCATCGCCCAGGGCCTGACCGGGATCATCGCCCAGCTCCAGGTGGTCACGAACACCCCGGACCGGGCCCTCGCGGGCGAACACGTGGACCGCGCCATGAAACTGGCCCGTCACAGCCTCGGCGAGGCCCGCCGCTCCGTACAGAACCTGGCTCCCATGGCCCTGGAGAACGACGGACTGCCGGAAGCCCTGAAGAAGACGGTCGCCGACTGGGCCGAACGAACAGGCGTACGCGCCGAGTTCACGGTCACGGGGGCGGCGGAGCAACTCCACTCCGAACTCGCCGCAACGCTCCTGCGTATCGCGCAGGAGGCCCTGTCGAACACCTCCCGCCACGCCCGCGCCACCCGGGCGGGCGTCACCCTCACCTACCTCGGCGACGAGGTGATCCTCGACATCCGCGACGACGGTACGGGCTTCGACCCGCTCGCCGTCCGCGAACGCACCGGCACGGGAGGCTTCGGCCTCGACGGCATGCGCGCCCGCGCCGAACGCATCGCGGGCTCACTCACGCTGGAGTCCGAACCCGGCCAGGGCACGGCGGTCTCGGCCCGCGTACCGTTGGTCCCCCATGACCACTGACACCAACGACACCCCCGAAGCCCCCATCACCCTGCTGATCGTCGACGACCACCCGGTGGTGCGGGACGGTCTGCGCGGCATGTTCGAGTCGACACCGGACTTCACGGTGCTGGCGGAGGCAGCGAACGGCGTGGAGGCGGTGGCACTGGCCACGGCCCACGACCCGGACGTCATCCTGATGGACCTGCGGATGCCTGGCGGCGGCGGAGTCGACGCGATCGCCGAACTGACCCGCCTGCGCTCCCGAGCGAAGGTCCTGGTCCTCACCACCTACGACACGGACTCCGACACCCTCCCCGCGATCGAGGCGGGCGCGACCGGCTACCTCCTGAAGGACGCCCCGAGGGACGAACTCTTCACAGCGGTAAGGGCGGCGGCCCAGGGCCGCACGGTCCTCTCCCCGGCGGTCGCCTCCCGCCTGGTCTCCGCGGTCCAGACCCCGGGCAACGGCCCCCTCTCGGCCCGCGAACGCGAGGTCCTGGCCCTGGTCGCCAAGGGCACCTCCAACCGCGAGATCGCCCGAGTCCTCTTCATCAGCGAGGCCACGGTGAAGACCCATCTGACCCACCTGTACTGCAAGTTGGGCGTCAAGGACCGGGCGGCGGCGGTGGCTACGGCTTACGAGCGGGGGATTCTGGGGCCGGTGGGGCCTTGATCGGCGAGCTTTTCATCGACTCCTATACTCCTGGCGTGTCTGATACGTCGAACTTCTTCCATGTTTCGTCCGTACGCAATCGGCAGTCGATCGCACTGCATGGCCTGGACTGGGCCCGGATGAGCGTCGCACGGGGAATCGCCGGCAGCCGCCGCCCCGAGGTGGAGGGGATCTTCGTATGCCGGGGCGAGGAGGACGCAAAGTTCTTCCTTCAGCTCAACAACACCGGTGGGCCGGTCGATCTCTGGTCCGTGGACGGCATCGATGAGGCGCTGCTCCTCGACAACGGCAACGGATTCGTCTACCTGCCCGCCCGCATACCAGCCGCACAGGTCAGCCTCGTGCGATCAGACATTCCTCCGCAGCCCGGTTTCTGACTCCGCGCGGCGGTACGGCTGGGGACAGGCCCACGCGGAATCATCCGCCGCCGGGTGCCGAGCGGCCAACGCCCGTGCTTGAAGGGGATGGCCCGAGGGCGCGGCGCGTCGCGGATGAGAGGAGCCGGCGAAAGCGCCGGTCCCGGGATCGCCGTCCAGGACGTGGCGCCCGACTTCGGCGCACGGATTTCAGGCTCGGCCGCGCCCCTGTCCGGGGCGACGAGACGTGCGCCCCGGAACGAGCTACGCACCCTCCTTGTCACCGTGCAGGGAATTGATCATGCTCTTCAGGATCCGGAACGCGCCCGACTGCTCGGTCTCGGTCAGGCCGGCCAGCATTCTGGCCTCTACGGACCGGACGGCCGCGCTCGCCTTCTCGAGGCTTCGTCGACCGCTGGGCGTGAGCCGCGTGGGTAGCGCCTTCCCGACGGGTGCCTCCGCGGGCCTGGTCACGTAGCCGTCTCGTTCCAGGGCCTGGAGCAGCACGTTCATCGTCTGCCGTGTCACGAACGCGCCCCGCGCGAGCTCGGAGTTCGACAAGCCCGGTCGTTGCGCCAGCAGTTCGAGGCAGGCGTAGTGCGTCACGCTCATCCCGAGCGGTCGCAGCACCTCCTCCATGGCCGCCCGCAGGGCGCTCGACGCTTCCTTGAGCAGGTAGCCCAGTGACGTCTCCAGGTCGACACCGGCACCGACACCTTCTTGACTCATGTCAGTATTCTGACATAGCTTGATGCGTGTCAGGAAACTGACATGGAAGAACCTGAAACAAGGAGCGTCATCATGCCCGCCACCGGCCCCGACTTCATCTCGCTCCAAGTGCGCGACCTCGACGTGTCGCGGGCGTTCTACGAGCAGTACCTGGGTCTCGTCCGCTCGCCGGCCGGACCTCCGCACGCCGTCGTCTTCGAGACGAAGCCGATCGCCTTCGCGCTCCGCGACATCATTCCCGGCACCGACCTCGCATCCGTCGCCCAGCCCGGCATCGGTGTCGCGATCTGGCTCCACGCCACCGACGTCCAGGCCATCCACGACGCGCTCGCCGCCGACGCTCGCACCATCGTCTCCGCGCCGATCGACGGCCCCTTCGGCCGGACCTTCACCTTCGCCGACCCCGACGGCTACCAGGTCACGCTCCACGACCGCGCCTGACCGACCGGTCGCCGCCTACCCTCCTACCGTGTGGCCGCCCGGACCTCCCGGCGAGCGTCGATCGGTGTGAACACCCCGAGGCGGTCCTCGATCTCCTGGGCCGCGTCCAGGCACACGTCCTCCCGGAACGCGCGCCCGATGACCTGCACGCCGGTGGGCAGGCCGTCATTCGTGCCCGTCGGTACGGCGACCCCGGGCACCCCCGCGAAGCTCGTCGCCGTGCACAGGCGCATGCCCGCGCCGACCCGCTCCCGGCCTGCCCGGTCGCGTGATTCCAGGCCCGGTTCGACGGGCGGCTCGGTGAACACCGGGCCGAGCAGCAGCGGGTACTCGTCGAGGAACTCCGCCCAGGAGCGGCGGATGCCCAGCCAGACCCCCATCAGCCGCATGAACTCCGCCGAGGTCGGGCGACGGCGGGCCCCACCTCTTCCCCCGCGCCCGCGCTACGACTCCGGCTCCGCCACCCGCAGCAACAGCACCGCCCGCCCCGGCACCTCGATCTCAGCCCCCGCCCGATGCG
>NZ_LIQQ01000314.1 GCF_001418565.1 Streptomyces graminilatus | reverse complement strand
CAGGGACATGTGCTGTGCGCTGCGTTCTCCGCTGGCGCGGTGCGGGGCGGCTCAGCCGGTGAGCACCTTGGCCTTGGCACTCTCGTACTCGGCGTCGGTGATGTCACCGTGATCGTGGAGGCCGGCGAGCTTCGCCAGTTCGTCCGCCTTGTTCGTCCCCGTCGCGGGGCCCTCGGCAGCCGCTTGCTGCACGTAGGAGCGGAATGCCTGCTCCTGTTCCTGGGCCTGCCGCACATCGCGCTTGCCCATGTCCTTGCCCCGCGCGATCAGGTAGACGAAGACGCCCAGGAAGGGCAGCGCGCAGACGAACAGGGTCCAGCCCGCCTTGCCCCAGCCGCTGAGTTCGTCGTCGCGGAAGATGTCACCGATGACCCTGAACAGGAGCATGAACCACATGATCCACAGGAAGAAGTACATCATCGTGAGGAACCCGTCGAGGAGGGGGTAGTCCATGTCGTCCTCCGGTTGCCGGTCCGCCGCTCGATGGACACGGCGGAATGGTCTTGACGGCATCCACGGTCCATCGGAACGAAGCGGGGCGGATCACCCGGTCCGGGTGGCTTCGTGATGTCACGGACGCGACGGACATCACGGTCGGGTCCTAGACGAGGATGAGCACGATGAAGACGAGGCAGGCCACGATGTTGATCAGCCAGCTGTGACTGTTCATCCAGTCCCTGACCCGGGGCATGGCCGCCTGGGCCCGGCGGTGGAATGTCAGAAAGCCGAGCAGGGGCAACGCGGCGATCAGCACTGTCAGCCCGATGAAGGGCAGGGCCGAGCCGAAGGACGCGCCGCTCTGCTCCAGGTGGACACCGACCGTCGCCATCACGATGAGATCCGAGGGCATCAGCAGGATGATCAGCAGACCGACCTTGAGGGCCCGCCGCGGACCCGCGGTCATCAGGGTGCCGAGCCACGCGGGCGGTTCGATGGTCTCGCGCCGGACCCAGTTCTTCACCGCGGCGGCGAGCAGCAGGCCGACCAGCACGTACTGGATGACCAGACCGACGGAGCCCGTGTTGGAGGAGTCGCCCAGATCCACCGCCGAGCCCAGCAGTGCCGCGAGGCCCCGCATGATGGCGACACCCGTGGTCGCGGCGACAGCGACACCGAGGAGGAACGCCAGCGACACACGGACTGCTTTGGGGGTCGTGACGAAGATGACCGCCGACACGATCTGCGGACCGACCATCATCGTGACCGCGAGCGGCAGGATGTTGAGTCCGTCCACGCGTTCACCTCCTCGTTCAGTCGCGCCGCTTCGGCGGTGAGGCGGAAAGCCCGAAAGCCTCCATGATGTCGCCGCTGGTTCCGCGATACGGGCCGGGACGATCCACGTTGCTATGGATGTCTCCGCACAGCAGCCGGGAGCGGCCACCCGAGTGACGGGGCCGGCGGGACGTGACGCGCGCGAATCCCGCCGGGCTCTTACGGTGATCGCGTGGAGGGTGAGTCGTGGCACACGCGAGGTCCCGTCGCCACGCCCCGCTTCAGGCGCCTGTTCGTGTTCCTGAGCCCGGCCGTCGCAGCGGTGACGATGGCGGGGGCGGTCGGGCTCGGCCTGGCCCTGCCGCACTGGGAGGACTCCCTCCCCCGCGTCGGGCTGACCTACGACACGGACACCGCGTCGACGACCCTCGCGGCCATCGCGGGCGGGATGATCACCCTGTCCGGCTTCGTCATCACCGCGGTCACCCTGGTCATCCAGACCGTGCAGAGCATGTCTCCCCGCCTGATCGACGTCATCGGACACTTCCGCCGGTCACTGGCCGTCGTGGGACTCGTGACCGGCACCGCGGTGTACGCACTGGTCGTGCTCGCCCAGATCCGGCCCGGCGAGACACCGCGTCTGTCGGTGACCCTGGCAGTCGCTCTCGTGGTCGTCGACACCGTTGTGCTGCTGCGGAGCCTGACCGGGCTCCGGCACGTCGTGACCGGGGGCGGGCTCGCGCGGGCGGTGGGAGAACTCATTCCCGGGTCGATCGACGCCGCGCTCCCGCTGGACGGGACGGCGGCGGCCTCCGGCACCGCTGCTCCCGCATGGGTGTCCCGGGCAGGCGTTCCGTGGGTCCACACCGGGCGGCCCGGTGTCATCCGGAGCGTCGACGAGCGGCTGCTGCTGCGGATCATGGCCGGCTGGGACGCGTGTGTCTCGCTCGATGTCGGTCCCGGGGACTTCGTCAGCGCCGGCTCGGTCCTCGGGCAATGGCACGGGCCGGCGGAGGCGCCCGGATCACGTCGCGTCCGGCGGTCGCGTCGACTGGCTTCCTGTGTACGCGTGGACCGAGTCCGCCGCATCGACCAGGATCCGGCGTACGGACTCCGGCTTCTGGTGGACATCGCGATCCGCGCGCTCTCACCGGCCGTGAACGACCCCACGACCGCCGTACAGGCACTGGACCACATCGAGGTGACGCTCATCCGGCTCGTCACCCGTCCGCTCGGCGTGACCCTGGTGGCCGACGGCCGGGGGACACCCCGCCTGCGCCGGGCGACTCCCGCGTGGCCGGAGGTGGTGAGCCTGGGGCTGGACGAGATCCTGCACTACGGGGCCACGTCCTTGCAGGTCGTACGGCGCCTGCGGGTGCTGATCCAGGACGTGGCCGCGGTGGCTCCGGACGACCGGAGGACTCCGTTGGACGAACGCCTCGCCCTGGTGGACCGGCTCGCCCGCGCCTTCCGTGATCCGCTGCTCACGGTTGTGGCGCGGGGAGCGGACCGACAGGGACTCGGCGGTGCCGGCGGCGCTTCGCACCCCGGCTAGTCCATCGCGTCATCCCGCTTGACCACGCACAGCGCCCAGATGACGAACGCGTACAGGGCGATCAGCGTGAGCGACCAGACGGGGTAGTACGGGATGGAGAGGAAGTTGGCGATGATCAGCAGCCCCGCGATGCCCACGCCGACGACCCTCGCCCAGGTGGCGGTCGAGAACAGGCCGAGGCTCACGATCATGGCGATCGCGCCGAGCGCCAGCTGGATCCAGCCCCAGCTCGTCAGGTCGAACTTGAAGACGTAGTTGGGGGTGTGGACGAAGACATCGTCCTCGGCGATCGCCATGATGCCCCGGAAGAGGTCGAGGATGCCGGCGATGAACAGCAAGACGGCGGCGAAGACTGTCAGCCCTCCGGCGGCTGCCATAGCGCCTGGCGAGTGGTGGTGCGGGCTGGTGGTGGTGGCCATGTCAGGACCTCCGTTCCTGATGCGGCTGCGGTCGGCAGCCGCTCATGATCGAGCTTGCACCCGGCCCACCGGTCCGTCGTCACCCCGGGAGGGTGATGAGGGGCGGCTATCGCGGACGCGTCACCGCCATGGCTCGGGCCTCCTCGGCGGTGATCCGACCGGCCCGTGCGGCCTCGGCGAGGACGTCGTGGTCGCGGTCGTTCCGGTCGGCGTACGCCTCGGCGAACTCCACGAGGGACGGGTCGAACGTTGCCGGGGCGAGGACCGGCTCTCCGGACTCCTTGGCCTGGAGCGGCAGCGGATCGCCGTCGTCCCGGCCCGGCATGAGGGCGATCCGGCAGCGCGTGCCGATGCCCATGGCCCCGACCGCCTTGCGCGCCATGTCGACCAGGCGGAAGCGTTCCGGCAGGTGCCGGCGCCCGGAGGCGATCAGGTCGTAGATGTCGCGGACGAGGTGCCGCTCGGGAGCCGCGGCCAGGCCGAACGTGAGGTGGGTGCCTGCCGCGGGGCGCGTTGCCCCCATCGGGGCCGCCTCGCCCTCGCCCTCGCCCGAGAGGCTATTCCGGCACAGGGCGCATCTCCTCGACGTGCAGGCCGAGATTCCGGAAGCGCGCGAGCAACCCGTACAGATGTGCCTCGTCCGTCACCGGGCCGAAGAACACCGTCTGCCGGTGGATGAGCACCCTTGCCAGCTCCGGGAACGCCTCGGCGAGTGCTGCGGAGACTCGGCCGGTGACACGGAATTCGTACTGCATACCTGCACCGCCCTCTCCAGCGCGGTGGGGCCCCCTTGTCCTCTCTGCATACTGACTGCCGCAAGGCCGTGCCGGATCACCCGCTGGAGGTGACTGGACGGGCGCCGGGTCGGGCGGCGGCGCGGTGATCCGCGACATGTCCCGCGAACCGGTGAACGCGGCTGTCCGAGTGTCCGTATCTGTCCACAACGTCCGCGGCACGACGAAGGCGGCCCGCGGGGACGACGTGAGGAACAGGCGATGAACGACCGGGTTACTCCTCCGACGCAGTCGGTACAGGCTCTGCCGAACGGAGAGGCAGAACTCGCGCTGGTGGTCCACCTGTCATGGGAGGACGTGGCCCGGCTGGGCCAGGAGGCGGGGCGGCTGGCCACGCAGATGCAGCGGCCGGTGTCGCTGGACGAGGCGGCCAGTCATCGGCTGCGGTCCAGTGGGCTGGGGGCACACGCGAAGCCCGCGCAGCAGCAGCCTCCGGCGGTTTCGGCGGCGTCGGCGTCCGTGTCGGCGTTGCCTTCCCGGCCGCCGGGGGAGCAGGCTCGGCAGGCTATTGATCGGATCAACGGGACGGCGTAGCGCCGTGGGGGTGCGGGGTCCGTTGCCGGGTGCGGGTCGCTGTGGCTGGTCGCGCCCACCCGGCGGAGCCGCAGATCGACACAGCCCCGCGCCCCTGGGTAGGTTGACGTGCTCCCTGTTAAGAAGTGGCCCCACGTACCGCCGCGGTTGCCTTTCTGGCCGCTACCAGGACCGGGTCCCAGACCGGGGAGAACGGGGGTGCGTAGCCCAGGTCCAGGGCGGTCATCTGTTCGACCGTCATGCCTGCGGTGAGGGCCACCGCCGCGATGTCGACCCGTTTCGCCGCGCCCTCGTGGCCGACGATCTGGACGCCCAGGAGGCGGCCCGTGCGGTGTTCGGCGAGCATTTTCACCGTCATCGGAGCCGCGCCGGGGTAGTAGCCGGCGCGGCTCGTCGACTCGACGGTGACCGCTTCGAAGCGGAGGCCCGCCCGGTGCGCGTCCTTCTCGCGCAGGCCCGTGCGAGCGATCTCCAGGTCGCACACCTTGCTCACGGCGGTGCCGACGACCCCGGGAAAGGTCGCGTACCCGCCGCCCGCGTTCGCGCCGATGACCTGGCCGTGCTTGTTGGCGTGCGTGCCCAGGGGGATGTGCCGTTCCTGGCCGGAGACGAGGTCCAGGACCTCGACACAGTCGCCGCCCGCCCAGATGTTCGCGTGTCCGCGCACCCGCATCGCCAGGTCGGTGAGGAGGCCGCCGTGGTCGCCCACGGGGAGTCCCGCCGCCCTGGCGAGGGTCGTCTCGGGGTGGACGCCGATGCCGAGGACGACCACGTCCGCCGGGTACTCGGCGTCCTCGGTGGCGACCGCGCGGACCCTGCCGTCGTCGCCGGTGAGCAGCTCGGTGACCTCGGCGTCGTTCACCATGGTCATCCCGAGGCCCTCCATCGCCTTGTGCACCAGGCGCCCCATGTCCGGGTCGAGCGTCGACATCGGTTCCTTGCCGCGGTTGACGACCGTCACCTCGTAGCCGCGTTTGATCAGCGCCTCGGCCATCTCCACGCCGATGTAGCCCGCGCCGACCACGACCGCCCGCCGGCCCTCGGTGCCGGCCAGCGTGTCCAGGAGCGCCTGGCCGTCGTCCAGGGTCTGCACGCCGTGCACTCCCGGGGCGTCCACGCCCGGCAGGGCGGGGCGGATCGGACGGGCACCCGTGGCGATCACCAGCTTGTCGTACGACGTCCATGACTCGGCGCCGGTCTCCAGGTCACGGGCGCGCACCCGGCCGCCCGGGACGTCGATCCCGGTGACCTCCGTACGCATGTGCAGATCGATGTCGCGGGCCCGGTGCTCCTCGGCCGAGCGGGCGATCAGCCGGTCCCGGTCGGGGACGTCGCCGCTCACCCAGTAGGGGATCCCGCACGCCGAGTACGAGGTGAAGTTGCCGCGTTCGAACGCCACGATCTCCAGTTCGCCGGGCTTCCTGAGCCGACGTGCCTGCGACGCGGCGGACATGCCCGCCGCGTCGCCGCCGATCACCACCAGACGCTCGGTCCCACGCTTCGTGTCGCCCGTACGGCCATCGCTCATGCGCATGCTCATGCGAACACGCTACGGGGACCAGGCATTTCGACCCCGGACAGGATCGATCAATTCCGGTCAGCCCTGGTCCGGGCCGCCCGACTCCACCGGGGGAGCGGTCGGCAGGTACGTCGTCGGGGCCGCGTTCCTCGCTGTCACGTCGGCGGGACGGCGTTCCCGGCGGAGCCGGGCGAGGCGCAGCCAGGCGAACGCCAGCAGGGCCGCCACCGCGGCGAACGGCAGTACCGCGGCGAGGGCCACCACGATCCAGCGCAGCATCGTCACGAACGCGTTCCAGCCGCCCGCGAGGGCGTCCAGGAAGGTCGGGTCGTCGTCCTCGTCGGACTCCTTGGGCGGGTTCTCGGACAGGGAGAGGTTGATCGTGGCCAGGGAGGTGCGGTCCTTCAGGGAGGCCTGGCGGGCGAGCAGCGACTCCAGATCGGCCTGACGGCGGCTCAGCTCGCCCTCCAGGGTGACCACGTCGGACAGCTTGGTCGCCCTGTCCATCAGCTCCCGGATGCGGTTCACACTGGCGCGCTGGGTGGCGACGCGGCTCTCCACGTCGACGACCTGGTCGGTGACGTCCCGCGCCTCCGCCTCCCGGTGCAGGAGCTTGCCGGCGCCCTCCAGCTGGTCGAGCACCCGTTCGTACTCGGCGACGGGCACCCGCAGAACGACGTCGGTGCTCTCGCCGCCCTCCCCCTCTTCGAGGGTTGTCGTCTCGGCGCCGACGAACCCGCCCGCGCTCTCCGTGACGGTACGGACCTTGGCCAGGGCCTTCGTCACGTCCTTGACCCGTACGGAGACGGACACGGTGCGGATGATGTGCGGGCCGCCGACCGCCTGGGGCGCCTTGGTGGCCTCGGCGCCGCTGCCCTTGGCGTCCGACCCGCCGTCCGGCCCGGCCTGCTGCGCCAGGGCGCCCGAGGCCGGCTGCGCGGCCTTGTCGTTCGAGCCGCCGGCCGAGCTGTCCTCGGCGCCGGGGCCGCCGCAGCCGGTGAGCGCGAGTGCCGTGACCAGGCAAAGTCCCGCCAGGGCCCGCACAGGGCGGGCGGAGTGCCGGGTAGGGCGTGGGTGTGTGCGCAGGTTGTTCATCGTGTGGATTCCCCCGAGGGCTGTTGTCGACCGGTTTTGGACTGCTCCGGAGCGTTATGAGGTGTTAGAGGCTTTAGAGGTGTTATGGAGCGTCGTGGGGCGTCGTGGGGGGTTGTGGGGGGTGTGCCGCACGACTGACGCTCCTTGGACGCACGAAGGGGGCGGGACGTTGGCCGGTCCTGGTTCCGATGAGGTCACGGTCGGGACTCGTGCCGGACACCGCGGGGGTGGTGTGCGCCGACGGGAGTGTCAGTGGGGTCTGAGAAGGTGGTGGCATGAGCGCAGTGGAGGCCCGTGCGGGTGCCGGGCATGTCGTCGTCATCGGAGGCGGGATCGCGGGTCTCGCCGCGGCCCACCGGCTGCTGGACCGGGGTGCGAGAGTCACGGTCCTGGAGGCGTCCGACCGCGTCGGCGGCAAGCTGCTGCCCGGCGAGATCGCGGGCGCGCGGGTCGACCTCGGCGCCGAGTCGATGCTCGCGCGCAGACCCGAGGGCGTGACGCTGGCACGCGAGGTGGGCCTCGGCGACCGCCTCCGGGCGCCCGCCACCTCGACCGCCTCGATCTGGACCCGGGGTGCTCTGCGGCCCATGCCCAAGGGTCATGTCATGGGCGTTCCCGGCAGCGCCTCGGTACTGGCCGGCATCCTCTCGGACGAGGGGCTGGCCCGGATCGGGCGCGACGCCGAACTGCCGCGCACGGAGGTCGGGGACGACGTGGCGGTGGGCGAGTTCGTCGCCGCCCGCCTCGGCCGCGAGGTCGTCGACCGGCTGGTCGATCCGCTCCTCGGCGGGGTGTACGCGGGCGACGCCTACCGCATCTCGATGCGCTCGGCCGTACCCCAGCTCTTCGAGGTGGCCAGGAAGGACGCGTCCCTGACGGAGGGCGTCCGTGGCATCCAGGCCCGGCTGGCCGCCGCTCCTCAGCAGGGCGGGCCGGTGTTCATGGGCATTCAGGGAGGCGTGGGCCAACTGCCGCTCGCCGTCGCGGAGTCGGTGCGCGCGCGGGGCGGCGAGATCGTCACCGGGGCACCCGTGACCGAGCTGCGCCGGACGGCCGGGACACCGGCGGCCTGGCGGGTCGTCGCCGGGGAGCGGGTGTTCGACGCGGACGGGGTGGTCGTCGCCGCACCGGCCCCGGTGGCCGCCCGTCTGCTGCGCGCCGAGGCACCGGCGGCCGCCGCCGAACTCGCGGGCGTGGAGTACGCCTCGGTGGCCCTGGTCACCCTGGCCTACCGCCGCGCCGACATCAGCCTCCCCGAGGGCAGCGGCTTCCTCGTCCCGCCCGTCGACGGACGCACCATCAAGGCATCGACGTTCGCCTCCCAGAAATGGGGCTGGATCGCCGACGAGAACCCGGACCTGCTGATCCTGCGGACCTCGGTGGGCCGGTACGCCGAGACGGAGATCCTCCAGCGCCCCGACACCGACCTGGTCGAGGTCTCACGCCACGACCTCAAGGAGGCGACCGGACTGACGGCGCCCCCCGTCGAGACCCGCGTCACCCGCTGGGACGACGGCCTGCCCCAGTACCCGGTCGGCCACTACGCGCGCGTGGAGCGCGTCCGCGAACACATCGCCAAGCTCCCGGGCCTCGCCGTGTGCGGCGCGGCGTACGACGGGGTCGGCATCCCGGCGTGCGTCGCGAGCGCGTACGCGGCGGTGGACGCGCTGGGGCCGCTCGAACCTCGTGAACCTCTTGAGGCCGACCCGGTGCAGGGCGCGCCCGGCGGAGCGGGAGAATAGGCACATGAGTGACGACGCCCCCACCACCGACGCGGCCCGCATCCCGAACAAGGGCAAGCTGGCCAAGGACCTCAACGAGGTCATCCGCTACACCCTGTGGTCCGTCTTCAAGCTGAAGGACGTCCTGCCCGAGGACCGCACGGGCTACGCCGACGAGGTCCAGGAGCTCTTCGACCAGCTCGCCGCGAAGGACGTCACCGTCCGCGGCACGTACGACGTGTCCGGGCTGCGCGCCGACGCCGACCTGATGATCTGGTGGCACGCCGAGACCGCCGACCAGCTCCAGGAGGCGTACAACCTCTTCCGCCGCACCAAGCTGGGCCGCGCCCTGGAGCCGGTGTGGTCGAACATGGCGCTGCACCGCCCCGCCGAGTTCAACCGCTCGCACATCCCCGCGTTCCTGGCCGACGAGACGCCCCGGAACTACGTCAGCGTCTACCCGTTCGTGCGCTCGTACGACTGGTATCTGCTGCCCGACGAGGACCGTCGCCGGATGCTCGCCGACCACGGCAAGATGGCCCGAGGCTTCCCGGACGTGCGTGCCAACACGGTCGCCTCGTTCTCCCTCGGCGACTACGAGTGGCTGCTGGCCTTCGAGGCCGACGAGCTGTACCGCATCGTCGACCTCATGCGCCATCTGCGTGCCTCCGAGGCCCGGATGCACGTCCGCGAAGAGGTCCCGTTCTACACCGGGCGCCGCAAGGACATCGGCGAGCTGATCGCCGGTCTCGCCTGACCCGCGGTCCGCTTCACGCGCCCTGGGCGGCCTTCTCCTTCTGTGAACGGTCCGCCCGGGCCACGGGCCGCGGCTCCGCGTGCGGGGCGCACTCCGCGTGCCGCCCCGGCAGCCGGCCTGCCAGCAGATACGCGTCCAGATAGTCGTTGACGCACTGGTTCGGACCGCCGGCGACACCGTGCGTGCCCGCGCCCCGCTCCGTCACCAGTGCCGAGCCGGACAGCCGGCGCCGCAGTTCCAGCGCGCCCGCGTAGGGCGTCGCCGCGTCCCGTTCGGCCGCCAGGATCAGCACCGGAGGCAGCTCGCCCGGCCCGGTCCGCACGTCGAGGGGTGTCTGCCGGGGCGCGGACCAGTAGGCGCACGGCAGGTTCATCCAGGCGTTGTCCCAGGTCTCGAACGGCGCCGTGCGCGCGAGACGCGTGTTGTCCCGGTCCCAGACCCGCCAACTCGTCGGCCAGGGCGCGTCGTTGCACTCGACGGCCGTGTAGACCGCGTTGCCGTTCTCCGCCTCGACGGCCGCCTCGGTCACCGGCGCCGCCTGATCGATCAGCGGCTGCGGGTCGCCCTTCAGATAGGCGGCCAGCGCGTTGGCGCGGTGCGGCCAGTAGTCGTCGTAGTACCCGGCCTGAAGGAACGCGCCCTGCAACTGACCCGGTCCGACCTTCCCACCGGCCGGCTCGGCGGCGAGCAGGGCCGCCGCCCGGTCGTAACTCCGCAGGACGGCCTCGGGCGTGGCGCCCAGCCCGTACACGTCGTCGTGCCGGGCGACCCATGCGCGGAAGTCCGCCCAGCGGCTCTCGAACGCGGCCGACTGGTCGAGGTTGTTGCGGTACCAGATGCCGGCCGGGTCCGGGTTCACCGCCGAGTCGAACACCATCCGCCGTACGTGCGAGGGGAACAGCGTCGCGTACAGCGCCCCGAAGTAGGTGCCGTACGAGGCGCCCATGAACGTCAGCCGCTTCTCGCCGAGTGCGGCGCGCAGGACGTCCAGGTCACGGGCGTTGTTGAGGGAGTTGTAGTGGCGCAGCGCGTCGCCCGAGCGCTCGGCGCATCCGCGCGCGTACGCCTTCGCCTCGGCGACGCGCTCCCTCTTGTACGACTCCGAGGGCTCCGCCGGTGCCTGCGTGGGCCCCTTGAAGAAGCTCTTGGGATCCTCGCAGGACAGCGGCGCCGACCGGGCCACCCCGCGCGGTGCGTACCCGACCAGGTCGTAGGCCCCCGCGATGCGCTTCCACTCGGGAATGGCGCCGATCATCGGGAAGAACATGCCGGAGGCGCCGGGGCCGCCCGGGTTGTAGACGAGGGAGCCCTGGCGCTCCACCCGGTGCTCGGGGTCGCGCGGGTTCTTGCCGGTCGCCTCGGTCCGGCTGACGGTGAGTTTGATCTGCTTGCCGTAGGGGTGCGCGTAGTCCAGCGGCACGGTGACGGTGCCGCAGCGCACACTGTCCGGCAGTTCCTCCTCCTCCGCGCACTTCCCGAAGCGGATACCGGCGGCCCCGGCGCGCGCGGCGGCCAGCACGGAACCCCGGAACTCGGCCGAGCCGGGACCGCCCGGCAGACCGGGCCCGCCCGGGGCGCTGTCGGCCGGGGCGGCGGCCAGGGTGGTCAACAGCAAGGACCCGGCGGCGGAGTAGAGGACGGCGGCTCGCATGGCGTATCCCTTCGGTGGCGACAGAAGGGATGTTTCGGGCGCCGACCGGGGAAGGCAAGCACCACTCGCCCGGTGTCGCCGCGAGCACTCCAGTGCGCCCCCGCACACTCCCGAGGCGCCGCCCCGGACCGGTTCTAGGTGGGCTCCCGGTGTGCGAAAGCCGCGCGCAGGTCCGGTTCGTGGACCGCGCGGACCCCGAGTACGGCGACGGAGGTGAGATACGTGCGTTCGTCGCGGTCGGTGCGGGGAGCGGTGTTCCTGGTCCGGCGGGTCATGGCGGCGAGCAGGCGCTGTCCGGCCGGTGACGCCCAGCGCGAGTACGGGTGGACCTCGATCCGGGCGACGGCGAGGCAGCTCAGGGTGAGGACGAGGGGGAGCGCGAACCAGAGGGCCACCAGGTCGCGCGGCACGGTGCCCCGCCCCGGCACCAGCAGGGCCACCGCGCCCAGCGCGACGACGGCCAGCGCGGCCGCCCTCACCCGACGGACCGCGAACGCGATCCCGCGCCGGGCGCCGTCGGGCACGGCCAGGCCCGCCGCGACCAGCCGGTCCGCGAGCCTCCGTACGGCCTCGGTGCCGGCCGCCGCCGTCCGTACCGGAGCGATCCGCGACTGCCCCTCCGGCCCGATGGCACCGATCACCGACCGTTCCATCTCGTCCCGCCCGCTCGGGTCCACGACCGTCGCCCAGCCGGTGTGGGCGAGCAGCAGCCGCCGCTGGCGGGCCATCGACACCATCGTGAGATCGGCGACCCGCGCCGGTCCGCCGGACAGGAACGCGGCCTCGTACAGCGTCAGGTCACGCCCGCGCCCGCCGGGGCCGACGTCCGGATCGACGCCGGCCGCGTGCACGGCGGCCCGGCACAGCCGGACGCACGCCGTACCGGCGGCGATCCAGGCCAGCAGCAGGAGGAAGGACCAGAACATGCCGTTGTTCTATGCGAAGGGTGCCTGGAAAGCCATGGGCTTTCAGGATACGGACGGGGTATGGCCGGTACGTGATGTATCGGCGGTGGCCGAATGACGCTGGTTCCCACAGGCCTTCTAGGACGGCTCCGTAGCCCCTGCGGGCTCCGGTGGTGGGCTGGTCGCCGGTGGCGGCAGCGGGTAGGTCGCGGCCGGTGTGGGTGTCACCGGTGTGGGTGTCACCGGTACGGCGGACGCGGGGGAGGCCGTCGGAGCGGG
>NZ_LIQQ01000313.1 GCF_001418565.1 Streptomyces graminilatus | reverse complement strand
ACCCCGACGCCCACCCCCACTCCCTCGGCCGACGGCGGTTCCGCCGAGGCGCTGCCCGCGGGGTTCCGGGTGTACAAGGCCCCGGAAGGGTTCTCCGTCGCCCTGCCCAAGGGGTGGAAGCGGCTGGGCGAGGACGTCTCCCCCGACCATGCCGCCTACCGCATCGTGTTCGGCGCCGACGACGACCCGCGCACCCTGACCGTCACCTACAGCCAGTTGCTGCGCCCGGATCCCGTGGCCGTGTGGCGCGAGGACGTCGAGCCCGTCCTGGCCCGGGGAGGCATCGGCTTCGAGCGGATCGGCGAGATCCGGGCGACGACCTATCACGGCCGGCGCGCGGCCGACATGGAGTGGCTGTCCGACTACGGTGACACCCGGATACGGACGTTCGGCCGGGGCTTCCTCACCGGCGGGAAGACGGGCTACTCACTTCGTTGGACGACCCCCGCGGTGCAGTGGTTCGACCGCGCCAACCAGCAGGCATTGGACACCTTCCTGCGGACCTTCAGAGAGTGAACCGCGTACAGCGAGCCACGGCCGGAGACACGTGTCGACCACCGGGCGTACGGATCCGGTGACAGGGCGGGTTCCCGGCCGGGCGCGGTCTGCCGGGGCATCGCCGCTTGGCGCCGATAGGCTGCCGGCCTGTACCTTCGCAGTCCGTCCAGCCTGCCCGGGAGAGTCACCTGTGACCGTAGCGATCGCCCCGTCCGAAACGCCTCAGACGTCTGAGACTCCTGAGCCCGCCGGGACACCCGAGGTGTCCATCGTGTCGCCCGCGTCCCCCCTGGCCGAGGAATTCGACGGGTCCGAGTGGGCCGAGCCGGCCGCCGAGACCGGTGAGGCCGCTGAGACCGGTGAGCCGGACGAGGCTGTGGAAACCGTGGAGGCCACTCTCGACGTCTCCGCCGTGTCTCCCCTCGTCGCGCGTGACGCGCAGGAGTTCGGGGTCTACGCGCGGACGGGCGGCTGGGCCTTCGGCCTGAAGGTGGCGCGCAGTGTGCGGCCCGGTGGGCAGCCCGCCGGTGAGACGCCGAAGGTGTCCGCGAAGGAGTTCGCCGCGCTGGCCGACTGCTCGCCCGAGCGGGTGATGCGCTACTACAAGGCCTGGGACAAGGCCGCCGACGACGGTGTCGTCCCGCACTTCGAGGCGCTCGCCCCGGGCGCGGAGGTCGAACTCCCGGGCGCCGACCTGTGGCTCACCTACTACAGCTCCCGTTCCAGCGCCGGTTCCGAGCGCGGCGCCGCCATCACCGAGGCGGCCGAGGCGGAGGGCATCCGGCCGACGAAGGCGCTGGAGGTCGCGGAGAACCCCACGGCGCTGCGGGCCGCGATCATGGCCGACCCCTCGACCGCCCGCGCCGCCCGGCACGCGCTGCTCGACCGGATCAAGGAGGACCCGGATCTCCAGGCCGAGCTGGCGCGCGACATCGTCCGCACCGACGACCTGAAGAAGGCCGTGGCCACCGAGTCGAGGTCGGCCGACCGGGTCGGATACGTCCGCCAGATCGCCGAGTCCGGCCAGGTCAAGACGCCTGCGGGCCAGACCATCGAGGCGCCCCTCGACCTGCGTCAGGAGGCCGAACGCCATCTGTCCCTCCTCGACGAGCTGGACGAGGACGAGGACACCGGTGAGTGGGCGAGCGAGGCCTACGACACCCTGAAGAACCTCGTCGTCGAGGCCGTCGAGGCCGATCCCGAACTGCGCGTCCAGGAACGGCGGACGAAGTTCTACAGCAGCCTGACGAAGGCCACGAAGGCGTTCGAGGAGCTGACCTTCGACGACGTCCAGGAGTTCGCCGAGGACGAGATGGTCCAGCAGTTGGAGGAACTCCAGGAGGCCATCGCCTCGTGCATCACGGCGCTGCGCGGGGCACGCACCCCGTCCGTGTGACACCTGAGGACACGGGCGCCCCGAGCTGAGTACTCGTACTCATGCCCGGGGCCGGGACGCTCCCCCAGGATGATGCTCCGACCACAAGGAGCGTCCCGATGCCCGCAGTTGACACCGCCTCCCGCGCCCTCCCGGCGACCGCCGACACCCCGCGCCGGCACCTTCCCGTGCTGCTCGCCGGGCTGGTGGCCGCAGGGCTCGCGGTCTCGGTGTGGCAGCCGCACGACCTGATGACCTGGTTCCTGGAGACGGTCTGGATCCTGATCGGGCTGCCCCTGATCGTCCTGACCTGGCGGCGCTTCCCGCTCTCCAACCTCCTGTGCTGTCTGCTGGCGCTGCACGCCCTCGTCCTGATGGTGGGCGGCCACTACACCTACGCGCAGGTCCCGCTGGGCGACTGGGCGCGTGACACGTTCGGCCTCGACCGCAACCCGTACGACCGGCTCGGCCACCTCGTGCAGGGCTTCGTGCCGGCGATTCTCGTACGGGAGCTGCTGAGCCGTACGTCACCGCTGCGCGGCAGCCGCTGGCTCGCGCCGCTGACCGTGTGCGCCTGTCTGGCCTTCAGCGCGCTGTTCGAACTGTTCGAGTGGGCGGCGGCCGTGGTCGGCGGCGCGGCGGCCGACGACTTCCTGGCCACACAGGGCGATGTGTGGGACACGCAGTGGGACATGTTCTGCGCGCTGATCGGAGCGTGCGTGTCGCTGCTCCTGCTGAGCCGCGTCCACGACCGGCAGCTCGCGAAGGCGCGCGCTCAGTCCGTGGTGTAGCGGCGGCGCGTCCACAGCGGCAGTACGAACCAGCAGGCCAGGTACCAGGCGACGACGCCCGCGACCAGCCAGGGCACGTATTCGTCGTGGGTGGCCACCCTGAGGACCAGCAGGAGCGCGGAGGCCAACGTGGCGAGCAGCAGCACCAGACCGGTGAAGGTCAGCCACGAGGCGAAGCGCACGGCCTGGGGTTTCACCCGGCGGCCGGAGACGATCCGGTGCAGGGAGACCGGCCCGATCAGAGCGCCGGTCGCGGCGGCGGCCAGCACGATGGTGACGATGTAGATCGTGTGCTCCGTCTGGTCCAGCCGGGGAAATCTCGGGGTGAAGACGACGGTCAGCAGGAAGCCGAACAGGATCTGCACACCTGTCTGGGCGACCCGCACCTCCTGGATGAGCTCGCCCCACATACGGTCGGCCCGCTCCTCCTCGGTCTCCGTACGCCCGTGTTCACGCGTGCCGGCCTCGCCGTCCGTGCCCGTCATGGTTCCTCCCGGCCCGCTCGTCCGCACGCTCCGTCGTCGGACATACGGGTTCCCCGACGCGGCGAAACCGATCAGGTCCGCCACGAACGGGTTTGAGCGACCGGGGTACGGCTACCCGGAGCACACCACGGCGGCGCCGCCGAAAAGGGAGGTCCGGCCATGTCCGGTACGCAGCTCACCCTCACCATCAGTGGCGGCGACGCCGCCGACGCGCAGAGGGTCGTACGAGCCCTGGAGTCCGCCTTCGGCCCGGCGGACGAGTTCCCGGGAGACGACGACGGGCACTCGACGGTGCACTCGGCCGCGTTCACCGTCGGTACGGAGGCCCACGTGCCCGGCCACCCGAAGAGGGAGCCGCTGTCGGCGCCCGTCCTGGTCACCGTGCAGGGCACCCCCGCCGCAGTGCGCTGCGCGGACGCCACCCTCACCGGGACGTTCACCGCGCACGACCGCGGCAGCGTCTCCGGCGACCAGGAGCAGCAGCGGCAACTGCTCCTGGAGCCGTGACATCACCCACGTACGTCACACCACATACGTACGTCACCCCCGTCCGTGCGTCCGCTACCAGCGGGTCTCCACCTGCGCCTTGATCCGGCGGTCGTAGAGGTCCCGGATCGCGGTGAGCGTCTCCGGCGACAGCGGCGGCAGGGCGGCGGTCGCCGCGTTGGCGAGGGCCTGCTCGGCCGAGCGGGCGCCCGGGATCACCGTGGTCACGCCGGGCTGCTGGAGGATCCAGCGCAGCGCCAGCTGGGCCGGGGTGTATCCCTGCGGGGCGAGGGCGGAGAACTCGGCCGCCGCCTCGACGCCGGTCGCGTAGTCGACGCCGGAGAAGGTCTCGCCCTGGTCGAAGGCCTCGCCGTGGCGGTTGTAGGTGCGGTGGTCGTTCTCGGGGAACACCGTGTCCTTGGTGTACTTGCCCGACAGCAGGCCGGAGGCGAGCGGGACGCGGGCGATGATGCCGACGCCCGCCTTCTCGGCGGCCGGGAGCACCTGGGCCAGGGGCTTCATCCGGAACGCGTTGAGGATGATCTGCACGCTGGTCACACCCGGGCGGGCGATCGCGGTGAGGGCCTCCTCGCAGGTCTCGACGCTGACGCCGTAGCGCGCGATGCGTCCTTCCTCGACCAGGGTGTCGAGGGCGTCGAAGACCTCGTCGGAGGAGTAGACGGGGGTCGGCGGGCAGTGGAGCTGGACCAGGTCGATCCGGTCGACGCCGAGGTTGCGCCGCGAACGGTCGTTCCAGGCGCGGAAGTTGTCGAGGACGTAGTTCTCCGGGAGCTGCTCGGCCCGGCGGCCCATCTTCGTCGCGACCAGTATGTCCAGCTCGGGCCTGGCACGCAGGAAGGTGGCGATGGTCTGCTCGCTGCGTCCGTCGCCGTACACGTCGGCGGTGTCGAGGAAGGTCACTCCCGACTCGACCGCCGCGTCCAGCACCGCGAGGGCGTCCTTCTCCTCGACCTCGCCCCAGTCGGCGCCCAACTGCCACGTTCCGAGGCCGATGACCGACGCCCGCTGACCCGACCTACCGATTACACGCTCATCCATGGCGTCAGTCTGTCATCCCTCCGCAGGTCCGGGCGGTCTGGTCGGGCCCCGACAGCGCCAAACCCGCACACCTTCACTTCACCCGCACGAGTGAATTGATGAATGGGGAAACTATTCGAGAACTCTCACCCTCTAGCGTGACCGGGTGACTGATCACCTGGCACGGTCCCATGATTCCGGCGCTCCCGAGGACGAGAACTCCGTGTGGACGCGCCGCGGTTTTCTGCTCGGCACGGCCTCGCTCGCCCTCGTGGCGATCGCCGCCGACCCGGCCGTCGCCGCCGCCGAACTTCCCGGCTTCCCGGCGGCCGTCACGCCCTACCGCTCCGGCTACCGCAACTGGGCAGGCGAGATCACCGCCGACGGACTCTGGGCCTGTGCTCCGGCCGACCCCGGCCAGGTGACCGACGTCGTCAACTGGGCCTGGCGGCACGGCTGGACGGTCCGCGCCCGGGGTTCCGCGCACGGCTGGTCACCCCTGACGGTCACTCCCGGTACGGCATCCGGCGCGCCCGTGCTGCTCGTCGACACCGCTCCCCGTCTCACCGGCCTCGCCCTGGAGTCCACCGGCCCGGCCGCCGTGCGCGCGGGCACCGGGGTCACGCTGGAGGCCCTGCTCGCCTTCCTGGAGCAGCGGGGCCTCGGGGTCACAGCCGCGCCCGCTCCCGGTGACCTCACCCTGGGCGGCGCGCTGGCCGTCGACGCCCACGGCACCGCCGTACCGGCCGACGGCGAGACCCGGCTGCCCGGACACACGTACGGTTCGCTGAGCAATCTCGTGCTGTCGCTGACGGCGGTCGTGTGGCACGAGGGCTCCGGGGCCTACGTCCTGCGGACGTTCCACCGTGACGAGGCGGACTGCGCTGCGCTCCTCACCCACCTGGGCCGTTCGCTGGTCGTCGAGGTCGTGCTGCGGGTGGGGGCGAACAGCAATCTGCGTTGCGTCAGCCGTACGGACATCCCGGCGGCCGAACTGTTCGCGGCGCCCGGCGGCGGCTCGGGCGGGCGGACCTTCGCGAGCTTCCTGGACGCGGCCGGCCGGGTCGAGACGATCTGGTTCGCCTTCACCGAGTTTCCGTGGCTGAAGGTGTGGAGCGTCGCACCGACCAGACCGCTGACCTCGCGGCGCGTGTCGTCGCCGTACAACTACCCCTTCTCCGACAACATCCCGGGGCCGGTGGCGGATCTCGTCGGGCGGATCCTGTCCGAAGGGGCCTGGTATCTCGCGCCGTTGCTGGGCAAGGCACAGTCGGACGCGGCGGCGCTCGGGCTGGTGGCGACGCTGTCGGCGGACATCTGGGGGCCGTCGAAGAACACGCTGCTGTACGTCAGGCCCACGACCCTCCGGGTCACCGCGAACGGCTACACGGTGCTGACCGGCCGGGCCCAAGTGCAGCGCGTCATCGCGGAGTTCACCACGTTCTACCGGGAACGCCTGGCCGCGTACGCCGCGTTGGGCCGCTTCCCGGTCAACGGCACGGTCGAGATCCGCGCCACCGGCCTCGACCACCCGTCCGACTCCGGCTCACCGGGCGCCCACGCCCCGCTGCTGTCCGCGCTGCGGCCCGTCGACGGTCACCCCGAATGGGACACGGCCGTCTGGTTCAACGTACTGACGCTGCCCGGGACACCGTACGCGGAGGCGTTCTTCCGGGAACTCGAACAGTTCCTGCTCGGGACGTACGCCGGCGGGTACGCGCTGACCAGGGCCGAGTGGTCCAAGGGGTGGGCGTACACGGAGACCGCCGGGTGGCGCGACGCCGAGGTCATCCGCACTGCGGTACCGGCTTCCTACGGGGACGCCGTGTGGCAGGCGGCCGTCGGCACCCTGGACAGGCTAGACCCGCACGGCGTGTTCGGGAACGCGTTCCTCGACGGGCTGCTGCGCCCGTGAGAACACGACGGTGAATGGCGACTCATCACACCGGTGAATCGCCATTCACCCGACGCGATGTCACCGGCCGTGACCGGACTGCTTCCCGGAGACCTCGGCCTCTTCCCCCGTACGGGAGGCGAGCACGCGGGTCTGCGCGGTGCGGGCCAGCTTCGGGCCGAGCCACCGCTTGAACCGGCGCAGGGCTTCGAGACGCCCCGCCGCCCGGTCGATGCCGTAGTAGAGCTGGGGCGGCACATACGGCAGCAGGGGCGAGTGGCGCTGGCCCAGCAGGGCGAACATCCGGGCCGGGGGCAGCCGGATGTAGCGCGGCAGGTTCTCGTACCACTGGGCGCTGTAGCGGGCCGCGCTCTGGATGGCGAGCAGTTCGGACTTGCGCCGCTCCTCGTAGGCGGCGAGGGCGGCGGGGAGTTCGGGGTGCGTGTGGAGCGCCTCGTCCAGGGCGAGGGCGTCCTCCAGGGCGAGGGTGGTGCCGGCGCCGATGGAGTAGTGCGTGGTGTGGGCGGCGTCGCCGAGCAGGACGAGGTTGCCGCGGTGCCAGGTGCGGTTGGTGAGGGTGCGGAAGTTGAGCCATTGGGCGGCGCCGTCGGCGGCCGAGCGGCCGATCAGGGGGTGGCCGTCCAGCAGGTCGCCGAAGATCTTCTCCAGCAGCGCCAGTCCGTCGGCCTCGTTCGCCCGGTCGAGGCCGAGCCCGCTCCAGGTCTCGGGGGCGCACTCGACGACGCAGGTGCTGTGGTCCCGGCTGTAGCCGTAGCCGTAGCACCAGATCCAGCCGTGCTCGGTCTCCTTGAAGCCGAAGGTGAAGGCGTCGAAGACCTTGGTGGTGCCGAGCCAGATGTACTGGTTGCGGCCGGCCCGCAGGCTGGCGCCGAAGTGTTCGGTGTGCTGTTCGCGCAGCGCGCTGTTGACGCCGTCGGCGGCCACGACGAGATCGGCGTCCGCCAGTGCGCCCGCGTCGGTGATCCCGTGCTCGAACTCCAGCCGTACGCCCAGTTGCCGGGCCCGGTCGGCGAGGATGTCGAGGAGCTTGTGGCGGCCGATGCCGAAGCCCTCGTCGCCCGGGTGCCGGGTCGCGCTGTCGCCCACGTGGGCGACTCCGTGGTTCCAGGACACCGAGGCGTCCCCGATGGCCCGCGCGGACTCGGGGTCGTGCTCGTGGAGCTTGTCGAGCAGTCCGCGCCAGTAGGTGACGCCCCAGCCGTAGGTCGAGCCCGCCGGGTCACGCTCGTACACGGTGATGTCGTGGGACGGATCCCGCAGCTTCAACAGGATCGAGAGATACAGGCCGGCGGGCCCGCCTCCGACACAGGCGACCTTCACACACACTCCTAGCAATTACGGAAAGTGTTCAGTTCGCGTCGGAGAGTAGCAGGGTGCGGGGTCGCCGAACGGCGCTCTCTTTCTGTGTGTGGGGGAGCGGATGAAACTGGGCGCACCACCGCGCCCTGAAGGGGCGCGGGGAACTGCGCGACAAGCCCCCACCTGCCCGCAGTGAACGAACCGCCGATCCAGCGGAGCGCTAGTCAGCGGTACGACACTCCGGATGCCCCCAGCCCTGAGCATTCTTCGCGATGGTCTCGCCAGCCGCGTAGGCGCGTCCGCAGACACAGCGGCCGGGGAACTTCGCCTTCAGGGTGCGGTTGGAGCCGGAGCTGCCGGTGCGCGGCCGGGACGTCCTGGCGCCGGACGCCTTCGGGGGCCCGGAGCGGGGCGTATCGGGCGATGCGGGCGGCTCCGGGGACCCCTGCTCGCTGCCGGCAGGCTCCTGCACGATCGCGGCCTGACTGGCGGCCCGGTCGGCGAAGTCGTTGAGCTTGTCGCCGTCGACCTGGTGGGCGGGCACATAGCGGAACTCGACGGAGCGGCCGTCGAGCAGTTCGTCGATACGGACGACGAGTTCCTGGTTGGCGACCGGCTTGCCGGCCGCCGTCTTCCAGCCCTTGCGCTTCCAGCCGGGCAGCCAGGTGGTGACGGCCTTCATCGCGTACTGGGAGTCCATCCGGATCTCCAGCGGCACGTCCGGCGCGATGGCCGTCAACAGCCTTTCCAGCGCGGTGAGTTCGGCGACGTTGTTGGTGGCCCGGCCGAGCGGGCCGGCCTCCCAGCGAGTGGGGCTCTCCGACTCGTCGGCCACCACCCAGGCCCAGCCCGCCGGTCCTGGATTTCCCTTCGAGGCCCCGTCGCACGCGGCCACCACTCGTTCACGCATGCGCTCGATCATGCCATGCGTGCGACGGGCTCCCGGCCGTCGCCGGCCGCCTCCCTCAGCCCACGTCCACCGACTTGGGCAGCTCGCCCGCCGTCGTCGTGGTGTCGATGACGGAGAAGTTGGCGCCCTGCGGGTCGCTCAGCGCCGCGAACCGGCCGAACGGGCTGTCCATGGGCCCGAAGCGCAGCACGGCGCCGAGCTTGGTGGCCGTGGCCACGGCGTCGTCGCAGTTGCCGACGGAGAAGTACACGTTGACGTACGACGGGATCTCGGGCGGGAACTCGTCCGTCATCCGCATCCGGCCGAGGACGGTGTCGTCGCCCAGGTTGAACATCCGGAAGTCGACGTTGTCGTCCTGCATCTGCTTGGCCGAGTAGCCGAAGACGGCCGGGAAGAAGGTGTCCGTCTTCTCGGTGTCGCGGGTGAAGACCTCGGCCCAGCAGTAGGCGCCGGGCTGTTCCGGTCCGGCTTCGAAGCCCTCATGGGTACCGCCCTGCCAGACTCCGAAGACGGCGCCACTGGGGTCGCGGGCCAGGCACATGGTGCCGAACTCACCCACCTGCATCGGCTCCATCAGCAGCTCGCCGCCGTTTTCCCGGATTTTCGCGGCGGTGGCGGCGGCGTCCGGTGAGGCGAGGTACAGGCACCACGCCGACTGCCCTTCCTGACCGGGCATCGGCGGGACGACCGCGGCGACCGCCTTGCCGTCGGAGTAGGCCTGTGTGTAGTTGCCGTACTCCGACGAAGCGTCGCCGAAGGTCCAGCCCAGCACCTCGCCGTAGAAGCTCTTGGCTCCCTCGACGTCACTGAACATGGCGTCGGCCCAACAAGGGGTTCCCTCAGGTTTTACGGCCATGGCTGCGGCCTCTCCAGTCTCGTCGGGTGGTCCGGATCCTCACGCTAGCCAGCCTTCGCCCGAGTCGCGCGCCGAGCGGCCCACCTTGTTACGGACGGGAGGGAGTGTGCCCCACAGGGGTCGGCATCAACACACGCCAGCAGTCTGATAATTTCATCGGCGCTCGTCTGTTCTCGGCCCGTCCTCGGCCCCGCCCCGACCTCCAGGTGTCCAGATGTCCGCTGCACGGGTGCGCCGCCCCGCGACGCGGTATGCCCGCGGCGGCCTCCCCCTCCTGCTCGGCGTCCTGGTCCTCGTCCTCGCGGCGTTCGCGTTCTCCTGCGCCTCCACCCTGGCCCCGGCGGACACCGGGCCCGCCCGTTCGGCATCGGCGCACTCCGCGCACATCGCCGAACGGGACCCCTGCCACGAGGGCCCGCAGCACTCCTGTCACGCCCCCGGGCAGCACGGCGTCCTCAGCCACGCCCCTTGCATCGGCGCCGACCGGGCCGCCGCACTGGACCAGCCGTCCACCGCCCCCGCCCGGCTGCCGCTCGGCCCGTCGCGGATCCCGGGCGGCGCCCGCCCTCCCGATCTCCACGAACTGCAACTGCTCCGGGTCTAGGACCTGCCGCGGCCGGCCCGCGCTTCCCGCGCGCCGGGCCGCCCGGCCACGACCACGACCATCACCCCAGCTTGCAGCGCCGTGCCCGGAGACGGGTTCGGCACGGAGAAGGACATCCCATGGGTACCTCCAACGTTAAGGCGAAGACCGCGGCCCGCCGCGCCCACATGGAAGAACTGCGCAAGGCCGAGCAGGCACGTGAGCGCCGTATGCGGCTGCTCACGATCGGCGCGACCGCCCTCATACTCGTCGGCCTGGCCGGCGGCGGCTGGCTCCTCGTCGACTCGGCCAAGGACAAGGAGCAGGCGAAGGCGGCGCCCATCCCGGGTGTGAAGAGCTGGTCGAAGCTCACCCAGAACCACGTCGCCAAGCCCGTCACGTACAAGATGACCCCGCCCGTGGGCGGCGACCACAACCAGGTGTGGGTGAACTGCGACCGGCAGGTCTACACCAAGGCGGTCCCCAACGAGAACGCGGTGCACGGCCTCGAACACGGCGCCGTCTGGATCACCTACAACGACAAGGCGGCCAAGGCGGACATCGAGGCGCTCTCCGAGAAGGTGACCAACACGTCGTACACCTTCATGAGCCCCTACGAGGGCCAGTCGTCGCCGATCGTGCTGAGCGCCTGGGAGCACCAGCTCAAGGTGGACAAGGCGTCGGACCCCCGGGTCGCCAGGTTCCTCGACAAGTACGTCCAGGGCGCGCAGACCCCTGAGCCCGGCGCCGCGTGCGCGGGCGGGATGACGCCCTAAGGGGGCGCCGGCGGTCACTCCCCCGCGTACGCCTTCTTCAGGGCGGCGATGTCCAGCTTGCCCATCGCGTACATGGCCTTGGTGGTGCGGACGGCCTTCTCCTGGTCCAGGTCGGTGACCATCTCGATCAGGCCCTCCGGGACGACCTGCCAGGACAGTCCGTACTTGTCCTTGAGCCAGCCGCAGGGGCCGCCCTCGCCGCCGTCCTCGGTGAGTTTGGCCCAGTAGTGGTCGACCTCCTGCTGGTCGGCGCAGAAGATCTGGAAGGAGACGGCCTCGGTGAACTTGAACATCGGGCCGCCGTTGAGGGCGACGAACTTCTGGCCGTTGGCCACGAAGTCGACGGCCATCAGTGTGCCGGCGGGGGCGGGACCGGCCTCGTTGTAGTAGCCGGTCCTGCCGAGGGACGAGTTCTTGAAGATCGAGACGTAGAAGTTGGCGGCTTCCTCGGCCTGTCCGTCGAACCAGAGACACGTGGTGAAACCGTCGGCGGTCATGGGGCACCTCCTGGAGCGGGAACGCTGTCACCTCTTTCGACCGATCCTCGTGGAGAAACTCATCGGTGGCGCGATGAGTTTCTCCACGGTCCGTACGCCCTTACGCCTTGTGCACGATCTGGATCAGGTTGCCGCAGGTGTCGTCCAGCACCGCGGTGGTGACCGGGCCCATCTCCCGCGGTTCCTGGGTGAACCGCACGCCCAGGCCGCGCAGCCGGTCGTACTCCGCGCGCACGTCGTCCACGGCGAAGGCGGTGGCCGGGATGCCGTCCTTGGCCAGCGCGTCCCGGTACGGCTTCACCGCGGGATGACCGGAGGGCTCCAGCAGCAGTTCGGTCCCGTCGGGATCCTCGGGCGAGACCACGGTCAGCCACCGGTCCGCACCGAGCGGAACCTCGGTCTTCTTCACGAAGCCGAGCACCTCGGTGTAGAAGCGCAGGGCCTTGTCCTGGTCGTCGACGAAGACGCTGGTCAGATGGATTCTCATGGTGTGCCCTCTGATTCGTACGAGTACGACGGGGCCCATTGTCACCCCGGGCCGCGCGGCTTCCCCGTGGTGTCTTCGCGACACGCTCCATTGACTCGCCGGGCCGGGACGGGCGACCATCCGAGCGGGTCCAACAGGGAAGTGAGGCCGAGGTCACAGATCCTCGGAGGTCAAGGTCACAGGCTGGGCCTCTGCTGCGGCTCGACCGCTCTGCCCTAGCATCCGGGCATGACAGTCCTGCCCGACGACGGGCTTTCGCTGGCCGCCGAGTTCCCTTCCACGACACATGAGCAGTGGCAGCGCCTGGTGGAAGGCGTTCTGCGCAAGGCGGGCAAGGAGGTCTCCCCCGCGACGGCCGAGGACGCGCTGTCCACCGCGCTGGAGGACGGACTCACCACCCACCCCCTCTACACGGCGCGAGACGAGGCCCCCGAACCCGGCCTTCCCGGTTTTCCGCCCTTCGTACGCGGCGCGCGGCCCGAGGGGAACACCGTCGGCGGCTGGGACGTACGGCAGCGCCACGCGACCCTAGTCGGTGACTCGGTGCTCGCGGACCTGGAGAACGGCGTCACCTCGCTCTGGCTGGAAGTCGGCCCGGACGCGATCCCGGTGTCGTCGCTCGCCCGGGCAGTCGAAGGTGTCTACCTCGACCTGGCCCCGGTCGTCCTCGACGCCGGCCAGGAAGTCGAGCCCGCGGCACGGGAGTTGCTGCGGCTGTACGAGGAGCGGGGCGTCGCGAAGGAGGCGGCGCGCGGCAACCTCGGCGGCGACCCGCTGGGCCACGAGGCCCGCACCGGCGAGGAGTTGGCCTTCGCGCCGGTCGCCGAGCTCGCGCGGCTGTGCGCCGAGCGGTACCCGGGCCTGCGCGCGCTGACGGTGGACGCGCTGCCGTACCACGAGGCCGGCGGCTCGGCCGCGCAGGAACTGGGCGCGTCCCTGGCCACCGGGGTGGCATACCTGCGGCAGCTGACCGAGGCCGGGCTGTCCGTCGAACAGGCCTGTGCGCAACTGGAGTTCCGGTACGCGGCCACCGCCGACCAGTTCCTGACGATCGCCAAGCTGCGCGCGGCGCGGCGGCTGTGGGCGCGGGTCGCCGAGGTGTCGGGGGCGCCGGCGGCCGGGGCGCAGACGCAGCACGCCGTGACCTCGCCGGTGATGATGTCGCGCCGCGACCCGTGGGTGAACATGCTCCGCACGACGGTCGCGACGCTGGCCGCCGGGGTGGGCGGCGCCGACTCGGTCACCGTGCTCCCGTTCGACCACGCGCTGGGCCTGCCGGACGCATTCGCGCGCCGGATCGCCCGCAACACCTCGACGATCCTGGTCGAGGAGTCGCATCTGGCGCGGGTCATCGACCCGGCGGGCGGATCCTGGTACGTGGAGCGGCTCACCGACGAACTCGCCCACGCGGGCTGGGAGTTCTTCCAGTGGATCGAGGGTCTCGGCGGCCAGGCCGCCGCGCTTCGCTCAGGGCGCCTCGGTGAGGCGCTGGCCACCACCTGGGCGGCCCGTTCCGCCAAGCTGGCCAAGCGGCGCGAGCCCGTCACCGGGGTCAGCGAGTTCCCGAACCTCGCCGAGCGTCTCCCGGACCGCGAGCCCGCGCCGGAGCCGCCGTCCGGCGGGCTCCCCCGGGTACGGCGCGACGAGGCGTACGAGGCGCTGCGCGCCCGCTCCGACGCCCACCTCGCGGCCACCGGATCCCGGCCGCGCGTCTATCTGGCGACGATCGGTCCGGCCGCCGCGCACTCCGCGCGGACGACCTTCGTCTCGAACCTCTTCCAGGCCGGCGGCATCGAGCCCGTCACGGAGGGTACCTTCGAGGAGAGCGGCACCACCGAGGTCTGTCTCTGCTCCAGCGACGCGCTCTACGAGGAGCGGGCCGCGACCGTGGCGGCGGAGCTGAGGGCCGCCGGCGCCTCGTATGTCTTCCTCGCCGGCCGTCCCGGGCAGTACACGGACGTCGACGCGTACGTCTTCACGGGCTGCGACGCCGTAGCCGTGCTCTCCGCCACCCTCGACCGTATGGGAGCGTCCTGATGGGAATCCCCGACTTCTCCGGAATCGAACTGGGGACCCCGGCCGCGCACGCGGGCGACGACGACTGGCGTACGGCCGTCAAGCGGGCCACCGACTCGGACGGCACCTTCTGGGAGACCCCGGAGGGCATCGCCGTCAAGCCGCTCTACACCGGGCACGACCTGGAGGGCCTGGACTTCCTGTCGACGTACCCGGGCGCGGCCCCGTTTCTGCGCGGCCCGTACCCGACGATGTACGTCAACCAGCCGTGGACGATCCGCCAGTACGCGGGTTTCTCCACCGCCGAGGAGTCCAACGCCTTCTACCGCCGCAACCTCGCCGCCGGACAGAAGGGCCTGTCGGTCGCCTTCGACCTGCCCACGCACCGCGGCTACGACAGCGACCACCCGCGTGTCACGGGTGACGTCGGTATGGCGGGCGTGGCCATCGACTCGATCTACGACATGCGGCAGCTCTTCGACGGCATCCCACTCGACAAGATGACCGTGTCGATGACGATGAACGGGGCTGTGCTGCCCGTACTGGCGCTCTACATCGTCGCCGCCGAGGAACAGGGTGTGCCGCCGGAGAAGCTGGCCGGGACCATCCAGAACGACATCCTCAAGGAGTTCATGGTCCGCAACACCTACATCTATCCGCCGAAGCCGTCGATGCGGATCATCTCCGACATCTTCGCCTACACCTCGCAGCGGATGCCCCGCTACAACTCCATCTCGATCTCCGGCTATCACATCCAGGAGGCGGGTGCGACGGCCGATCTGGAGCTGGCGTACACGCTCGCGGACGGGGTGGAGTACATCCGGGCGGGCCGGGACGCGGGGATGGACGTGGACGCGTTCGCGCCCCGGCTCTCCTTCTTCTGGGCGATCGGCATGAACTTCTTCATGGAGATCGCCAAGCTGCGCGCGGCCCGCCTGCTGTGGGCGAAGCTGGTGAAGCAGTTCGACCCGCAGAACGCCAAGTCGCTGTCCCTGCGCACCCATTCACAGACGTCGGGTTGGTCACTCACGGCCCAGGACGTGTTCAACAACGTGACGCGTACGGCCGTGGAGGCGATGGCCGCGACGCAGGGTCACACCCAGTCGCTGCACACCAACGCCCTCGACGAGGCGCTCGCGCTGCCCACCGACTTCTCGGCGCGCATCGCCCGTAACACCCAGTTGCTGATCCAGCAGGAGTCGGGCACGACCCGCGTCATCGACCCGTGGGGCGGCAGCGCGTACGTGGAGCGGCTGACGTACGACCTCGCGCGCCGCGCCTGGCAGCACATCGAGGAAGTCGAGGCGGCGGGCGGTATGGCCAAGGCCATCGACGCGGGCATCCCCAAGCTGCGCATCGAGGAGGCCGCGGCGCGCACCCAGGCCCGTATCGACTCGGGGCGCCAGCCGGTGATCGGCGTCAACAAGTACCGGGTGGAGACCGACGAGCAGATCGACGTCCTCAAGGTCGACAACTCGTCCGTACGCACCCAGCAGATCGAGAAGCTGCGCAGGCTGCGCGCCGAGCGTGACGAGCGGGCCTGCCAGGACGCGCTGGACGCGCTGACCCGGGCGGCGGGCGGGGAGGGCAACCTGCTGGAGCTGGCGGTGAACGCGGCGCGCGCGAAGGCGACGGTCGGGGAGATCTCGGACGCGCTGGAGAAGGTGTACGGGCGGCACGCGGGCCAGATCCGTACGATCGCGGGCGTGTACCGCAACGAAGCAGGCGAGTCCCCGTCGGTCGAACGCACCCGCACGCTGGTGGACTCCTTCGAGGAGGCCGAGGGGCGCCGGCCGCGCATCCTGGTCGCCAAGATGGGCCAGGACGGCCACGACCGCGGCCAGAAGGTGATCGCCACCGCCTTCGCCGACCTCGGTTTCGACGTCGACGTCGGCCCGCTGTTCCAGACGCCGGGCGAGGTGGCCCGGCAGGCGGTGGAGGCGGACGTCCACATCGTCGGGGTGTCCTCGCTGGCCGCCGGGCACCTCACCCTCGTACCGGCGCTGCGCGAGGAGCTGGCGGCCGAGGGCCGGGAGGACATCATGATCGTCGTCGGCGGGGTGATCCCGCCGCAGGACGTGCCGACCCTGCTGGAGATGGGCGCGGCGGCCGTGTTCCCGCCCGGGACGGTGATCCCGGACGCGGCGTACGACCTCGTACGGCGGCTGTCGGCCGACCTCGGGCACGACCTGTGATCGATCTCGACGCGTACGTCAAGGGCGTGCTCGGCGGGAAGCGGGCGGTGGTGGCGCGGGCCATCACCCTCGTCGAGTCGACCCGGCCCCAGCACCGGGCGCTGGCGCAGGAGTTGCTGACCGCGCTGCTCCCGCACAGCGGCCGGGCCCGGCGGATCGGGGTCAGCGGAGTGCCCGGTGTCGGCAAGTCGACGTTCATCGACGCGTTCGGCACGATGCTGACCGGTCTTGGGCACCGGGTGGCGGTGCTCGCGGTGGACCCGTCGTCCAGCCGTACGGGCGGCTCGATCCTGGGCGACAAGACCCGGATGGAGCGTCTGTCGGTGGACCCGGCGGCGTTCATCCGGCCTTCTCCGACGGCGGGCACGCTGGGCGGGGTCGCGAAGGCGACGCGCGAGTCGATCGTGGTGATGGAGGCGGCGGGCTACGACGTCGTCCTGGTGGAGACGGTCGGGGTCGGCCAGTCGGAGACCGCCGTCGCGAACATGGTCGACTCGTTCCTGCTGCTGACGCTGGCCCGCACCGGCGACCAGTTGCAGGGCATCAAGAAGGGCGTGCTGGAGCTGGCGGACGTGCTCGCCGTCAACAAGGCGGACGGCCCGCACGAGCGCGACGCCCAGACCGCCGCGCGTGAACTGGCGAGCGCCCTGCGGCTGATGCACGGCAGGGACGCGGCCTGGACACCGCCCGTACTGACGTGCAGTGCCCGTGAGTCGACCGGTCTGGACACCGTCTGGGACCGTCTCGAACAGCATCGCGTCCTGCTCGACTCGTCCGGCCGCCTCACGGCCAAACGCCGTGACCAGCAGGTCGACTGGACCTGGACGATGGTCCGCGACGAACTGCTGGGCCGCCTGCATGCCGACGAGGCCGTACGGGCTCTCGCCCCCGGCCTCGAACAGCAGGTCAGGAACGGCGAGTTGACGGCCACCCTGGCCGCCGAGCGCATCCTGAGGGCGTTCGGCGGCGAGTGACGGCGAGCGACGGCCGGAGGCCGAAGGAGAAATTCCTGGACCGGGCCCCTGTCCGGCCGCCGCATGGTCGATGATGGGCGGATCATGACCATGCTCCGTCAGCTCCGAACGCCCACGACGCGCTCCGCGCCGCTGCCCGTGTTCCGGGCAGCGGTGTTCGCCGTCGTCGGTACGGTGCTCGGGATCAGCGCGCATCATCTGATCGCCGGGGAGCCCGCCCCGTGGCGGTCGGGTGTGGCGGCGGCGGTGCTGCTGTTCGCCGTGGGACTGATCGGCACGCGACGCCGGCGTTCGCTCGCGGCGGTGGTGGTGACGAGTGGGGCGGCCCAGGCCGGACTGCACATATGGCTGTCGCTCGCGCACTCGGGCCGTACGACGGCCACGAACACGCACATGGGGGGCGAGCACGCGCGTCACGCCATGCCCGCCCATGGAACCTGGCCCGAGGCGCTGCACCACTCGCCCGCGATGACGGCCGTCCACGCCGTGGCCGCCGTTCTCGTCGCCGTGCTGCTGCACCGCGCGGACGCGGCCTGCTGGTCACTGGCGCGTGGCCTGACCGGGGCCGTGGACGCCGTACGGACACGGATCGCCACCGTGCTGGCCCTGCTCGACGGCCGGCCCGCGCCGACCGGGCGCGGATCGCGGGTGCGCCGCCCGCACCGGACGGAGCCGCCGCCGCTCAGAGGGACGCTGCTCGCGGACGTGGTGGTACGGCGGGGTCCTCCGTCGGCGTGGACAGCTCCCGCCAACTGACCCTGCGCTGCGCTGCGCTGCCGGAACGGTCCGACGCCGATCGGCCCTTCCGCGCCACCGCACGCCCCGAAAGACCCGGAGACACACATGTTCACCACCCTCACCCAGCACGGCACCGCACGCCGCCTGACCCTCACAGCGGCCACCGTGGGCGCCCTGGTCCTCCTCGCCGCCGGGCCCGCCGCCGCCCACGTCGAGGTCGAGTCCGACAAGGCCCAGGCTCTCGCCGAGAACGTCGAGATCTCCTTCGACGCGGAGGCCGAGTCCGACACGGCGGGCATCGCGGCGGTCCGGGTGATCCTGCCCAAGGGCATAGCGCCCGGCGACGTGACCTACGGCGAGGGCCCCAAGGGCTGGAAGTTCACGGCCGCCGACGACGGCTACACCATCAAGGGCCCGGCGCTGAAGGCGGGCACGAACGCGGAGTACTCCGTTGTCGTACGGCAGCTTCCCGACGTGAAGGAGCTCGCCTTCAAGTCCCTCCAGACGTACAGCGACGGCAAGATCGACCGGTGGATCGAGCTGGACGAGAGCAGTGAGCAGCCGGCGCCGGTCCTCAAGCTGAAGCCGGCGGCGCCGGGCGCGAAGCCGGTGGCCCCGTCGCCGACGGAACCTGCGTCCCCGTCGCCGTCGCCGTCCTCGACTCCGACGCCTGCGGCCTCGTCCCCTGAGGCGTCGGCTTCCCCGGTGGCCGAGGCGAAGAGTGACGGTGGTGGGATGTCCTCGGGGGCCTGGGTCGGCATCGGGGCGGCTGTGGTCGTGGTGGCGGGCGGGGCGGTCTATCT
>NZ_LIQQ01000312.1 GCF_001418565.1 Streptomyces graminilatus | reverse complement strand
CCCCCGCGCCGCTGAAAGCGCAAGCCCCGCCCGCCGGAAAGTGCCAGCCCGCGCCCCCTCCCGAAAGCGCGAGCGCGAGCTCCGCCTGTCAGAACTTGTTGCGCGGTGTGATGCCCAGGGACATGCCGGAGAGGCCGCGCTGTCTGCCGCCCAGTTTGCCCGCGATGGCGCGCAGGGCTGCGCCCGCCGGGGAGTTCGGGTCGGACAGGGCCACCGGGGTGCCGTTGTCGCCGCCCTCGCGGAGGCGGACGTCGATCGGGATGGAGCCGAGGACCGGGACCGTCGCGCCCGTGGTGCGGGTGAGGCCGTCGGCGACGGTCTGGCCGCCGCCCGTGCCGAAGACGTCGACCATCTCGCCGCAGTGCGGGCAGGGCAGGCCCGCCATGTTCTCGACCACGCCGACGATCTTCTGGTGGGTCTGGACGGCGATGGCGCCCGCGCGCTCGGCCACCTCGGCCGCCGCCTGCTGAGGCGTCGTCACGACCAGGATCTCCGCGTTCGGGACCAACTGGGCCACCGAGATCGCGATGTCGCCCGTGCCCGGCGGGAGGTCGAGCAGCAGCACGTCCAGATCGCCCCAGAACACGTCCGCCAGGAACTGCTGGAGCGCCCTGTGGAGCATTGGACCGCGCCACACGACCGGGGTGTTGCCCGGGGTGAACATGCCGATGGAGATGACCTTCACGCCGTGCGCGGACGGCGGCATGATCATGTTCTCGACCTGGGTCGGCTTCCCCTCGACGCCCAGCATGCGCGGCACGCTGTGGCCGTAGATGTCGGCGTCGACCACGCCCACCTTGAGGCCGTCGGCCGCCATCGCCGCCGCCAGGTTGACGGTCACCGACGACTTGCCGACACCCCCCTTGCCGGACGCGACCGCGTACACGCGCGTGAGGGAGCCCGGCTTGGCGAAGGGGACCTCGCGCTCGGCCTGGCCGCCGCGCAACGCGGACGCCAGCTCCTTGCGCTGGCTGTCGCTCATGACGTCCAGCTCGACGTCGACGCGGGTCACACCCTCGACCCGCGAGACCGCCTCCGTCACGTTCTTCGTGATCGTGTCGCGCATCGGGCAGCCGGAGACCGTCAGGTACACGGCGACCGCGACCACCCCGTCCGCGCCGATCTCCACCGACTTCACCATCCCCAGTTCGGTGATGGGTCGCTGGATCTCGGGGTCGTTCACCGTCGCCAGTGCTTCACGCACCGCGTCTTCCGTAGCCATGTACCCGATGGTACGGGGCCGCACCGGGCCCCCGGAAAGCCCGTTACCGGTCTTCCGTGTCACGCCGCCGTGGCCGTTCCACCAGGAATGTGCCGGTTTTGGCGGAGTGGTGCCCGTCCTCGTGACGTTCCGCGTACCGCTCCTCCAGCTCCTTGACCAGGTCCTGGAGCTCGGAGCGGATCCAGTCCCGCGTGGCGACCTCGCCGAGCCCGATGCGCAGCGAGGCGATCTCGCGGGTCAGATACTCGGTGTCGGCGATCGACCGCTCGTTCTGTTTGCGGTCCTGTTCGAGGTTGACCTTGTCGCGGTCGTCCTGCCTGTTCTGCGCGAGCAGGATCAGCGGGGCCGCGTAGGAGGCCTGGAGCGACAGCATCAGCGTCAGGAAGATGAAGGGGTAGTGGTCGAAGCGCACGTCCTGCGGCGCGCTCACGTTCCACAACACCCACAGGACGATGACGACCGTCATCCAGACGATGAACCGCCCGGTGCCGAGGAAACGCGCGATGCGCTCGGACAGCCGCCCGAACGCCTCCGGGTCGTAGTCGGGCAGCAGCCGCCGCCTGGGCGCGCGCGGCTGGTCGAGGCGCACCCGGGGCCGGGAGGCCGCCGTGGCGCCGCTCGCCGCGCGCTCGCGGGTGCCGGTCTCGCGCTCAGGAGTCATGGTCGCCCGCCCGCTCGAACTCGCTCTCGTCATCGGTTTCGGCCCCACCATCGGTCTCGATCTCGGTCTCGGTGTCCGTGAAGTGGAACTCCGTCTCCCGCCAGTCCTCGGGCAGCATGTGGTCGAGTACGTCGTCCACGGTCACCGAGCCGAGCAGCGACCCGCTGTCGTCGACCACCGGGGCCGCCACCATGTCGTACGTCGCGAAGAAACCGGCGACGACCGGCAGTTCGGCGTCCGGGGAGAGCGTCTGCAGGTCGTCGTCGACGAGCGAGCCGACCAGGGTGTACGGCGGGTCGCGCAGCAGCCGCTGGAAGTGGACGGCGCCCAGATACTTGCCCGTCGGCGTCTCGTCGGGCGGCCGGCACACGTACACCTGCGCGGCGAGCGCGGGGGAGAGGTCGGGCTCGCGGATCCGGGCCAGCGCGTCGGCGACGGTCGCGTCCGGGCGCAGGATGATCGGCTCGGTCGTCATCAGACCGCCCGCGGTGTCCTCGCGGTACGCCATCAGGCGACGCATGTCGGCCGCGTCGGCGGGCTGCATCAGGCTCAGCAGCCGCTCCTGGTCGTCCTCGGGCAGCTCGCCGAGCAGGTCGGCCGCGTCGTCCGGGTCCATCGCCTCCAGGACGTCGGCGGCGCGCTCCTCCTTGAGCTTGCCGAGGATCTCGATCTGGTCGTCCTCGGGCAGCTCCTCCAGGACGTCGGCCAGCCGGTCGTCGTCGAGGGCGGCGGCCACTTCGGCGCGCCGTTTCGGCGACAGGTGGTGCAGGACGTTCGCGAGGTCGGCGGGGCGCAACTGCTCGAAGGTGGCGAGCAGGCTCTCTGCGCCCTGCCCGTCCTCCTCCAGGGAGAACCCGGTGACGGCGGACCAGCCGACGGTCATGGTCTCGCCGGTGTTGCGCCGGAAGGCCCCGCCGCGGCCCTTCCGCCGTACGAAGACCCGCTCGATCTCCCAGTCGCGGCGGGCCGGCAACTGTCGTACCGCCACGTCCAGGACGGTGACCTCCTCGTCGGTCTGGACGAGGGTGACGCGCCGGTCGAGGAGTTCGCCGAGGACGAGCCGCTCGGTGGGGCGCTGTTCGAAGCGCCGGACGTTCAGCACGCCCGTCGTGATGACCTGGCCGGACTCGATGCCGGTGACGCGGGTCATGGGCATGAAGACATGGCGCCGGGTGGTGAGTTCGACGACGAGGCCGAGCAGCCGGGGCGGCCGGTTGCCCACGCGCAGCATCGCGACGAGGTCGCGCACCCGGCCCACCTGATCGCCGTTCGGGTCGAAGACGGGCACACCGGCGAGGTGCGAGACGAAGACACGGGGTGAGCCTGGCGCCATGCCGTGCCTCCTGCCTCGAAGTGCGCTGCGGGAGCGCGTCGGAATGCGTCCAAGGGATCCGAATTGCCTGCTCGGATGCGCTTCAGGCTAGCCCGTCCGGTTCGGCCGTGCCTTGGCGGGGGGTCCGGACGGACTGGCTCCGCCGGGGGCCGACGGCACCGGTACGCTGCCGTCCACACCCCTCAGGACACCCGTACGAGAGGCAGCCCCACCTGTGTCTGCGATTCCCCGTGGCCGTACCCGCAGCGCCGGACCGGTGAGCGTGATGTGCGCCCTGGCCGTGACGGGGGCAGGGCTTCTGACGGGTTGTGGCGCCGACCCGGACGAGGGCACGAACGGGGTCGGCAGACTGCCCGCCGACACCATCCAGACGAAGACCCGTGCGGCAGCCGGCTCCGCCGACGCCGTACGCCTCTCCGGGACCGTGGTGACCAGCGGGACCACCTACACCCTCGACATGAGCCTCAAGGGCGACGGCGGCACCGGCTCGGTCACCGCGAAGGGGTCGACGTTCCGGCTGCTGCGGGTCGGGAAGCACCTGTTCCTGAAGGCCGACGCCGCGTTCTGGAACCACGAGGACGGCGGCAAGGGGAAGGGCGGCGGATCGGACACGGCCGCCGCCACCAAGCTCGGGGGCCTCTTCGTGAAGGTCCCGACCGGGGACCCCTCGTACAAGAAGTTCAGCGGCTTCACCGACAAGGACGTGCTCCTCGACGGCCTGCTCACCCTGCACGGCACCCTCGCCACGGACGGCCACCACACCCAGTCGGGCGTCCGCACGATCCGCATCACCGGCGACAAGGGCGACGGCGGCACCCTGGACGTCTCCCTTGAGGGCTCCCCCTACCCCCTCCGCCTCGTCCGCGCGGGCGGCGCGGGCACCCTCCTCCTGAGCGACTGGGGCAAGGACTTCCCCCTGGAGGAACCGAAGAAGAACGAAACGGTGGACTACGGCCAGGAACTCCCGGCGTCCTGAATCCTCCTGAGTCCTGCTGACTCCAGCTGAGTCCTGCTTCTCCGGGGCCCCGGCAATCCGGGGCCGCCCCCAACCCCCTAGGGAAGCCTTGGCAACCGGGGCCGCCCCCCCGGGGCGCGGGGAACTGCGCGACCAGCC
>NZ_LIQQ01000311.1 GCF_001418565.1 Streptomyces graminilatus | reverse complement strand
CTCACACCCCGGCCCCACTGACACCGGGCCCACCCACGACCACCCCCGCACAACCAGCGAAGCTAAAGTGCAGAGCATGACCGCACCTCACGCCCCGTCGCGCCCCACCCAGGCCGTGGTCCTCGCCGGCGGCCAGGGCTCCCGGCTCCGCCCGTACACCGACGACCGGCCCAAGCCGATGGTCGAGATCCCCGGCACGGGGACGCCGATCATCGGCCATCAGCTCGTCTGGCTCGCCGAGGAGGGCGTGACGGACGTGGTGGTCAGTTGCGGCCATCTCGCCGAGGTCCTTCAGAGCTGGCTGGAAAGCGCCGATCTGCCGCTGAACGTCACGACGGTCGTCGAGACGGAGCCTCTCGGCCGGGGCGGCGGCCTCAAGTACGCCGCCGCGCACCTCCCTGCCCCGGAGCAGCCCTGGTACGCCACCAACGGCGACATCTGGACCCGTTTCTCGCTGCGCGACATGGCCGACTTCCACGCCGAGCGGGACGCCGTCGCGACCCTCGCGCTGGCCCGCCCGCGCCTGCCGTGGGGCGCCGTGCAGACCGACGGCTTCGGTCACATCACGAACTTCATCGAGTCCCCTCCGTCGACGTTCGAGATCAACGCGGGGGTGTACGTCTTCTCCTCCGAGTTCGCCGGCCTGCTCCCGGAGCGCGGCGACCACGAGCGCACGACGTTCCCCCATCTGGCCCGCGAACTCCGCCTGGCCGGCTTCTCGATCCCGCACGGCGCCTACTGGCGCGCCATCGACACCGCCAAGGACCTCACGGCCGCCGCGAAGGAGCTGGCCGCGCTGGGCCGTTGAGCCAGCGGCTCACCAAAGGCTTTTATGTGTGAGGCCGTTGTACGTCGATGGGGTCCCGCACTTTCCCAGTGCGGGACCCCACCCATGTGATCGCCGTAACCGCCCTGACCGGGCGGGTTGTTGTGCCGCCGGTGGCCAGGGTTAGCCGAGGAGGCCGCCCACCAGTCCCGGCTGGCCCGTGGCGGACCCTCCGGTGCTGCCGTCGCCGCTGCCTCCGGTAGTGCCGCCCGTGGAGCCGCCGTTGGTACCACCCGGGGTGCCCGTGCCGCCCGAGGAGGACGGGCCGGCGGTCGTGGGTGCCTGCTGGGCCGGGGTGGTCTGCTGCGGCGGGGCCTGGCCGGCGCTGCCCTGGGTCTGGCTGGGCCGGCTCCCGGTGACGCTGCCGCTCTCGCGGGCCTCCTCGGGGGTGGTCTCGACACCGCCGGTCGTGGGGCTGGCCGAAGTGGCGCTCTGGGTCGGGGACTTGATGACCGCCGAGGGGCTCTTCGAGGCGCGGCGTTCACCGGACTGCTCCGGGAGCGGCTCGCCGGGGAGTTGGTTGCGCGGCGGCTCGCCGGGGCCGGGGACGACCACGCGGTCGGCGTCACGGACAGCGCCGCCGAGGAGCGAGCCGACGAGGAGCGTGATCCCGATGACGACGGCGGTGACGAGGGCACCGCGCCGCAGGACGTAACTCCGCAGCTCCCAGATGTCCGTACGGGGGCCGAGCCGGCGCCAGGCGCTGCCCGCGAGGCGGCCGTCGATGGAGTAGACGGGGGCACCGGCGATGATCAGCGGTGACCAGGCGGCCAGATAGATGATGTCGGGGGCGTCGTAGACGGGAACGCTCTTCCAGCTGACCGTGACGAGCAGCGCGGCGGAGAGCAGCGCGCCGCCCACCGCGGCGACCCGCTGCCACAGGCCCAGGACCGTGAGGACGCCCACGATGACCTGGAGGAAGGCGATGACGAGTCCGGAGCCGACGGGGTGCTGGAGGGCGAACTGCCGTAGTGGCTCGGCGACTTCCCAGGGGTGCAGGGTGTTGAGCCACTTCACCATGGAGCCGCGTTTGCCGCCGTCGAAGTAGACGGGGTCGCAGAGCTTGCCCATACCGGCGTAGATGGAGATGAAGCCGAGGAAGATGCGCAGCGGAAGCAGGACGACGCCGAGGTTCATCCGGCGGCCGGGGTAATAGGCGTGCCGTACGGGGTCGTTGGAGTGGCGCCGTGTGCCGGTGCGCCGTCCGTCGGAGTCCCGCCCGTAGTCCGTATCGCCTTCGTAGCCCTCGTAGCCGCCGTAGCCGCCGTAGCCCTCGTGGCCGAACTCGCCGCCGCCGTAGCCGGGTTGGCCGTAGCCGTCCTCGTCGTACGCGCTGCCGGTGGTGCGCATGCTGGGGAGCAGGCGGCCGGTTTCGGAGCCATGGGTGCGCTGGCTGCCGACGATGGGCGTCTCGACGGTCTGATCGAGGGTGCTGCCCGCGTAGTCGAGTTCGTCGTCGCCGATACGGGGGATGACCTGCGTCGCTCCGGCGTCGGCGGCCGGCGGCTGTTCGCCGTGGCGCACGCTGGAGCCCCGTACGGCCTGGAGCAGCCGGTGGGCGCCGGTGTCGTCGGGCGCCGACTTCCCGCTCCAGACGACGGGTGCCCTGCGTCGGACGGCCGTGGCGCCACCGGCGCCTGCGACGGGGATGCGCGCCGTGCCCTCGGAGGCGCCGAGGTGCCGGGCGACGCGGGACGACGGTGCCGCCCGCCGCGTCGAGGCCCCCAACTGCACGCGGAAGCTCGCATGGTTGACGATGACCTGCGCCGGATCGCTCGGCACCTTCACCATGCTCAGCGCGGGAGCGTCGTCGTATCCCGACGAGCGGTCCCCCGTGGGTGTGCGGGGTGTTCTGGTGTCCACACTCATCTAACCGAGTGACGTGAGATTAGGACACTGCTTTGACTTGGCGGATGTGTCCGGACCGCGTCAAGGTGACGTCACCCGCCCGGATTCCCCCGTACGGGTGAGGTCAGCGCACATGTGTTCAGGCGCGGCGGCGGGCCGCTTCGTACAGCACGATCCCGGCCGCGACACCGGCGTTGAGGGACTCGGTGCCACCGGGCATCGGGATCCGTACGAGGTGGTCGCAGGTCTCCCCGACCAGCCGGGACAGGCCCTTGCCCTCGCTGCCGACGACGATGACGACGGGCCCGCCGAGGGCGGGCAGGTCACCGAGTTCGGCGTCCCCGTCGGCCGCGAGACCGATCACCACGATGCCCGCCTTCTGGTACGCCTCCAGGGCGCGCGTCAGATTGGTGGCGCGGGCTACGGGCGTACGGGCTGCGGCACCGGCGGAGGTCTTCCAGGCACCGGCGGTCATACCGGCGGCGCGCCGCTCGGGCACGACGACCCCGTGCCCGCCGAAGGCGGAGACGGAGCGGACGACGGCGCCGAGGTTGCGCGGGTCGGTGACACCGTCGAGGGCGACGATGAGGGGGTCCACGCCGTTGTCGTAGGCGGCGTTGGCGAGGTCCTCGGGGTGCGCGTACTCGTACGGCGGGACCTGGAGCACCAGGCCTTGGTGGTTGAGGCCGTTGGTCATCCGGTCCAGTTCGGGCCGGGGGGCTTCCATCAGGTGGATGCCGCCGCGCTCGGCGACCAGTTGGAGCGCCTCGCGCACGCGCTCGTCGTTGTCGATGAACTGCTGGACGAAGAGCGAGGTGGCCGGGACGCCCTCGCGCAGCGCCTCGACGACCGAGTTGCGGCCGACGACGAGTTCGGAGGCCGCCTTCCCGCCGCGCCCCTTGGGTGCGGGCCGCCGCTGGACCTGCCTGGCCTTGGCCCCGGCAATACGGTTCTTCTTGTGTCCCTTGCGCATCTCGGCGGGCGGCGTCGGGCCCTTGCCCTCGAGCCCCCGGCGCCGCTGGCCGCCACTGCCGACCTGCGCGCCCTTCTTGCCGGACATGCGGCGGTTGTTAGCGGCCATGACCTACCTGTCTGTGTGAAGGCGTGCGTGTGTACGTCTATGAGTGTGCCGCCCGGAAACCCGGGCGGCACAATCGATCAAGAAAATATACGGATATGAGGCGAAATACTCAGCGCGGTCCGAGGGTCCAGCGCGGTCCCTGCGGGCCGTCCTCGATGACGAGGCCGGACTGGTTGAGCTGATCGCGGATGGCGTCCGCGGTCCCCCAGTCCTTGCGTCCGCGGGCGGCCTCGCGCTGGTCGAGAACGAGTCGTACGAGGCTGTCGACGACGCCGTGCAGATCCTCGCCCCGGTCGCTCGCGTCCCCGGCCCAGTGCGGGTCGAGCGGGTCGAGCCCGAGGACGCCGAGCATGGCGCGCACCTCGGCGAGGCGGGCCACGGCGGCTTCCTTGTCGTCGGCGGCGAGCGCGGAGTTGCCCTGCCTGACGGTGGTGTGCACGATGGCGAGGGCCTGCGGTACGCCCAGGTCGTCGTCCATGGCCTCGGCGAAGGCGGGCGGCACCTCGGCGGCGGGCGCGACGACACCCCCGGCCTTCTCGACGACGCGCTGCACGAAGCCCTCGATCCGGGCGAACGCGGACTCGGCCTCGCGCAGGGCGTCCTCGCTGTACTCGATCATCGAACGGTAGTGCGGGGTGCCGAGGTAGTAGCGCAGGACGATGGGCCGCCAGGCCTTGACCATCTCGCTGACGAGGACGGAGTTGCCGAGGGACTTCGACATCTTCTCGCCGCTCATGGTGACCCACGCGTTGTGGACCCAGTACATGGCGAAGTCGTCGCCGAAGGCCTTGGCCTGGGCGATCTCGTTCTCGTGGTGGGGGAAGATCAGGTCGAGCCCGCCGCCATGGATGTCGAAGGCGGTCCCCAGGTACTTGTGCGCCATGGCGGAGCATTCCAGGTGCCAGCCGGGCCGCCCCCGCCCCCAGGGCGTCTCCCAGCTCGGTTCGCCCGGCTTGACGGCCTTCCACATGGCGAAGTCACGGGGATCACGCTTGCCGGTCTCACCCTCACCGGAGGGCTGGAGCAGGTTGTCGAGCTCCTGGTTGGACAGCCGCAGATAGCCGGGGAAGGAGCGCACGTCGAAGTAGACGTTGCCGTCGGCCTCGTAGGCGTGTCCGCGCTCGATGAGCCCGCGCATCATCTCGACCATCTCGGTCACGTGCCCGGTGGCACGCGGCTCGTAGGTCGGGGGCAGGCAGCCGAGGGCGTTGTAACCGTCGTTGAAGGCCCGCTCGTTCTCGAAACCGATGGACCACCAGGGCCGGCCCTGTTCGGCGGCCTTCCTGATGATCTTGTCGTCGATGTCGGTGACATTGCGGATGAAGGTGACGTCGTAGCCGCGGTACGTGAACCAGCGGCGCAGGATGTCGAAGTTGAGGCCGGAGCGGATGTGGCCGATATGGGGGGCGGCCTGCACGGTGGCACCGCAGAGGTAGATCGAGACACAACCCGGTGTGAGCGGGGCGAAGTCACGGATCTGCCGGGCGCTGGTGTCGTACAGGCGAATGGTCACGGCACCAGGGTAGTGGCCCACACCGAGTGCGTTGCGACCCTTCTGCGCAAGGGCCACATATTCGTGACATTCGCCCCCGCCGCCCTTACCCGTTCCCGTCCCGCAGCTGGGTGCTGCGCCCCCAGACCCCCGC
>NZ_LIQQ01000310.1 GCF_001418565.1 Streptomyces graminilatus | reverse complement strand
GGCACATCGCGTACAGGCCGCGTACCAGGCCCGTGTCGCCGTCACGGCACAGTTGGAGGCCGGTGGCGAGGGTGAGGTTCCCGCCGCCGCTCTCCCCGGCCACGATCACCCGCCCGGGATCGATGCCCAGGGCGGACGCGTTGTCGATCACCCAGCGCAGGCCCGACACACAGTCGTTCAGCCCCGCCGGAAACGGCTCCACCTCCGGCGCCGACGACGCCACCAGACAATTACGGAAGTCGATACTGGCGACCGCCACACCCTGATGGGCGATCAAGCGGCACCACGACTGCGCCACCGGGCCGAAGGCCGACCCGGTCTGCATACCGCCACCGTGGATGTGGACCACGCAGGGCAGCGTCTCGTCCGTGTCGGGGCGGATGAAGTTGATCCGCACCGTGTTCCCGTCGGGGGACGACGTGAACGACAACGTCTCACCGCGCAGACCCGCCGTCGGTACGGCCTCCTCGCCGAACAGGGTCCCGGCGAGGGCCTCCATCGACGCACGCGCCGCCTTCGCCTCCTCGGAATTGGCCTCCGCCAGCAACTCCTCACGGGTGGCGACGTCCGGCAACGGCGGCTGCGCGGGAATCGCCGCGACCGCGCTCGCCTTGATACGCGGGTCGATACGCGGGTCGTCGATGAGCTTGCTCATGGTCGTCGTCCTCCGGCTCCGGTGCGTCTCACGCCACCGGTGGTGCCACGTCCCAGTGGCCGCCGGTGGTGTCCGCATCGTGGCCCGGTCGGTGGCCGGGATCCATGGACAGCCCGACAGCTTCCGCCCGTGACGTTTGTTTCCCGGAACAGTGAAGGGGTCGTACGCTGGGCAAATGGACCTGACCAGCGTCGGAGCGGCGTTGCACGCGAGGCTTCCGGAGCTGGGCGAGCGCATGGCGAAACGGATCCGCGCGGAGGCGCAGTCCTACCAGGACGAGTCGCTCATCCCCTTCGACTCGTTGCGCGAGTACTGCCGGCGAAACGTCGACCTGCTGTTGCGGCACTTCGCCTTCGGAACGCCGCTGGACGTCCAGCCCGCCCGGGAGACCGGCCGTCTGCGTGCCGAGCAGGGAGTCCCGCTGTCGGAGACGCTGCACGCCTACCGCATCGGCTTCGAGTACCTCTGGGCGGAGATGGTCAAGGAGGCCCGCGGCCACCCCGAGGTCACCGACGCGCACCTGGTCGCCGGGGCCTCGGAACTCTGGGCGATGTACGGCTGCTGCACGGAGGCCCTGGCCACCGCTTACCGGGAGGCCAGCGCCGAAGTGGCGGCGCAGCGCGAGGCGCGCCGCTCGGCCCTGGTCGAGGCGCTCCTCACCGGCGCGATCGCCGACGGCACGACCCTGTGGGAGGCGGCCCGGCAGCTCGGCCTGCCCGAGCGTGGTCCGTACGTGGTCGCCGTCGCGCATGTGCCCGATCCCGGCGACGAGCCGCTCCCGGGTATCGAGGCAGCACTGCGCGAGGCACGTGTGCAGTCCGCCTGGCGGCTGCTGCCCCACCAGCAGGTCGGGCTGATCTCCCTCACCTCGGCGGAAGCCGACGCGGTCACCTTTCGGGCTCTGGGGGCCCGCAAGGCCCGCGTCGGTGTCAGCCCGTGCTTCGACTCCCTCCGCGACACCCCGCAGGCGCTGCGCTTCGCCGGACTGGCCCTGGCCGGGCTGCCCACCGCCGAGAGCGGGGTCGCGCGCTTCGACGACAGCCCCCTCGCCATGCTGGTCGCCGCTGCCCCTGCGGAGGCGGCCCGCCTGGCGAGGCTGGTGATGGGCCCCATCCTCGACCTGCCCGCGCCGGAGCGCGGCCGGCTGATGGAGACGCTGAAGCACTGGTTCGACGCGGGCGGTGACGCCACCGGGGCAGCGAGCGGGCTCTACGTCCACCCCAACACCGTGCGCTACCGGCTGCACAAGATCGAGAAACTGACGGGCCGTTCACTCTCCGACCCGGCCGCCCTCGCCGACCTCGGCACCGCCCTCCACGCCTGCCGCATCCAGCACCCGTAGCCGGAAGGCATCACACCGGGCAGGTCCGAACTCCCAGCGTATGGCCCCCTCACTGTGCCGGGGAACAAACGAGGGGCGCGGAAGCTGTCGGGCTGTCCATAGATCCCCGCCACGGGCAGGGCCACGATGCGGACACCACCGGCGGCCACTGGGACGTGGCAACCACCGGTGGCATGAACGCAAGGAGGCTTTCATGTCCAATCTGGCGGAATTTCTGGTGCGGACCGCGCTACGGCAGCCCGAGCGGCCCGCCCTGCGGCTGGGTTCCAAGACCGTCGACTACGCCGAGTTGGACGAGCTGTCCGCACGAGCCGCATCGATGCTGCTGGCCGAAGGTGTCCGCCCCGGCGACCGGGTCGCCCTGACGCTGCCGAACGTGCCCGAGTTCGTCGTGCTGTACTACGGCATCCTGCGCGCCGGCGCCGTCGTCGTACCCATGAACCCGCTGCTCAAGGCCCGGGAGACGGAGTACCACCTGCGTGACTCCGGTGCCGTGCTCCTCTTCGAGTGGCATCTGGCCCCCGGAGAGGGCGCTCAGGGCGCGGAGGCCGCCGGGGTACGGCACCTGTCCGTCGAGCCGGATGCCTTCGGCGCGCTCCTGGCCGGCCACCGGCCGCACTCCGAGGTCGCCGCCGTTGCGGAGGACGACGTGGCGGTCCTGCTGTACACCTCGGGAACCACCGGCCGCCCCAAGGGCGCCGCGCTGACCCACGCCGGCCTGCGCCACAACACCGGGACCACCGTCGTACACGTGGAACAACTGACCCCCGACGACGTCATCGTCGGCTGCCTGCCGCTCTTCCACATCTTCGGCCAGACCTGCGCCATGAACGCCGCCGTGCACGGCGGGGCCACGCTGGTGCTGGTCCCGAGGTTCGATCCGCAGACCGTCCTCGACACCATCGCCCGCGACCGGGCCACCGTCTTCGAGGGCGTGCCCACCATGTACGCGGCGCTGCTCGGGCATCCAGGTGCGGACCGGGCCGACACCTCCAGCCTGCGCATGTGCGTCTCCGGCGGCGCCGCCCTGCCGGTCGAGATCCTGCACTCGTTCGAGCACACCTTCGGCTGCGTGATCCTCGAAGGCTACGGACTGTCCGAGACCAGCCCGGTGGTCTCCTTCAACCACCCCGACCGCCCGCGCAAGGCCGGTTCCATCGGCACGCCCGTGCGTGACGTCGAGGTCCGGCTGCTCGGCGAGAGCGGCAAGGAGGTCGCCCCGGGCGAGGTCGGTGAAATCGTCGTCCGCGGACCCATCCTCATGAAGGGCTACTGGAACCGTCCCGAGGACACCGCCGCGGTCATCCCCGACGGCTGGCTGCGCACGGGCGACCTCGCCCGTCGGGACGACGACGGCTACCTCTACATCGTCGACCGCAAGAAGGACCTCATCATCCGGGGCGGCTACAACGTCTACCCCCGGGAGATCGAGGAGGTCCTCCACGAGCACCCCGCTGTCGCCCTCGCCGCCGTACTCGGCGTGCCCGACGATCATCTCGGCGAGGAGATCGCAGCGGCCATCGTGCTGCGCCCGGGGGCCCTGGCGACCGCCGAGGAGTTGCGCGAGTTCACCAAGCGGCAGGTGGCCGCCTACAAGTACCCCCGACACGTCTGGCTGATGGACGCGTTGCCGATGGGCCCCAGTGGCAAGATCCTCAAGCGCCGGATCACCGCCCCGGCCCACTGACTCCACCCGTCACGGTCACACCGACCGGCCGGGACCGAGCCGGCCCGTCGGCAACGGTCTCCGGCCGCGCTCCCTGGTTCCGCGCGGCGTACGTGGCGGTCTCCGTCGCGACGGGCCTGCGGGAGCACGCACACCGTCGCGCCGCAGGGGCAGTACGCGGCGCCGACGACCAGCTCTGACGCGCGTGAGACGAAGGCGACCCGATCGCACCTTGACGCCAGATATTCACTCATGCGCCTATTGACACTATTTGACACGGTGGGCGGCGACGGCCCACCCACCGAACCCGGAGGACGACGATCATGAGTAAGCTCACCGAGGATCCCCGCATCGACCCGCGTATCAAGGCGAGCCCGCTCGGCGCGGTACCCGATATGCCGCCGTTGCCGGACGTCGCCTCCCGTGAGGAGTTGCTCGCGGAGGCCAACTCGGAGGAGGCGAAAGCGGCCCGGGAGATGATGGCGCCGCTCTTCGGCACGCTGTTCAGCGAGGAGATCGCTGCGACGGCGGGTCTGCGCGGTGAGACGTTGTCGTTCACGTCGTCCCCCGACGGGAACACGGTGCGGATCAACTACATCCGCCCCGACACGGACGAGACGCTGCCCTGCGTCTACTACATCCACGGCGGCGGCATGCAGACCGGGTCGGCCTTCGAGCCGCTGACCCACGCGTGGGGCCGGACCATCGCCCACGAGGGTGTCGCGGTGGCCATGGTGGACTTCCGTAATTGTCTGGTGGCGTCGTCGGCGCCGGAGGTGGAGCCGTTTCCGGCGGGGCTGAACGACTGTGTGTCGGGCCTGCGCTGGGTGATCGACAACGCGTCCGCCCTGGGCATCGATCCCGGGCGGGTGATCGTGGCCGGGGAGAGCGGCGGCGGGAACCTCACCCTCGCCACCGGCCTCCAACTGTGCCGTGACGGCGACACGGGCCTGGTACGCGGCCTGTACGCGATGTGCCCCTGCATCGTCGGCACGATCCCGGACGAACGCTTCCCCTCCACCACCGAGAACGACGGGATCATCCTCACCGCGCACGGCAACCGCACCCTCATGGCCTACGGCATCAAGGAATGGGAGAACGGCAACCCGCTCGCCTGGCCGGTCTTCGCCACCGAGACCGACGTCGCCGACTTCCCCCCGACCGTGATCACGGTCAACGAGTGCGACCCCCTGCGCGACGAGGGCATCGCCTTCTACCGCCTCCTGCTCGCCGCCGGCCGCCCCGCCCGCTGCACCCAGTTGATGGGCACCGTCCACGCCACCGAGGTCTTCTCCATCGCCTGCCCCGACATCAGCCGCGACAGTGCCGCGAGCATCGCCCGCTTCGCCCACGGCCACTGACCACCAACACCACCAGCACCAACCGAACGCGGCACCGGCACAACAAGAGACATGACAGGGAAAGACCGCGGCATGAGCATCGACGAGACGATCTTCGCCGACGAGACACAGTTGGCGTCCTGGTGCGAGCGGATCGGCTCGGCGGGACTCCGCGGTACGGCGACCCCGGCGCACGAGCGCATCATCTCCTGGGTCGAGGAGGAGCTGCGGGCCGTGCCCGGGATGGTGGTGAGCACGGACTCGTACTCCACCCTGCGCTGGGCGCCCTCCCCGACAGGGGACCTGGCCAGGGCGGGCGCGCTTCACGTCGCCGACGACCGGATCGAGATCGCCGGCGCCGTGCCCTACAGCAAGCCCGGCAGCCGCAGTGGTGAACTCGTGTACGTGGAGCGGGCGCGGGACATCGGACCGGCCTGCGCCGGAAGGATCGTCCTGCGGGACTTCCCGGACCTGGCCCTGCCCTATGACCAACTGCTGCGCCCCGCCCTGGACTTCAGCCCGGACATGGAGTCGCTGAGACAACAGGTGTGGGATCGCCCGGCGCTGGCTGACGGGATCCTGCACAACGACCTGCTGGCCGCCGGGGAGGCGGGTGCCGCCGGTGTCGTGTTCGCGTTCGATGTGCCCCGAGAGCAGGTCTCCGGCTACTTCGAGCCGCACAAGGGGACGCATTACCGCATACCCGCGGCGTTCGTCGGGGTGGAGGAGCGCGACCGGCTGCTCCCCCTGACCGGCGCGACGGCCCGGCTCACGGTGACGGCGGACGTGGAACCTGCGCAGACCCGCAACGTGTTCGGCACGCTGCCGGGACGCAGCGCGGAACGGATCGTCCTGGTCACGCACACGGACGGGAACACCTGGCTCCAGGAGAACGGCATCGCGGCTCTCCTCGCGCTGGCACGATACTTCGCCGAGCGCCCACTGGAGCGCACGCTCGAACTGGCTTTCACCTCGGCTCATCTGCACATCTCGCGCGAGGGGGCGCTCCGGTACGCCAAGCGCCTGGACGCCGAGTACGACGAGGGCGACATCGCCTTCGCCTTCCCGATCGAGCATCTGGGTGCGCGCGAACTGGTCCCGGTGGCGGCCTCGGACGGCACGCGTGGACGGGAACTCGCCTTCACCGGTCACGCCGAGCCGGTCCTGTGGGCGGCCGGGCCGAGTGCGCCGATCCGCGCCGCGGTCTCGAAGGCGGTGGCCGACCGTGGGCTGGAGCGCGTCATCGTGACGCCCGGTCTGGGAGAGCCGGTGCCGGGACGGGTGCCGGCCATGCTGTCGTTCGGCGGCTTGGGCACGCACTTCAACCAGCAGTTGATTCCCACGACTTCCGTCATCAGCGGACCCTGGTCGCTGTGGGCGCCGTACTTCGGCCGAAGCGCCGTGGACATCGCGCTCCTGCGCAGGCAGAGCCTCGCTTGCGGCGATGTCGTGGCGGCTCTGGACCAGGTGCCCCGGGCAGAACTGGCCGGCGGCTACCTCGCCGACCGGGCGTCCCGGGCGGCCGGCGCGCCGGTGGGCGCCGACATGGTGCCTCCGGAAGTCGCCTGACGGGCTGCGGCACGGAATGCTTCGGTACCCTGTCTGGCTGGGTGCCCCGGCCCGGCCCGGTGGGCGGCCGGCTCGACGACTGAACGGGCCGTCCCGCCCTGCACACGGTCGGCGACATCGGGCATCACCGGGCCGCTCAAGGTCCCTCCATCCTGGACGCCCTGCGGCACGCCCGCCGACCCGGTGCCCCTCCGGGTCCCCGACAGCGGTGGGTGTGCCTGTGACCACAGCCGCTAGTAGTGCCTGGTCAGGTCTGTTTGTTGGTGGCGTGTCCGGTGGAGGGGCCGTGTCGTTGACCGGTGTGTGACACCTGGGGAGTTGGATGAGGTCCGGTGCCGTCTGGAGGACTTCGCGGCGGATGTGTTCGAGCCGTTCGCGCGCGCGGATCAGCTACCGCGTGCCGTACGAGAGCAGTGCGGGAAGCCTGACGCACCCCGCTCCGAGGTCGTACGCACAGGCCGTACGAGGGTAGACTTGATCTTGAGCCAGTCGCCGCAACTCGAGGCGACCGGTGATGCGTTGGTGGTCCAAGGAAAGACGCCCCGCTTCCGGCGGGGAAATGCAGGTGCAAGGCCTGCCCTGCGCTCGATCATGGGGCCCGTCCGCGTGCGTACAGCGGACGGGCCCCATCCGTTGCCCGGCGCAAGAATCCGGGCAACTGTGATTTCCCTGTTCCGGCGTGCTGTCGACGGTCTCGTGCGCGACCGCTCACACGCGCGATGCGCTCTGGGGTGTGGCAGCGTGGCGGGTCATCACCCCGCGCGGCGGCACGGCGGCCAACGGGCTGGAACTGATGACGACGCTGCACCCGCCAACCCGCGCCGTGCGCGATGAGGAGACCGGCAACGGGACCTCGGGCCACAACCCGGGTTCACTCGGGACGGAACCGATGGACCCGGCACCGCCGGAGGCCCGGCCAGAACACTCCGTCGCGCAGGGCTGGAAGGGCGGGTTCCTGAAGGAAGAGGCGTACGAATGGGTGCGGCCGGTGGACCTGCTGACCGGTGATGAGGCCGCGCTGCCGTACGCGGTCGGCCTGGACCTGAACACCGCGTTCCTCGCCGCCGCCGCGAGGCTCACCGTGGGCCTGTCCGCGCCCCGGACCATTTCCACGCCCCCCGAGGGTGCGTGACCGACGAGGTCCCCGGGCTGCTGGTGGAGATGTCCGACGTCTCAGCCAAGCAGCCCAGGGGTCCGTCCCGACGCGCGATGGTGGCGGTGGTAACTCAGTTCCAGGGGTTCGCGGGCTGGTCGTTGATGGTCGCCCAGAAGCGCGTGCTCCCAGGGAGGTAGCCGTGGGCCCAGAACGACCAACCGCCACTCGACTCCAGGTTGCTGCCGTAGCGGCCGTCATGGAACTCGGCCATGCGCCAGCCGGTTCCGTAGTACTGGACGCAGAGGCTGTTCGCGACGGAGAGGCTGGTCAGCGCTTTGCCCTGGACCGGGGGCGTGGCGGCGACGGTGCCGCGAGCCCAGCCCGCGTAGAAGTCCGGGGTGATCCCGCTGGGTACGCCGCTGCCGGTGACTCTCAGGCACAGCAGCGGCAGCGTGGCGGTGGCCGGGGTGTCGCCGTTGTACGGATCGGTCGCGGAGTCCGCCCCCACCCTGACGGTGCCGTTCGCGGCTCCCCCGGCGAGTACGGTCCAGGTCATCCCTGACGCGATGGCGGACGGGGCAGCATGGGCGGGGGTGACGGCTATCGGCAGCAGGGCGAGCGAGGCGGCGACGGAGAGGCCGACGATGCCCTGGCGCAGGAACTTCCTCATGGTGCTCCTTCTGGCAGGCGCGACGAATGAGTGTGCCGGTCGGTGGTGCGGGGCCCGGGCCGGAGCCCGAATCAGCATCCGACACACACACGAATCCGTCACGAATCCTTCACATTCATGGCGGCATGCAGCCGCAGATCGGCTTGAATGGCCTCCCTCGTCTCATCGATGACACGGCCCGTGGCCACCCCGCGCCGGGACAGCCGGGCTCACACAGGTTCGAGGCCATGACGAACCTACGGATCAGTGTGATGTACGACCGCGACTGCGCCCCGGAAGGGCTGCCCGCGTTCGCGCGGCAGGCCGAGGCACTCGGCGTCGACGACCTGCGGGTGGTCGAGGACCTCGGCTGGAACGGCGGCGTGTCGGCGGCCGCCGTGGCGCTGGGCGCGACGGAGCGGCTGCGGGTTGGCATCGGGACAACCCCGGCACCGTTGCGCAGCCCAACGCTGCCGGCAATGGAACTGGCCACGCTGGCCCGGGTGTTGAACAGGTAGCGGCCCAGGATCTCCCTGCGGGCGATTCGAACTGGACATGAACTCCCGTGTCGACCTCGGCTCAGCACCTACCGTGTCCGGGCAGCGCACGGCTCAGGAGGGAACCGGTGGCGGATGGCTGACCGATCGGCAACGTCATGCCGAGGGCGGCCCCGGCCGGACTGGCTGAGACCGCCTCTCGGATCGTCGGGGAGCATCGTCATCCGCGGCGATGTTCCGTGCCGGCCGCGCAGGCGATCGGATGACTCGTCCGATCACGCAGTCCCCATGGTCACTTGAACGCGCTGGCCTTGAGCCGAGGGGCTCCCGGGGCGGCCGGCCTGTCAGCCACGACGCTGACCTCTGCAAGTCCCGCTAGAGGTCGGCTGCTTCCTGGGCCGCGGCGATGCTCTCTTCCAACCGGCCCATCTTCTCCAGCCATTCGGAGAGGTAGTTCAAGGACCGGGCGAGGCTGGGTAGGTGATCGGGGTTCGCCTGCGCCAGCCCCCGGTAGAGGCCCACAGTTTCCTGCGCCGTGGTCAGGGCCTCTTCCCACCGGCCCTCCCAGACACTGAGGGGGAGGTTGTGCAGGGCCTCGGCGAGGTCGGGCAGATGGGCGTCGGGGTTCGCCTGCGCCAGCCCCCGACGGATGCGCACGGCCTCGTGGAGTGCCGCCAAAGCCTCCGGGGACTCGGCGGGAACGACGGACTTGGGGAGGAACGCATCCTCCGGCCACGCCACCTGCCACGCCTCCTGCCACGCCATCTCTTCAAAACGGTGGAAGAGGTTGTGCAGGGCACCGGCGAGGCCAGGCAGATGGGCGTCGGGGTTCGTCCGCGCCAGCTCCCGGTAGAGGGCGACTGCTTCCTGGGCTGCGGTCAGGGCCTCGTACCGCTCGTCATTCTGGTCCAACCGTTCGGACAGGTGGTTCACGGACAGGGCGAGCTCGGGCAGGTGGGCGTCGGGGTTCGCCTGCGCCAGCCCCCGACGGATGTGCACGGCCTCGTGGAGTGCGGCCAAAGCCTCTGCCCAGGTCGCGACCCACTCCAGCTGCGCCAACTGGTCCGAGAGGTTGTAGAGGGCGCTCGCGAGGTCGGGCAGGTGGGCGTCCGGGGTCTCCTGCGTCAGCACCCGGTAGCAGTTGGGGCTGTCCTGGTCCGCGGCCGGAGCCTCTTCCCGCTGTTCGACCGCCCCGGGCGCGACGGAGGGGTTGATCAGAGGGTCGGCGAGGCCGGGCAGGCGGTCATCCGGGGCCGGCTCCGTCGGCGCCCGGCGGAGGTCTCGCGCTTCCTGGTCCGCGGCCCGAGCCTCCTCCTCCCGGCCCACCGAACTCAACTGCTCGGCGAGGCTTTTCAAGGAGGAGGCGAGTTCAAATTTGTAGGCTGGGTTCGCCTGAGCCAGACCCCGGTACAGGCCGACCACTTCCTGGCCCGCGACCAGAGCCTCCTCCCGCCGCTTCAGCTCGTCCAACCGTCGGGAGAGGTCGCGCAGGGCATAGGCGAGGCCGGACAGGTGGGCATCCGGATCGGCCTGAGCCAGACCCCGGTACAGGCCGACCGCTTCCTGGACCGCGACCAGAGCCTCCTCCCGCCGCTTCAGCTCCTTCAACTGTGTGGAGAGGCGGCGCAGTGCACGGGCGAGGCCGGACAGGTGGGCATCCGGATCGGTCTGAGCCAGACCCCGGTACAGGCCGACCGCTTCCTGGGCCGCAACCAGAGCCTCCTCGTGCTGATCCACCCACCAGTGCTCAAGGGAGAGGTTGTTCAGGGCACGGGCGAGGCCGGACAGGTGGGCATCCGGATCGGCCTGAGCCAGACCCCGGTACAGGCCGACCGCTTCCTGGGCCGCAACCAGAGCCTCCCAGTGCCGATCCACCTCGTCCAACCGTTCGGAGAGGTGGTGCAGGGCACCGGCGAGGTCAGACAGGTGGGCATCGGGGTTCGCCCGCGCCAGCCCCCGGTACAGGCCCACTGACACCTGGGCCGCGGCCAGGGCCTCCGGCCACCGGCCTTCCTCCTCCAACCGTTCGGAGAGGTTGCGCAGGGCACCGGCGAGGTCAGACAGGTGGGCATCGGGGTTCCTCTGCGCCGGCCCCCGGCGGAGGCCTGCCGCTGCCTGGGCCGCGGCGGGACCCTCCTCGGGCATACCGATCGGTATCTCGTCCACGTACTATCCCTTTCGTATCGAATCAACGCAGGACGGGCAGAACACTCTGTCCGTCTGACTTCTCAAGCCCGACCCCCGACGGACCGCCTCCGGGCACCGAGCACCGCCCAGGTCAGCTCTGGTCGGCGTCGGCGGCTCTGGCCGCGCTCCGCCCGCGACGCAGCGCGAGCGCCGCCTCGCGGGCGGCAGTTTCGGAGACGATCGAGCCCAGTGCTCTCCTCCTCCGACCAGCGGGCACGCTGCAGCGCGGCGTCCGGGTCAGGGTGTCAGGGCCCTGCCGTGCCAGTCGCGAGTCCGGGTAACCCTTGCGGTACTGCGCGGTGACCCGCTGGACGCAGGCGTCTGCCTCGGCCTGAGCGGCCCGGAATGAAACCTCAGACGTCACGGTCGCAGCTTAGAACCTGGGTACGACACGGGTCCCAGCCGCATCTTCTGAGCGACGTGGGTCTTCAACCAGAGCAGCGACGGCGACACCGGCGCCCTCGGCCCGCCCGAGACGTTCGACTGGCCCATGATCGAGTCCGAGCGCAGCGACCAGGCCCGTACACGGCTCGTGGCTCACGGCATTCGGTGGGACCCGGACACAGGAGAGGTCACCTGCCCCGCCGGCATGCACGCCGATCAGGCAACAGCCATCTGGGACCAGGTCAGGACCGATATGGACACACTGGTGCTCGACCTCATCGACGACGTACGCCAGGGCAAGCCCGCCGCACACAACGCCGAACGCACCGACGGCCACACCTGGGTCCGTCCCCTCCAGCCCCAGGCACAGCACGGGCCCGCACTTCAGAGTGCGGGCCCTTCGATCCGAAGGTACGGGTGACCAGCAGAGCAGCGAAGGCCTGCGCCGTCTCCCAGGTCAGAAGCCCCTTGGGTTGAAGGCACCAAGCCTGTAGCCAGAAGCCCCGCCGCTACTTTGCACCGTGGGTCAGAGATAGGAGGCCGCGTGAAACACAAGGATGGTGAGCGATCCGAAGGGCCTCGGCGGTGACGTTGGCCTGGGTGTCCTCGGTCATCACGACCGCCCGCCGAACTGCCAGTTGTGCACCTCAATGTCGGCGTACCGGTCCGGGGTCAGGATGGCGCGTGCCGTGTCCGGGTCCGGCCCCCGGACCAACGCCGCCGTCCCCAGCCAGGTGGCGCCGTTGTCGGACAGCAGCGGCCCGTAGGCGATCAGTTCGTCCCGGTCGGGCGGCACCGCGAGGTCGGCGGCCTGCCCCGTGCCGAGGCCGAGCGACGCTCGATCCCTGATGTGGCTCCTTGCATGCCTGGGGTGCTGTCGTCGTCGAGTGGTTCGAGACCGTGGGCAGGATCGCCCTCCTCACCGATGCCGCAGTCGTCGTACAGCCAGACAGATGCAGGCACCTGGCGTTCCGGGAACCTGTCGGCGACGATGGTCCGATGGACCCCGAGCGGGATGCGCTGTGGACCGCCAGAGACCGCAGGCGCTATTCGCTGCGCCGGTGGCTCACCCTGTTCGGGGTCGTGCTGGTCGGGGTTTGCGGATGGCCGATGACCAAGGCGTCGGCCGACCCGGATCGTGGTCTGATCGACATGGGATGGATTCTTGTCGTCGGCGTTGCCGTGGCGGTCCCGGCTGGCATCGCACTCTGGATCTGGGACCGGCGCCGCCTCCTCGACGTCCACGCTGACGACGAACTTCACCTCGGCCTGGTCAACGGACGCGTCGTCCACCTCGACCCGGCCGCAGTCCGGCAGATCCGGATGACCTGGCGGTTGTCGTCCTGTGGCAGCTTCGGCCACGCGAAACTGCTCTTGGCCACTGACCAACTGCTTGGCTACCACGGACGCTACGACCTGATCGACACCGGAAGGCTGCAACCCCTGATCGCCCGCTGGGAACAGCGATGTCCGGGCATCGAGGTGACCTGAAAACGCTCACTCCCCACTCCGTCCGCGAATCCACCGAATGAACGGACAGGACGGGTTTTCCGAGATCTTGTCGCCGGAGGCCGCCGTCCACGATTGCGTACCTTCGTCGCCGGCGCCACCGGCGCTGTCGGCAGTCCGCTCGTCCCGATGCTGGTTGCGCCTGGGCACGAGGTCACCGGGACTTCACGGACCCTGGCCGGGATCGAACGGATCAGAAGCCTCGGAGCGACGTGATCCACCAGCTCACCGACCTCTCCGGCGCGGACGGGGCCGCCAACGGCCGAATACGCCGCGAGGGCACCCGGAACCTGGTGGAGGCCGCGAAAGCGGCTGGGATCGGCCGGATCGTCGCACAGTCGATTTCCTGGGCATACGCGCCGGGCGAAGGCCCGGCCGAGGAGGTCGTATCGCTCGACAGCACGGCCGCTCAACCCCGAGCCCGGATGGTGGCCGCCGTCAGGGCCTTGGAGGAGACGGCAACCGAGTTGGAGACAGCGGTCTGGCTGCGCTACGGCCTGCTGTACGGGCTCGGCACCTGGTACGCACCTGGTACGCACCGGGCGGCGCCTTCGCAGCGGCCCTGGCGGGCGACCCGTCGGCGCGCTTCCTGGGGAGCACCATGGTGAACGACGCGGTGAGCTTCTTCGTCCACGAGTGGCTTCCGGCCCTGGCCAAAGCCCTCGGCGTGCCCGCACCCAGCGCGGTGGCGGGCCGGCAGGAGTGGGAGCGCGGCGCTCTCAACGCGCTTGCCCGAAGCCGGGGTTGGCAGCCCGAGTGGCCGACCTGGCGGACCAGTTTCGCCGCCCAGTGCGACATCCTGTGAGTTCTCCAGAACCCTGCTGAGGTCCTTCACCACCACCAGCACCGTCAGCATGAGCCTCCTCGACTTCGACCAGCCCGCAAAATGGTCGGACGAAACGAGGACTCTTCAGGAATTCCGAAGTTACGTCACAAGCTGGCGCGGTCGGCGGCCGCGGCCTGGCTCGCCGGCCACGGCGAGCAGGCGAGCTTCGAGTACACCGGCTCGGCCGGGGCGCCGCTCGGCTCCGTCGTCGACATCCGCTGGCCGCGCGGCGCGCTGCGGGTGCACCTGGACCAGGCGGTGGCGCCGGTGTGGGACGACGGCCTGGAGCCGGTACTCGGCCTGGGCGTCCCGGTCGACCGGGACACGCTGATCCGGCGTTGGTACGTGCACCGGATCCGCCTGGACAGCGAAGGCACGAGCAGGCGGGTGCGGATCGGTACCGAGGCCTTCGCACGGCCCACCGAGTGGTTCGCCCTGGAGGAATGCGAGGTGACGGAGCGTGGGCTGTCGACGCCGGCGATCCAGCGGATCATCCAGGCCCGCAGCGCGGCGGCGCCCACGAAGTGGACGCCGGGGCAGAACACGGACACGGCACAGGACACCCAGGCGCGGGAACTGCTGCGCAAGCTGCTCTACGCCCGCCGGACCGAGTCCATCGCCCTGGCTGATTCGGTGTGCCGCGAGATGCCGGAACTCGCCGGCGTGAGCCCGCGGCTGCAGGAGCAACTGGATGCCGCCCTGCGCTCCGGCCTCCTCTGGCTCGAGAAGGAAGTCAGGGCCCGCAGGGGGCTGTTCGCCAGCCTGGAACAGGCGGTGGCTGAGAAGCGGGCCGGGAAGGTCAAGAAGCTGTTGCGGCATGCCAAGACGGCAGCCAAAGACGCCTGTTCCGAGGAGGAGAGCCGCGTGATCGACGCGGCTGACGGCTGCCTCACCGTCATCGCGGCGGCCAGGAGCAGGTACGTCACACCGCAGGCCCGCTCCAGCCCGGACGAGGGAAGCAGCTTCCGCAGCTCCATCGGCAAGTTACCCGGAAGAGGTGGCTGGAGAGGCACTGCCCGCGTTGCGGGGCGACCACCTTGTGGCGCCACCGCTGGGAGCCGGCCGACGAGCAGCACCGCCAGGCGTACGGCTACCGGCCCCGGACCGTCGAGCACCGCCAGCGGGTCAGCCTGCGACCGGAGCTCGGCGACGGCCTGCTGTTCACCCCGGCCAACTTCCACGCGGTCGAACCCTGCCCCGGGCAGCGGCGGATCGCCTTCGCCCTCTTCCTGGCACTCACCACCACCGGCCAGCTCATCGCCTGGTCCTGACCATCTCTCAGCAGGAGCAACAACGTGCACCAGCTCACGTACGGCGACATCAAGGCCGCCACCGACCGGATCGCCGGAAGCGTCCGCCCCGTCACCCTCGCCCCCGTCGACCCCGGCGCGATCCGCACCGCACACCGCGACCCCCTCGACGACCGCGAACCGCAGGACTGCGAGGTATGGCTCGCACTGGAATACATGCAGCACACCGGCAGCTTCAAGGCCCGCGGCGCCCAGAACTTCATCCAGGCCCACCGCGACACCAGCACCCTCCCCGACGCCGGAGTGACCATCGCGTCGGGCGGCAACGCCGGGCTCGCGTGCGCGTGGGCCGCCCGGCAGCAGGGCGTCACCGCCACGGTGTTCCTGCCGACCACTGCCCCGGCGGTGAAGGTCGCCAAGCTCCGCGGGCTCGGCGCCGATGTGCGGCTGGTCGGCGCGGAGTACGCCGAGGCCCTCGCCGCGTGCGAGGACTTCGCCGCGGCCACCGGCGCACTCGCCTCGCACGCCTACGACCACCCGCTGATCGCCGCCGGGGCGGGCACCCTGCTGGAGGAGATCCGCCGGCAGATCCCTGGCCTGGACACCGTGGTGGTCGCCGTCGGCGGCGGCGGCCTGTTCGCCGGCGTGGCCACCGCCGCCCGGCACCACGGCATTCGCACCGTGGCGGTCGAGCCGGAGAACTGCCGCGCGCTGAACGCGGCCGTCGAGGCCGGCCACCTGGTCGACGTCACCGTGGACTCCATCGCCGCCGACTCCCTCGGCGCCCGCCGCACCTCAGCGATGGCCCTGCACGCCGCCCAACAGGACGGCGTGCACTCCGTGCTGGTCCAGGACACCGAGATCGTCCGCGCCCGCCAGGCACTGTGGGACCACCGCCGGGTGGCTGTGGAGCACGGGGCGGCGACAGCACTGGCCGCACTGACGGCTCCGCCGCACCACGTACCCGACCGGGACCTGCCGACCCGGCCCACCGCACCGAGCCACAACTACCGGCCGGGCAACGGCGAGAAGGTCGCCGTGGTGCTCTGCGGGGCGAACACCGACCCCAGCAGCCTGGTACAGCCGACGATCTGAAGACCGCCGGTTCGGGCACGGCTCTGGTCAACTGCCCGTACGGATGCCCTTGAAGCCGGGACCCAGCCCGCGCCGTCCCGCAGGAGGTAGCCGATCGGCTGACAGAGCCCCGCTTCCCTCGCCCTGAACTGGTGCGCCGGACGGGGAACCGACTGGAGGACTGCGCCCTTGGGCGAGCTCGCCCGGTACAAGTTCGACGTCGAGCCGCGAGGAGAGTGCTCAGCAGGAGGCGGTCGCGCGCTGTCCGTGCGGCGTCGACGATTTGCCGCGACTGCTCGTCGGTCAGTGTGACCGGTGGCCCGCGCCCGCTGACCTCGCCCCCAGCATCTGCTGCGGCGGCCATCTTTTCCGTCTCCGGGGCCTTGAGTATGCGGGCCCGGATCGTCTCGTGCTCACGTCGACCGGCACGGCAATCCTCACGGCCACAGCGACGCCCTGGCCTACGAGGGCCAGACCGTCGCGTCCCCTACGGCGGCTGCTGCGAACCCAGCAACGTCAAGGCCAGCGGGCAGCACTGCCGTATCGGGCCGCAGCGGGCGAAGGAGCTGATGTTCTTCGGCGACGCCGTCCCGGCGGCGATGGGTCTGGTCAATCGGGTCGTCCCGGCGGAGGACTGGCCAAGACCATCCGCGAGTGGGCCGAGCGCCTCGCCCAGGGTCCCACCCGCGCCCTCGCTCTCACCAAGCAGCTGATCAACGCTTCCCTGGACACCGACCGCGCCACCGCTTTCGCGGCGGAGGCGGCGGCGCAGGACCTGTGTATGACGACGCGGGACGCGCGGGAGGGCGTGGCGGTGTTGCGCAGCGGCGGACGCCGACGTACGAGGGGCGTAGACGAACTCCGCTTGCGGGCGCTGCCGGGCGCGGCATCCTGGAAGAGGGGCAGGAGGCGCCCATGAGTTCCCGCTCAAGGATTCGGTACGGCCTTTCCGCAGCTCTGCTCGCTCTGGTGGGCGTGTTGGTACAACCGTCCGCCGCTGCGTCGACCGAGCCACCCCCTTCGCCCCGCCCTTACGTCCACGTCTACGGCCGCCCGTACGGCGTCGCGATATCTCCGGACGGCGGCCACGCGTATGTCACCAGCGGGTGGTTCTCCTCGCTGGCGGTGATCGATACGCACACTCGGCAGCGAACCGCCCGCATCCAGGTCGGTGAGTCGCAGGACGTCGCGATCAGCCCCGACGGGCGCCGGGCCTACGTCACCAATCTCTCGACGGTCTTTCCCTCGGTGAGTGTGATCGACACGGCCACGAACACGGAGATTGACCGCGTCCCCGTCGGCGACGGTCCCTCCGGCCTGGCGGTCACCCCCAACGGCCGCCGCGTCTACGTCGCCAACGCCTACTCCGACTCCCTGTCCGTGATTGACACGGCGAGCGACAAGGTCGTCGACGAGATCAAGGTCGGCAGCGACCCGGTCGACGTGGTGATCTCCCCCGACGGCCGCCGGGTGTACGTCGCCAACTCCGGCTACGGGACCCCCACCTCCCTGTCCGTGATCGACACGGCCACGGACAAGGTCGCCGGCTGGCCCGGCAGACTCGGCAACTTTACGTACGGCCTCGCGGTGACACCCGACGGACGCCGGCTCTACGTCACGGACCTGACAGGCACCGTGTCCGTCGTCGACACGGCGACCGGCAAGGTGACCGGCGGCCCCATCCCCGTCGGCCGGCACCCGAAGGACGTCGTGGTGAGCCCCGACGGCCACCGCGCCTACGTCACCAACCAAGGCTCGGACAGCCTGTCCGTGATCGACACGAGCACGAACAAGGTGACCGACACCATCCGCATCGGCGGGCCGACCCGTATAGCGCTGACACCGGACGGCCGCCACGCCTGGATCACACAGAACTCCTCCGGGTCGGTGTGGGTGATCGACTTCTGAGAGGGCGGTTCGTAGGACGGGGCTGCTGGTCACGGTGCTCGGCCGGCTACTGCTTCCTGGTGAAGCTGCCGGTGTCGGCTTCGGTGAGGATGTCGAGCTTGACCAGGCGTTTCAGTTTGGCGCGGGTGCCCAGGGGTCAGGTCAGCGAGCGAGGGTGACCTTGATCGGGATGTTCGGGCATTCGTCGACGACCCTGGTGAGCGTGGCCTGTTCGGCCGGGTCGACGGCCAGGTCCCAGCGGGTTTTGACCGCGATCCAGTCGGTGGCGTACGTGCAGCGGTAGGCATCGGCCGGCGGCTGCCAGGTGGTCGGATCGTGATCGGCCTTGGACGGGTTGGAAGCGCGTGAGTTCGCGGAATCCTGGAGCTGAGCCGCCAAGAACCCGCACGTTGGCTCCGTTTCTGAGGAGGCCGACGTCCGGGTTCCCTCGAACTCGCGAACGGCACCTACAAGATCCACGCCAGAGCGCCCGCTGCCGCTGGTGTACGCCCAGGGGCAACCTCGGACGCGGCGCCGGCGGAGAACTCGCGGCCCGGAAGGCGGCAACTACCCGCTCCTGAAGCGGGCCGACCTCGCGGCGGGGTCCAGGTAAACGGCAATTTTCAGTTCTCGTGGCAAGGTGCCAGCTGTCATGTCACCACTTCGCCGCCATCGCGATCCCGTTGGTTCTCGGTGCCAACCATCCTCGGTATGTGACAACTGGCGTCGGTGGTCATAGTGCCCCTACCGCCGCACCCTCGGCATCCCCAGCCCGATCCACGAGATGATCTCCCGCTGGATCTCGTTGTTGCCGCCGCCGAAGGTGAAGATCACCGCCGCGCGGTAGCCGCGTTCCAGTTCGCCGTGGAGTATCTCGCCGGCCGAGCCCTCCTTCAGCGCGCCCGGGGCGGCCACGATCTCCAACAGCCAGGCGTAGGCCTCGCGGCGGGCCTCGGAGCCGTACACCTTGACTGCGGAGGCGTCCTGGGGGGTGAGGGTGCCTTCCTGGACGGCGTTCACCATCTGCCAGTTGAGGAGTTTCATCGCGTCGAGCCTGGTGTGGATCTGGGCCAGGCGCCGGCGTACCCACGGCAGGTCGACGACGCGGCGGCCGTCGGCGAGCTTGGTCTCCATCGCCCAGCGCTGGACGTCGTGCAGGGACCGGATGGCCATCGTGCCGTGGGCGGCGAGGGTGACCCGCTCGTGGTTGAGCTGGTTGGTGATCAGCCGCCAGCCCTGGTTCTCCTCGCCGACCCGGTTGGCGACGGGGACGCGGACGTTCTCGTAGTAGCTGGCGGTGGTGTCGTGCGAGGCGAGGGTGCGGATGAGGGTGCAGGAGTAGCCGGGGTCGGTCGTCGGCATGAGGAGCATGGTGATGCCCTTGTGCGGCGGGGCGTCCGGGTCCGTGCGTACCGCCAGCCACACCCAGTCCGCCGTGTCGCCGTTCGTCGTCCAGATCTTCTGGCCGTTGACCACATACTCGTCGCCTTCGCGCACTGCCCGGGTCTTCAGTGCGGCCAGGTCCGTGCCCGCCTCCGGCTCGCTGTAGCCGATCGCGAAGTCGATCTCGCCCGCGAGGATCTTCGGCAGGAAGTACGCCTTCTGCTCGTCACTGCCGTACCGCATGATCGTCGGGCCGACCGTGTTGAGCGCCATCAGCGGCAGCGGTACGCCCGCCTGGGCCGCCTCGTCGAAGAAGATGAACTGTTCCATCGGGCTCAGCCCGCGCCCCCCGTACTCCTGCGGCCAGCCGACGCCGAGCCAGCCGTCGGCGCCGAGGCGGCGGATGGTCTGCCGGTAGTAGCGCTTCTGCGCGACATGGTCACTGAATCGCGAGTACGCGCGGTCCGGCACCAACTCGGCGAAGTAGGCGCGCAGTTCGGTACGCAGTAGCTGCTGCTCGGGCGTGTATTCGAGATGCACGGCGCCTCCTGCTGGCTCCCCAAGGCCGGACCTGTCGGCGCACACGGTAGAACGTGTTCCAGTAATTGGGAATGGCGGTGCGCGCCCGGGTAAAGGGAGTCCCCATACGCCTGAGGGGGTCCCGGAGACGTCCGGGACCCCCTCAGGTCAGTACGGCGAATCGCTCAGTGGCAGGGGAAGCCGAGCAGGTGACGGGCGTCGTGCACCCACTCGTGCACGCCCTCGCCGGAGACCACGGAGGTGGCGCCCTGTTCGGCGCCGACGAAGTAGAGCAGTACCAGCATCAGTACGCCGAAGAAGACCGCCCAGGGGGCGACGGCGCCGATCGGCAGCTTCTCGGGTACGGCTGTGGGAACGGCGGTCGGCTGGACTGCGGACTGTGCCATGACAGGGCCTCCTGGGGGAACTCGCGTCCCGTATCGGTGGTGCGGAGGACGACCGTCACGGGTCTGACTTGCCCCCGGACCACACCGGGCGGGTGCGTACGGGGCTTACAGTGGCGCGACCGTGCCGGATTCCCACCGGCTTCCGTAGAACCGTCGTCAATATCCACGCGACGGTACCGCGAAGCGGTGACCCGGCCAAGGGCGCGTGGGACGGCGTACGGCGCTCCGGTGCGCCGTACGCTGCCTCAAGTGCCGTACACGACAAGGGCATTGGGGCAGGATGAGCGCGGGAGCGACCGGATGACGAGCCGAGTGATGTTGATCTCACCGGCGATCAGCGCGGCCCTGCGGGAGGCCCGTTTCGACGACGACTGTCCCCTGGACGCCTCGGGGTTGGGGCTCGCCCTTGCGGCTGCGGGGACCCTTCCGCCGGTCTCCCGGGTCTGGGTCTCCCCCACCGCGCGGTGTCAGGAGACGGCTCGGGCGCTGGGCCTCGACGCGGATCCGGTGCCGGGTCCGGCCGGCCTGGACGCGGGGCGCTGGCGTGGCGCGACCCTGGCCGAGGTGACGGAGAGGGAACCGGAGGCGCTGGCCCAGTGGCTGACGGACCCTCAATCGGCCCCGCACGGCGGCGAGTCGGTGCGCGCGCTCTGCGACCGGGTCGCGCACTGGCTGGACGACACCGCGGCGCAGGTCACGGGCCGGTCGATCGCGGTCGTCGAGCCGGAGGTCGTGCGCGCGGTGACGGTACGGGCACTGGGGGCGCCCGAGTCAGCGTTCTGGCGGATCGACGTACGGCCGCTCACCGCGACGGAGTTGAGCGGCCGGGCGGGACGCTGGAACCTGCGGGTGGGCGCGCGGCTCGGGGCGTCGCACGACGAGTAGACAGCGGCGGGGACGTGAATCCACCCCTTCACGGCATCCGGTTCTCACCCGTCGTCGCGCGCGGAGCCCGGCGTCCGGAGCGTTCACGCGAAGTCCGCGCACGCCTGTGCGCACACCCGTGCGAACGCCCTGCATGCCTTCGTCGTGTCCTCGCCACCTGGGTGGTCGTCGAAGACCCGGGCGCTTTCCAGACAGACCCGTGGCGCACCACTCCGACCCGTGGCGCACCACTCCGACCGGAGGCGGAGAGCTGCCTTCGGGTCAGCTGTCGTAGTCGACCGTCAGCGTCTCCGAGACCGGGAACGACTGGCAGGTCAGGACGTACCCTGCGGCGACCTCCGCGGGTTCGAGGGCGTAGTTGCGGCGCATGTCCACCTCGCCCGAGGTGACCAGCGCCCGGCAGGTGCCGCAGACGCCGCCCTTGCAGGCGAACGGCAGGTCAGGGCGGGTGCGCGCGGCGCCGTCCAGGACGGTCGAGTCCCGGGCCAGCGCGGTCGTGGTGGAGCGGCCGTCGAGGGTGATCGTGACCCGGCTGACCGGGCCTTCCGCCACCGCGTCCAGGTGCTGTACCTCGCGCAACGGCTGGTCGTCGGCGTAGAAGAGTTCCTGGTGGATCCGGGCCGGCGGCACGCCCAGTCGCGCCAGCAGTGCCTGGGCGTCGCGGACCATGCCGTGCGGTCCGCACAGCCACCAGTGGTCGGTGCCCGGGACGTCGACGAGGCCCGCGAGCAGCGCGGTCAGCCGTTCGGCGTCCAGCCGTCCCGACAGCAGTTCGGCCTCGCGCGGCTCGCGCGACAGGACGTGTCCGAGCTGGAAGCGCGTACGGTACAGGTCCTTCAGGTCCGCCAGTTCGTCGGCGAACATCACGGTGTCCGTGCGCCGGTTGCCGTACAGGAGGGTGACCTGGGAGCGGTCGTCGGCGGCCAGGACCGACTCGGCGATGGACATCATCGGGGTGATTCCGGAGCCCGCGGCGATCAGGACATGGCGGCGGCCGGGCTCGGTCAGGTCGGGGGTGAAGGCGCCGGTCGGGGTCATCACGTCCAGCACGTCCCCCGGGCACACCCCGTCGACCAGCCAGGACGAGAACACTCCGCCGGGCACCACCCGTACGCCGATACGGGGCTGTTCGCCGGCCGGGGCGCAGATCGAGTAGGACCGCCGTTCCTCGCGTCCCTCGAACTCCCGGCGCAGGGTGAGCGACTGTCCCGGTGCGAAGGCGTACTCGGCGGCCAGGTCCTCCGGCACCTCGAAGGCGACGGCGACGGCGTCCGAGCACAGCCGCCGTACGTCGGTGACCTTCAGGGCGTGGAAGACCGGGCGGCGGCGCACCGGGGCGGGAGTGGCCGCCGGGGCCGTGGTCGGGGCGGTGGGCGCGGCCATCAGATCTCCTTGACGTACTCGAACGGCTCGCGGCAGGCGTGGCAGCGCCACAGGGCCTTGCAGGACGTGGCGGAGAAGCGGGAGGTCTCCTCGGTGTCCGCCGAGCCGCAGCGGGGGCAGGGCACCGTGCGCCGGGTGGGCAGCAGCGAGAGGGCGACCGGGCCGCGCGGCGCCGCGCCGGGCGGGGCGATGCCGTTCTCGGTGAGCTTGCGGCGGCCGGACTCGGTGATCCAGTCGCTGGTCCAGGGGGGATCGAGGACCGTACGGATCCGCACGCGCGCGTACCCCGCCGCCCGCAGCCGGGCGGCGACGGCGGCACGCATCTCGGCCATGGCGGGGCAGCCGGAGTAGGTCGGGGTCAGGCTCGCCACCACCGTGCCGTCGCCGGTCAACTCCACGTCGCGCAGGACGCCGAGGTCGGCCAGGGTCAGCATGGGCAGTTCGGGGTCGGGCACCCGCTCGGCGATGCTCCGGGCGCGCCGGACGTCCTCGATGCCGGACACGGTCGCTTTCGTGGTCACCATGTCGCCTCCGGGTGGGCGCGGGCCACGCTCTGCAACTCGGCGAGCAGCGGGGCGAGATGCCCGGTGTGCTGCCCGTCGCGCCCGGCGCCTCGCGCCGGCTCGAAGCGCGGCATGCTCAGTCCGGCGGCCTCGGTGACCTGCCGCAACACCGCGACGACTTCGCCCCGGACGTCGTACGCCGTGAACAACTCGTCGATGTACGGGGCGACTTGGTCCAGGGCCGTGCGCATGCGGCGGTGCGACTCGTCGGTGCCGTCGCCGAGGCGGACGGCCCATTCGGCCGCGTACTGCCGGTGGTACGTCAGCTCCTTGACGCCCTTCGCGGCGATCGCGGCGAGCACCGGATCGCGATGGGCGGCGAGCCGTTCGAAGTGGGCGAGCCGCCAACTGGACAGCACCAGCAGCCGTACGACCGAGAACGCGAAGTCCCCGTTGGGCAGTTCGGCCAGGGTCACGTTGCGAAAGTCGCCGGCGTCCCGGAGGTAGGCGTACGCGTCCTCGTCGCGCCCGGTGCCGTCGACCTGGCCGGCGCGCGCGTAGAGCAGACGGGCCTGGCCGAGCAGGTCGAGGCCGATGTTGGCGAGCGCGACCTCCTCCTCCAGCTCGGGGGCGCGGGTGCACCACTGGGCCAGTCGCTGGGCCGACACCAGGGCGTCGTCGGCGAGTTCGACGCAGGTCGCGGCCAGCTCGCCGGCGTCGACACCGGCGGGCACGGTGGTGTCGACGCCGTACAGCGGGTCCTCGAAGCCGGTGCCGAAGGCCCAGCGGGCGTCGCCGCCGTCGTCGTGTCCCTCGGCGAGGGAGAGATAGACGTGGTCGTCGTCATGGGTGCTGTCGTTGCCGCTGTCGCTCATGTCCGCTGCTCCTTCCTCGGGTTCCTCGGGCTAGATGTGGGGGACGTCTTCGGGGATGTCGTAGAAGGTCGGATGGCGGTAGACCTTGTCGGCGCTCGGTGCGAAGAACGGGTCCTTCTCGTCGCGCGAGGAGGCGGCGATGTGCTCGGAGCGCACCACCCAGATGCTCACGCCTTCGTTGCGCCGTGTGTAGAGGTCACGCGCGTGGGTGAGGGCCATCCGGTCGTCGGCCGCGTGCAGCGAGCCGACGTGTACGTGGTTCAGTCCGCGCTTGCCTCGTACGAACACCTCGTACAGCGGCCACTCGCCGGACACCTGGTCGGACATCTGGTCGGCCGTCCCGTCGCTCATGCCACTGCCTCCTTCGCGGCCCGTGCGCGCTGTTTGGCGGCGTGCGCGGTCGCTGCCTCGCGCACCCAGGCGCCCTCTTCGTGTGCGGTCCTGCGCCGGGCGACCCGTTCGGTGTTGCAGGGGCCGCCGCCCTTGATGACGCGCGTCAGCTCGTCCCAGTCCGGGGTGCCGAAGTCGTGGTGGCCGCGCTCCTCGTTCCAGCGCAGTTCCGGGTCGGGCAGGGTCACGCCGAGTTTGGCGGCCTGCGGGACGGTCATGTCGACGAAGCGCTGTCGCAGTTCGTCGTTGGTGTGCCGCTTGATCTTCCAGGCCATGGACTGCGCGGAGTTGGGTGAGGCGTCGTCGGGCGGGCCGAACATCATCAGGGAGGGCCACCACCAGCGGTCGACGGCGTCCTGGACCATGGCGCGCTGCTGCGGCGTACCGCGCATCATCGTCATCAGCAGTTCGTAGCCCTGCCGCTGGTGGAAGGACTCCTCCTTGCAGACGCGCACCATCGCGCGCGCGTACGGCCCGTACGAGCTGCGGCACAGGGGGACCTGGTTGCAGATCGCCGCGCCGTCCACGAACCAGCCGATCACGCCGACGTCCGCGAAGGTCGGCGTCGGGTAGTTGAAGATCGACGAGTACTTCTGGCGGCCCTCGATGAGCCGTTCGGTGAGGTCCGCGCGGTCGGCGCCCAGCGTCTCGGCGGCGGAGTACAGATACAGCCCGTGACCGGCCTCGTCCTGGACCTTCGCGAAGAGGATGGCCTTGCGGCGCAGTGACGGCGCGCGCGTGATCCACTCGCCCTCCGGCTGCATGCCGATGATCTCCGAGTGCGCGTGCTGGGCGATCTGCCGGACCAGCGTCTTCCGGTAGCCCTCGGGCATCCAGTCGCGCGGCTCGATCCGGTGGTCCCGCGCGATCGTCGCCTCGAAGTGGTCCCGCAGCCGCCCTTCGGCGTCCTGCCCGGCACCGCCCGTGTCCGAGGCGGCGGAGTGTGTCGTCGTCATCGATACCCGCTCCCCAACCGACCATTCGTTCGGTATCAGTGTGACGACTTTTCCCCGCCCGCACAAGCCGTTGCCGGGACACTCCCCGGAGGGGCGGTACGGTCGTCCGCCCCTCCGGGGTTTGTGTCAGTGCGACTCGCGGCTCACCTCGGATCCGCTGGAGCCGATGAGGAAGTCCAGGTCGGCGCCCGTGTCGGCCTGGAGGACGTGGTCGACGTACAGACGTTCCCAGCCGCGCCGGGGGTTGGCGTAGCCGTTGACGGTGGCCTCGCTGGGGGTGCGGCGGGCGAGTTCCTCGTCGGGTACGTCGACGTCGAGGCGCCGGGCCGCCACGTCCAGGACGATCACGTCACCGGTGCGGACGAGGGCGAGCGGGCCGCCGGCCGCCGCCTCCGGGGCCACATGGAGGACGACGGTGCCGTAGGCGGTGCCGCTCATCCGGCCGTCGCAGACCCGGACCATGTCACGGACGCCCTGCTCCAGCAGCTTCTTCGGCAGGGGCATGTTGGACACCTCGGGCATGCCCGGGTAGCCCCTGGGGCCGCAGCCGCGCAGGACGAGGACGGAGTCGGCGTCCACGTCGAGGTCCGGGTCGTCGATGCGGGCGTGGAAGTCCTCGATCGAGTCGAAGACGACCGCGCGGCCCCGGTGGCTCAGCAGGTGCGGGGAGGCCGCCGCCGGCTTGACGAGCGCTCCGTCGGGGGCGAGGTTGCCGCGCAGTACGGCGATTCCGCCCTCGGCGACCAGCGGCTTCGCGCGCGTGCGGATGACTTCCGCGTCCCAGATCGGCGCGTCGTCGAGATGGTTCACCAGCGGCTCTCCGGTGACCGTGAGCGCGTCGGGGTCGAGCAGGTCGCGCACCTCGCGCAGGACGGCGGACAGGCCTCCGGCTCGGTGGAAGTCCTCCATGAGGAAGCGGCCGGCGGGCTGGAGGTCCACCAGGACCGGGACGCGGGAGCCGATCCGGTCGAAGTCGTCGAGCGTCAGGGGGATGCCCAGGCGTCCGGCGATGGCCAGCAGGTGCACGACGGCGTTGGTCGACCCGCCGATGGCGGCCAGGGCGACGATCGCGTTGTGGAAGGAGGCCCTGGTCAGGAAGGTGCCCGGCCGGCGGTCGGCGGCGACCATGGCGACCGCCAGCCTCCCGGTGCCGTGGGCGGCCTCCAGCAGCCGGCTGTCGGGCGCGGGGATACCGGCCACCCCCGGCACGATCGTGCCCAGGGCCTCGGCCACCAGGGCCATCGTCGAGGCGGTGCCCATGGTGTTGCAGTGCCCTCGGCTGCGGATCATCGCCGACTCGGAGCGGGTGAACTGCTCCTCGGAGAGCGTGCCGGCCCGCACCTCCTCCGACAGCCGCCACACATCGGTGCCACAGCCCAGCGGCGTACCCCGGAACGTCCCGGTCAGCATCGGCCCGCCGGGCACCACGACCGCGGGGAGGTCCACCGAGGCGGCGGCCATGAGCAGCGAGGGGATCGTCTTGTCGCAGCCGCCCAGCAGCACGACACCGTCGATCGGATTGGCCCGCAGCATCTCCTCCGTGGCCATTGCCGCCATGTTCCGCCAGAGCATGGCGGTGGGCCGTACCTGTGTCTCGCCCAGCGAGACCACCGGCAGGTCCAGGGGAATACCGCCGGCCTCGTACACCCCGTTGCGGACCGAGGCCGCCACCTCGTTCAGATGGGTGTTGCAGGGGCTCAGGTCCGAGGCGGTGTTGGCGATGGCGATCTGCGGCCGGCCGGTGAAGGCGTCGTCCGGCGCGCCTCTGCGCATCCAGGCCCGGTGGATATAGGCGTTGCGCCCCTGTCCCTCGTACCACTGCGCGCTGCGAAGTCTCACCATCAGCCTTTCAACTTTCCGATAATCGACATAGTGGTCTACTGTTCGGAACCTCATGGAGCATAGACAAATGGACGTGGGCGCGTTAGCCCCCACCAGCGTGGATGTCGCCGGAGGCGACGGCGGGGCCACCCGTCTCGTGGGGTCCGACCGGGTGCTCGCGGTCCTCAAGGAACTGGCCCGGTATCCCGACGGCGTGAGCCTCGAGGAGCTGACCCGGGCCATCGGCAGCCCCAAGCCGACCGTGCACCGGGCCCTGGGTGCCCTGCGCCGGGCCGGACTGGCCGACCAGGGCGCCCGTGGGCGCTATGTCCTCGGTGACGAGTTCCTACGGATGGCCTTCGCCCACCACGAGGACCGCCCCGAGCACGTCCGGGTGCGTCCCGTACTGGAGGCGCTGGCCGACCGGTTCGGCGAGACGGCGCACTACGCGGTCCTCGACGGCCGCGAGGTCGTCTACCGCGCCAAGGTCGACCCGGCCACCGGGGCCGTACGGCTCACATCGACGGTGGGCGGCCGGAACCCCGCCCACGCCACCGGCGTCGGAAAGGTGCTGCTCGCCCACCGACTGGACACCGTGGCGGCGGTCGAGGCGTGGTTCGGCGAGGTTCCCCTGGAACGCCGCACACCCCGGACCCTGTGCACGGCCGCCGACCTGTACGGCGATCTGCGGGACACTCTCGAACGGGGCTACGCCGTGGACGACCAGGAGAACGAGTCCGGTGTCAACTGCCTCTCCCTGCCCGTGTACGCGACCTCACCGACGGCCCCCTCCGGCGCCCTGAGCGTCAGCGCGCTCACCTACCGCACCCCGCTGCACACCCTGATCGACGCGGTCGACGAGATCCGGGAGCTGCTCGGGCCCCTGGGCCGCAATCGACAATGACCTGGCGACGAGCCCCGCAGAACCTCTGACCACTCCACACTCGCCCCTGCTCCCCTCCCCCGCCCCCGCTCGAACTGGAGAATGACCCCGTGTTCCTCATGCGCATCGGTGCCGTCGGCGCCGAAAAGCCCGTCGCCCGCGTCGACGACGAGACCTATGTCGACCTGTCCGACGTCGTCACGGACTTCGACGAGGCCTTCTTCGGGTCGGGCGGCCTCGACCGTGTCCGCCCTGTCGTGGCCGAGCGGACGGCGGCCGGCCAGGTGTCCCGCTTCGCCGGGGAGCGGATCGGCGCACCGGTCGCCCGCCCGCACCAGATCCTGTGCATCGGCCTCAACTACCGTGACCACGCGGCCGAGAGCGGCATGGCCGTGCCCGACGAGCCGATCCTGTTCACCAAGTCGCCCAACACCCTCGTCGGCCCGAACGACGACGTACGCATCCCGCGCGGTTCCGCGAAGACCGACTGGGAGGTGGAGCTCGGCATCGTGATCGGCCGCCGCACCAGCTACCTCGACTCGGTCGAGGAGGCCCGCGACGCCATCGCCGGCTATGTGGTCGTCAACGATGTGAGCGAGCGTTCCTTCCAGTTGGAGCGCGGCGGGCAGTGGTCGAAGGGCAAGTCCGCCGAGACCTTCAACCCGGCGGGCCCCTGGCTGGCCACCACCGACGAGATCGACGACGTCCTCGCGCTCGGCATGTGGCTCGACGTCAACGGGGTGCGCCGCCAGAACGGCAACACCAAGACGATGATCTTCGACCCGTACTTCATCGTGCACTACCTGAGCCAGTTCCTCGTCCTGGAACCCGGGGACCTGATCAACACCGGTACCCCGCCCGGCGTCGGCATGGGCTTCACCCCGCCCGTGTGGCTCCAGCCCGGCGATGTGGTGGAGCTGGGCATCAGCCGCCTCGGCAGCCAGCGCCAGCACGTGCTCGGCCCACGGTGACCGCCCGCCACCTCATGCGCGCGTTCGTCCTGACGGCTCCCGGGGAGTACGAGGTCCAGGAGGTCCCCGCCCCGGTGGCCGCCCCCGGCGAGGTCGTCGTCGACGTCGAGCGGGTCGGCGTGTGCGGCACCGACATGGAGTTCCACTCCGGCGCGATGGCCTATCTCCACCAGGGCCACTCCGCTTATCCGATGCGGCTGGGCCACGAGTGGTCGGGGCGCGTGGCGGCCGTCGGTTCCGGTGTCGACCCCGGCTGGACCGGCCGCCGGGTCATGGGCGACACCATGCTCGGCTGCGGTTCCTGCCGTCGCTGCCTACGCGGTCAGCAGCACGTGTGCGAGAAACGGCAGGAGGTCGGTATCCGCGGCGGGCGGGCCGGTGCGCTGGCCGAGCAACTCGCGGTACCGGTCTCCTCGTTGCACGTCCTGCCCGACTCCGTCGACGCGGTGCTGGGCGCGCTCGTCGAGCCCGGCGGCAACGCCCTGCGCGCGGCTCAGGCGGCCGAACTGCGTTCCGGGGACCGCGTACTGGTCCTCGGGCCGGGGACGATCGGCCTTCTGGTCGCGATGTTCGCGCGGGCCGCCGGTGCGGAGGTCCATCTGATGGGCGCCACCGACGGCTCGCTCGCCTTCGCCCGCGAGCTGGGCTTCGAGCACGCCTGGCGGGAGGACACGGTCCCGGAACTGCCGTACGACGCCGTCGTGGACGCCTCCAATGCCGCCCATCTCCCCGATCTGGCCCTGCGGTTGGTCGAACCGGCGGGCCATGTCGTCTACATCGGCCTGGCCGGCGTACCGAGCAGCATCGACACCCGCACCCTCGTCCTCAAGGACGTCACCGCGGTCGGAGTCCTGTCCGCCTCCCCCGGTCTCGACGCCACCATCCGGGCGTACGCCGAGGGTTCGGTCGATCCGCGACCGCTCGTCGCCGCGACGGTGGGCCTGGACCAGGTCGGAGCCGTGCTCGCGGGTGAGCGCCCGGCGGGCGCTGGTCCCGGGCCGAAGTTCCATGTCGACCCGCGCCTGGGCCGAGGCGGTGGCTGACGGGTGACGCCGTCCGGCACCGCCCTCCGGTGGTGCCGTCGGATGATGGGGATCAAGCCGGTTCCATACCAGTTTGAGACGTCACGATTCGTATGAGTTTCGGACACGATGGGTAGTCCGTCGCTACCGTGCTTGCGTTGCCGTGCGTGCGCTCAGGGGGGCTCATGGAACTGGTTGTGCGATTTTTGATCGCGATCATCGGGGGGCTCCTCTGCCTCTTCATGACGTGCCTGCTCGCCGCGAGCGGCTTTCTGTTCGCGGTGGTCTGCATCGTGTTCGCGTGCACGTTCGGGGTCCTCGCCGGCGTGCTCGGCGGCAAGGGAGGACGGGAGTTCGCCATGGACACCGCCGGGACCCCGATAAAGGCGCTGCGAGCGACCGGCCGAGGCGTCTCGGAGATCTGGGAATTCTGGTCGAGCATGGTCTCCAGCGAGGAATGAGTTTTATTCGGTTGCCGAGCCCGGTGCCCGCCCTTCAGCATGGGCGGCACACCGGGAACCGCCCGGTGCTCCACGAGAGGAGGCGCGACGTGATCACGACTGTCATTCGCCTGCCCGCAGACCGCTTCCCTCTCGCCTCATGGAGCACCTCCAGCGATGTCTCACGACAATCTCCCGCAGCACCCACAGCACGTTCAGAACCTTCAACACCCGGCGTTTCCTGACGGCTTCGGCACCGGCGCCCACGGCCACGTCCCGCAGCCGTACGGCCCGGACGATCCGAGTGATCTGAGCGATCTGGCCGACATCGACGACCGGTTCGTCTTCGACTTCCGTGCGTACGACGACCTTGAGGACGGCCAGCGCTGGTCGACCTGGCTCAGCGTCGAGCCTCTCAGCCGTGGCCCCGAGCCGCTTCCCGACTGGGTGGTGACCTCGCAGGGCGCGGTCGACACCGAACTCGGCGTCCTCAAGACCGGCAAGGAGGCCGACGTCCACCTCGTCGAGCGCGCCGATCCGCTCGACCCCGGCGCCGGCGTGGTCATGGCGGCCAAGCGGTACCGCTCCCCCGAGCACCGGAGCTTCCACCGCGCCGCGTCCTACACCGAGGGCCGCTCGATGAAACGCTCACGTGACGAGCGGGCGGTGAAAAAGAAGAGCACCTTCGGCCGGCAGGTCGCGGCCGGTGAGTGGGCGGTGTCCGAGTGGGGTGCCCTGGTGCGGTTCTGGAACCTGGGGCTGCCGGTTCCCTACCCGGTGCAGATCGACGGCACCGAGATCCTGATGGAGTGGATCACCGTCGTCGACGAGGACGGGACCGTCCGGACCGCGCCCCGGCTCGCCCAGACCCGGCCCTCGCCCGAGCTGCTGGCGGCGTACTTCGAGCAGCTCACCGGGGCCCTCGCGACGATGGTGCAGAACGGTGTCGTGCACGGCGACCTCTCGGCGTACAACATCCTGGCGGCGGGAGAACGGCTGGTCATCATCGACCTGCCGCAGATCGTCGACCTGGTCGGCAACCTCAACGCGATGAGCTTCCTCCAGCGTGACTGCGCCAACGTCTGTGCCTGGTTCCGCTCACGCGGCCTCGACGTCGACGAGCACGCGCTGTTCGCGGAGCTGATGGCACACGCCTTCTGAACCGGGCGGCCGAAGCTGCCCGGTCGCGGCTCCGCGGCTCCGTGGCGCCGACGGGACGGCCGGCGCCACGGACGGAAAAACTTTTCGAATGACGGCAACCTTCGTGCGGGTGGCGACAACTGAGGGGCACCCGGGGCCGAGGCCAGGGCCCACTGCGCCAGAAGGACAAACCGTTGTCAGATCAGAACCGCTCTCATCGCCGCCGTCCGGCGACCCGCCGCGTGCTCGCCGCCGCCGTGGTGCTCGCCGCCGTCGGCGCCGCCGTGCCGCTGGTCGCCATGGCCGCGCGTACGCCGCAGGCCGCCCCACCGACCGTGGTCGTCAAGGCGGCGGCGGACCGTGGCCGTTACTTCGGCACGGCGGTGGCCACGGGCAGGCTCGGCGACTCGACGTACTCCGCCATTCTCGACCGGGAATTCAACATGATCACCCCGGAGAACGAGATGAAGTGGGACTACATCGAGCCGTCCCGCGGGTCGTTCAACTTCGCTCCCGCCGACACGATCGTCAGCCACGCCTCCGCGCATCACCAGAGGATGCGCGGGCACACCCTGGTCTGGCACTCCCAACTGCCCGGCTGGGTCAAGTCCATCACCGACGCCAACACCCTGCGCAGTGTGATGGACAACCACATCACCAAGGAGATGACCCACTACAAGGGCAAGATCTACGCCTGGGACGTGGTCAACGAGGCGTTCGAGGACGGCGGCAGCGGCCAGCAGCGCAGCTCGGTGTTCCATGACGTGCTGGGCAACGGCTTCATCGAGGAGGCGTTCCGCACCGCTCGGGCCGCCGACAGCTCGGCCAAGCTCTGCTACAACGACTACAACATCGAGAACTGGACGGACGCCAAGACCCAGGGCGTCTACCGGATGGTCAAGGACTTCAAGTCCCGCGGTGTGCCCATCGACTGCGTCGGCTTCCAGAGCCACTTCGGCGCCGGGGGCCCGCCGGCGTCCTTCGGGACCACCCTGTCCAAGTTCGCCGCGCTCGGCGTGGACGTCCAGCTCACCGAACTCGACATCGCCCAGGCGGCCCCCGGCGCGTACGCCGACGCCGTCAACGCCTGCCTCGGCGTCGCCCGCTGCACGGGCATCACGTTGTGGGGCATCCGCGACAGCGACTCGTGGCGCGGCGGTGAGAATCCGCTGTTGTTCGACAACAACGGCAACAGGAAGCCCGCCTACAGCGCGGTGCTCACCGCCCTGAACAGTGGCAGCGGTACGCCCGTCGGGGGCACGCCGGGCGGCAGCAAGCCGGGCGGGGGCATCGCTTCCGGCACTGTCTACACGCTCTCCGACATGGCCGCCGGCCGCGTTCTCGACAAGCCCGCCGGATACAACGCCAACGGCACCCCGCTCCAGGTGTGGGACGCCAGCGGTGCCACCAACCAGCGGTGGCGAGCGGGCCGCAACAGCGACGGCTCATACACCCTGACCAACGTCGCCAGTGGCCGGGTGCTGGAGGAGCCGGGCGACCGTACGGCCAACGGCACGAGGACGCAGGTCTGGGACTCCACCGGCGCCGCCAACCAGCACTGGAAGGCACGCCGGAACAGCGACGGCTCGTACACCCTGACCAACGTCGCCAGTGGCCGGGTGCTGGGCATCCCCGGTGGCCGGACCGCCAACGGCACCGCCGTTCAGATCCAGGACTCCAAGGGCGGCGCCAACCAGCACTGGAACTTCAAGGCGTCCGCGCCGACGGGCGCCAAGTGCGCGCTTCCGTCCTCCTACCGGTGGAAGTCGACGGGCCCGCTGGCGCAGCCCGCGAACGGCTGGACGTCGCTGAAGGACTTCACCAATGTCGTCTACAAGGGCAAGCACCTGGTGTACGCGTCGAACGTGGGGGGTTCGTCGTACGGCTCGATGAGCTTCAAGCCGTTCACCAACTGGTCGGACATGGCATCGGCCGGCCAGACCGGCATGAACCAGGCCGCGGTGGCGCCCACGCTGTTCTACTTCGCGCCCAAGAACGTCTGGGTGCTGGCCTACCAGTGGGGCCAGTGGCCCTTCATCTACCGGACGTCGAGCGACCCGACCAACCCCAACGGCTGGTCCGCGCCGCAGCCGCTGTTCACCGGCAGCATCTCCGGCTCCGGGACCGGCCCGATCGACCAGACCCTGATCGCGGACGGCCAGAACATGTACCTGTTCTTCGCCGGTGACAACGGCAAGATCTACCGCGCGAGCATGCCGATCGGGAACTTCCCCGGCAGCTTCGGCTCCTCCTACACCACGATCATGAGCGACACCCAGGCCAACCTGTTCGAGGCCCCGCAGGTCTACAAGGTCAAGGACAAGAAGCAGTACCTCATGCTCGTCGAGGCCATGGGGGCGAACGGGCGCTACTTCCGCTCGTTCACGGCCTCAAGCCTGAGCGGTACGTGGACCCCGCAGGCCGGCACCGAGAGCAAGCCCTTCGCGGGCAAGGCCAACAGTGGCGCCACCTGGACCAACGACATCAGCCACGGCGACCTGGTCCGTAACAACCCCGACCAGAGCATGACCATCGACCCCTGCAACCTGCAGTTGCTCTACCAGGGCAAGTCCCCCTCCGCGGGCGGCCCCTACGACCAACTGCCGTACCGGCCGGGCGTCCTCACCCTCCAGCGCTGACCGGCGGTCCGGTCCACCATCACCACCACCACGACAAGGGAACCCCAGCCGTACGACGGCTGGGGTTCCCCCATTCATGGAGGTCTCGGCCGGTCAGTCCGCTGTGGGGGTCCGCGGGTCTTCCGCTCGCGTGAACCCGGTGCTCCGTTCCACTTTCGCCACGTGCAGCGTGTAGCGCTCGTACCACTGGGCTCGCCCGCGCTTTCGCGCCACGCCGTGCTCGGCGTCGGTCCGCCACTGTGCGAGGGCGTCGGCGTCGCGGAAGTAGCCGACGGTGATGCCCAGCCCGCCAGGAGTCTGCGCGTGGTCCATCCCCAGGTATCCGGGGACGTCCTTCACCAGGTCTTCCAAGTGGGCACTGGTCTCGCTGTAGCCGTCCTGGTCCTGGGTCCGCACCGTGGTGAACACGGCCGCGTAGTAGGGGGGTTCGTGGGCCGCGACGGGCAGGACCGGGGCTTTTGAGCGAGTGCTCGTGCCGCCACCGCGATGCGGGGGGACGCGCCGCCGCGCGGACACCTCTGTCTCAATCTTCATCCGTGGGTCGGAGAGACCGCACATGAGCATCGTGGCGGCGGGCTGAACGTCGCCGAAGCAGCGCCGAAGGACCGGCCAGCAGGGTTCGAAGTCCTCGCGGTCGGGCAGCAGGTAGCGCACGCGTACTACGTCGGCGAAGGTGCAGTCCGCCTCGGCCAGTGCCGCCTCGATGTTGCGCAGGCACTGCTCGGCCTGCTGCACCACGTCGTCGGAGATCGTCATGGTGGCGTAGTCGAACCCGGTCGTGCCGGACACATGCACCCAGTCCCCGTCGACCACCGCACGGGCGTAACCGATCTGCTCCTCGAAGGCCGAGCCGCTGAGGATCGCGCGTCGCTCTGTCATGCGCCGAACGCTAGAAGACCGGCACCGATACGTCTAATACGCCCACATGCATGGTCTGATATCTCTGGGCGTATGGATCGCCCCGAACTCCCCCTACCGCAACTGCACGCCTTCGTCGTGCTCGCGGAGGAACTCCACTTCGGCCACGCGGCCACCCGCCTGGGCATCGCCCAGCCGCCACTGAGCCAGCAGATCCGCCGTCTGGAGGACAAGGTCGGCCACGAGTTGTTCACCCGCGCCCCAGGGCATGTCGCCCTGACCCCGGCCGGCCGCGAACTGCTGCCCGCCGCCCGGCGGGCACTCACGGACCTCGCGGACGGTCTGGCCGCAGCGCGGGCCGTCGGCAGTGGCCGGGCCGGCCGCCTGCGGATCGGCTTCGCCGCGTCCCTCGCCCTGACGGTCCTGCCCGGCCTGCTGCGCACCTTCCGTGACCAGTCTCCTGGCGTCCATCTGGACATCCACGAGATGACCACCGCTCCGCAGATCGCCGCCCTGCACGACAAGTCCATCGACATCGGTCTGCTGCGTGAACCCCCCACCGACGAGACAGAGCTCGGCTTCAGGACGGTACTCAGCGAGCCTTTCGTGGCCGTGCTGCCGTCCGCCCATCCTCTGGCCGCCCAACGGACCGTACGGCTCGCACAGTTGGCGGACTCGCCCTTCGTGCTGCTGCCCCGCACCGCCGGCCCGACCCTGCACGACCAGATCGTCGGCCTGTGCACCGCAGCGGGGTTCACGCCACGGATGGTCCAGCACGCGGTGGAGTGGCAGACCGTGTGCGCCCTCGTGGAAACCGGTCTGGGCGTCTCCGTGGCCCCGGCAAGCATCCGCCGGATCCGCCTCAAAGGCGTCGCCTTCCGCAGGATCGAACCCGGCACCGCCCGCACACGGGTTGCCGTCGCGTGGCGCGCGAACGACAGCAATCCCCTGGTCAACCGCCTGCTGGCGGCTATCAGCCAGGATCCGCCGAACAGGCCCCGGTGAACACCCGGCAAAGGACCGCTAGGTCATTTGACGGAGCACCAGCCGCAGCGGATCACCTATGGACAGGCGTCGCGACGGACCGTCAGGTGACTGATCCGCACGGGTGGGTTCACCCGCCATGCTCGTCACGGGCCGCCGGTCACCGCCGGCCGGCCAGTCCGATGATCATGGAGATAGGTGAAGATGAAGAACTTCTTAGGGCGAGGTCGTACCGGCGAAACCGCGGGCTCCGCGCGCACCCGGCACCGGAGCGCCACACTCGTCGGCGGGAGCGCCCTGCTGCTCGCCCTCCCCGGCACGGCCGCCCAGGCGGACTCGCTGCAGAACCTGCCCCAGAAGGCGGGCGGTTACGAGGCGTCGTTCTCGCCCGCCTACGACTACGACACCGACGGCTGCTACGCGGTCTCCGCCATCGCCCCGGACGGCACCCTCAACCCGGGTCTGAAGCTGGGCGGTGACGTCAACGGGAACTGCCGCGACAAGTCGGACCTGGACCGCTCGCAGACCTACGCCCGTTCCAAGTGCAACAACGGCTGGTGCGCCATCGTGTACGCCAGCTACTTCGAGAAGGACCAGACGCAGAACGGCGGCGCGGGCGGCCACCGGCACGACTTCGAGCACGTCATCTCCTGGGTCAAGCAGTCGTCCAACCAGGTGGAGTTCCTGACCGTCACCCAGCACAACGGGCAGCACACCTACCCCCGTTCGTCCGTGCGGTTCGACGGCAGCCACCCCAAGGTCGTCTACCACAAGGAAGGCGGCACCGGCGGCCCTGGCAGCCACCTCTTCCGGCTGGCCAACGGCAATGACGAGCCGCCGGAGAACCACTACCACAACTGGCGCCAGCCCCCCATCGTCGACTGGAACGGCTGGCCCAGCACCTGGCTGCGCGACCGGCTCAACAACGCCGACTTCGGCTCGGCGACCATCAAGACCACCGACAAGGACGACCGCTTCCGCAACCTCCTCAACGCCTCGAAGCCCGACATCCCCTTCAACCCCTGGGCCTGACACCACGAACACCGCCCGGGCCCCGGTGCCCGTCGCCTTCCGTCCGGCTCCGGAGATCGGGACTCCCGTTCTCCGGACCGGGCAAAAGCTCCCGCAGGCATCCGGCCTGCGGGAGCTCTCCGCTTCACCGCCTGTCGTCCCGCACCGCCGGGCACGTGCGGGCTCCGGTCGACACGGTGGCGTCGGCCCCTCGGTGACCTGAAGGCCGTGCGCGCGAGACGGCGTCGAGCATCTCGTCGTGGGCGCCAGGGAGACCCGTATCGCTGGTACCCGAGCCGGAGCGTGAGCCGGTGGCGCGCTGTCGCCGTGCGGGCCGGGTTCCAGCCGGTCGACGTCGGCCTGCCGGAGAACCCGTGGCCGGGCAGCGTCGGCCGGACGAGGTGGAAGGTGTCCGGCGCGACCGCCGTGCGCCGTCAGCGGACGGCGTCCGCGACCGCCTCGGCCAGCCGGTCGGGCATCGAGAGGAAGGGCGCGTGCGCGGACTCCAGCGTGATCACGTGGGGCCTGTTCTGCGGGAAGGCGTCGTCGGCCTGGGCGATGAACAGGCGCTGAAGGGGCTCGGGGACGGGTTCTGTCCTCGGCGCACACCAGATAGGTACGGGGGGATCGATCCCCAGCCTCCGCGCCGTCAGCGTGGTGGGCCGGGTGGGCCATGGCGGTCGGCGCCTCGGGGCCGAGCAGGGCGATCGCTGCCGCGGTGTTCTCGTCGGCTCCGCCGTGGTCCGCGAACACCGCATAGGTGACCTTGATAATCCTGGGCGGGTCGAGCATCCGCAGTGTGGGGACGTCACCGATCAGCGGGCCGTAGCAGACCAGGGTCCCGACCCGGCGCAGGACCTCGGTCGAGGGCCAGAACGCCTGGCGCCGCCGCCGTCGAAGACCGCGTGCACTCCCTCTCCGCCGGTCAGGGACCGGGACGACATGGTCGGCGGGGACGGCGCACACCCTCGTTCGTCGAGTCGTCTGTCAGTACGTACGTCTGCCGGAGGTCCGACGGACGCCAAATGAGCGGCGTCCCGTCCTGCCCCTCGCCGCCCTGTCAGGCCGAGCGGGACAGGCCGTTCCCCTCGCCCGGCACGGTGTCTACAGGCCCAGATCGAGGGCGAGACACGAGTAGAACTGCCACTGGCCTTCGGGGTTGTACGACGCCTTCACCGCACCGGCGGGTGAGGCCTCGACCTGTTCGGCCATGTCCTCGAAGCGGATGCGCTCGGGAAGCCTGCCGAATCGCGCGCGCCGGACCGCCGCCTCGGCGGCTTCCCTGGTGAGCCCCTGGTTCATGACCGTGCTCCACTTCTTCGATCGTGGATGGTGTCCTGCCTGTCGCCTCGGACAACCATCAGACTGCCCCTCCCTGCGTCACCTGTCAAGTCGGTGACGCACGGAGAGGGATGGGCCCCACCGTGCTTGATTTCCCTGATTCTCTGGCCGACCAGCCACCGACACCTCAGTCGAATGACTGACACATGCGCCGCGTCGCACGACCGATGTCTTCTCCGTGACCGACCGTCACATGACTGATGTGTCCGGTTTCCTCGCCGACGAGAGTAGGTACCGCCGGCTCGGGCCGGTCACCCAAGACGCACGACGGAGGGCTTCACGTGATCAACAGGCGTTCCTTCAGCAAGGCCGTCGGCCTGGGCACCGGCGCCACCGCGGTCTCTCTGTCCGGCCTGCCGACCAACGCGGCCGACGCATCGGCCGCCGTACGGCAGGCAAGCGGCGCCCCCGTTCCCGCGGTGCCGGTCGTCACCCCCGGCACCCACACCGCGTTCAGCACGCTCAAGCACGTCAAGGCCGGTGTCCTGGACATCGGTTACGCCGAGGCCGGTCCCGCCCACGGCCCGGTCGTCGTGCTCCTGCACGGCTGGCCGTACGACATCCACAGCTTCGTCGATGTCGCCCCGCTCCTCGCGGACCTGGGCTATCGGGTCCTCGTCCCCTATCTGCGCGGCCACGGCAGCACCCGCTTCCTGTCCCGCCGCACCCCTCGCACCGCCGAGCAGTCGGCCGTCGCGCTGGACGTCATCGCGTTCATGGACGCCCTGAAGATCGAGAGGGCCGTCCTCGCCGGCTTCGACTGGGGCTCGCGCACCGCCGACATCATCGCCGCGCTGTGGCCCGAGCGCGCCAAGGCCCTTGTCTCCACCAGCGGTTACGTCATCACCAACCGCAAGTCGCAGCTCGAGCCCGCGCTCCCGGCCGTCGAGCACAACTGGTGGTACCAGTGGTACTTCGCCACCGAGCGCGGCAAGAAGGCCATGGAGAACGTCGACGAGCGCATCGCGCTGTGCCGGTACGTGTGGACTCTCGTCTCCCCCAACTGGAGCTTCGACGAAGCCACTTACCAGCGCACGGCCCAGGCCTTCCGCAACCCCGACTACGCGGCCGTCGTCCTCTACAACTACCGGTGGCGCATCGGCCTCGTCGAGGGTGAACACCGCTTCGACCGCTACGAGAAGCTGCTCGCGCTCCAGCCGTCCATCGGCGTTCCCACGGTCACCCTCGACCCGGCCCTCGACCCCTTCACCGCACCGGGCGACGGCGCCGGCTACCGCAACCACTTCACCGGACCGTACGAGCACCGCACGATCGCGAACGTCGGGCACAACCTGCCGCAGGAAGCGCCCACGGTCTTCGCGCAGGCCGTGATCGACGCCGATCACCTCTGACCACCGCAGATACACCGTACATACCGAGAGAAATTTCCTGAGAGGGGTTTGTCATGATGAGCGTCATTGGTGGACGCAGGCGGCTGATGACCGGGTCGTTGGCGACGGCCGCGGCGGGGCTCGCGCTCGGCGCCGTCGCACTGAGCGGCACGGCCAGCGGCGCGACCGAGACCGCGAAGGCAGCCGCCGGCACCGGTGGACACACCAGGCCGACCGTCATCCTGGAACACGGCGCCTTCGCCGACGGATCCAGCTGGAACGGCGTCGTCTCACGGCTGCGCGCCGACGGCTACCCGGTGATCGCCGCCGCCAACCCGCTGCGCGGACCGGCCTCCGACGCCGCCGCCCTGCGTACGGTCCTGGACCACGTCAAGGGCCCGAAGGTCGTCGTCGGCCACTCCTACGGCGGCAACGTCATCAGCCGGGCCGCGACCGACGACCCCGACGTCAAGGCCCTGGTCTACGTCGCCGCCTTCCTGCCCGCCCCCGGCGAGAGCGCCCTGGAACTGACCGGCAAGTACCCCGGTTCCACCCTCCCCGGCGCCCTCGACCCGGTCACCTACAAGTTGGCGGACGGCTCCACCGCCACGGATCTGTACATCCGACAGGACAAATTCCACCACCAGTTCGCCGCCGACGTGCCGGCGGGTCAGGCCGCGCTGATGGCCGCCGAGCAGCGTCCGATCGCCCAGGCCGCGCTGGAGGAGAAGGCCACCACGGCGGCCTGGAAGACCAAGCCGAGCTGGGACATCGTCACCACCAGGGACCTCAACATCCCCGCCGCCGTCCAGCGCTTCATGGCCAAGCGCGCCCACGCGCACACCGTCGAGGTCGCCGCGTCCCACTCGGTGGCCGTCTCCCACCCCCGCCTGGTGGCCGACGTGATCGAGCGTGCCGCCCGCGCCACCGTCCGCTGACACCCGTCGAGGGGCGGCGGGACTCCAGGTCCCGCCGCCCCTCGACGCGTTCCCCAGCACCTCATACGTGTGCTGACAGCGGGAAGACCCACGTCAATTGACTCAGGCCATCGCCCGTGCGACCCACCGGGCTGATCCCGGAGCCGCCGTTCGGCTGCCTCCGGCTCAGCCCGGTCCCGCACGGGCGACTTGGTTTGACCGTCAAGTGACCGATGTACGGGACCTGTTCCCGGCGAAGAGTGGCGGCAGCAGACTTCGTCCCACGGAGGGAATCCCCGTCATGCACGGTGATCCGTCACCCCTGAAGGCGCGTTCGGCGTCCGAGTCGGTGCCTTAGCTGTTCCTTGACCTCGACCGGTTAAGGAAGGGCCGGGCCTCGCCCGGCGCATCGGCCGCGAGCTGCCGCACCGCGGGCTGACGACGATGAGCGGTCGCGAGGACGTACGGATGTGGCCCGCGCTGCCCCGGAGCGGCCCTCGTCCTGGCTGCTGCTCGAATCGCCGGGGGCCGAGGCCCTGTTCGAGGTCCCCGCGGCGCCGCCGGCGGAGTGGCTGGACTCGACCTACCGGGTCATCTCGGCCGAGGCGGAGATGGACGGTCTCAACTGGGACGGCTTTCTCAGGCACCTGCTCGACGGCCCGGCGGCACCCCCGGAGTGACCGCCATCGCGGGCACACATGGGTGACCTGCCCCGGACCCTCTGTCCGACGACCGTGACGACCCTGACGACCCCGACGGCGAACGTCCCGGCCCGCGCCGTCATGGCGCGGGCCGGGAGGAATCGCGGGAGTACGGCCGCCGTCAGCCGGTCCGGGTGCGCGCCTGGCGGGACTTCCAGCCCAGCAGCAGGGCCTGCAGGATGAACCACACCCCGCCGCCCGTGGCGTACACCGACAGCACGTCGAGCGAGGGATCGCCGCCCGTGGCCTGGATGTTGTACGTGATGCCGACGAGGACGGACAGACCGCCCGAGATCAGGGTCGGCCACTGCTTGCCGAACTCGGGGCCGCGCCGCCGTATGCCCACGGCCACCTGCGCGGCACCGGAGACGAAGGCCCAGACGCCGAACACGTGCAGCGTCGCCGCCTCGCCGCCGGCTCCGGCCAGGCAGAGCGCGAGGGCGGCCAGCGTGCTGAGCACCCCGTTGAACGCGATGACCTGGCGTTCGGAGCCGTTCGGGGTGGCCCGGTGGTCGATCACCGACGACACGGCGTCGATCAGCGGGTAGACGGCCAGCAGGGTGACGGCCGCCGCGTCGAGGTTCTTGTGGACGCCGGCGAAGGCCAGGGCCCACGCCACGGCCAGCACACCGCGGCCCAGGTAGAGCCTCAGAAGGGAGGACCGTTCGTCCGTGGCCGCCGAAGGAGCCGGCGTCGAGGTCTGCGTGCTCATGTGGGTTCGGCCTTTCTCAGGTCAGGGAGTCGTCGCCGGAGCGGTCAGTGCCGGGGAGGGGAGACGCAGCGGAAGCTGGAGGCGGCGGCCGGGTCCCCGTGGCCCTTGTAGCGGGAGACCCGCGGGTAGGCGCACAGGTCACGGGTGACGGGCTGCCTGTCGGCGTTGATCAGGGTGGCGGGCAGTGTCCTGGGGGCCTTGCCGTGCTCGACCCAGGAGATCAGCGCGGCGAGGCCGTCGGCCGATCCGCCGGCGCCGTTGAGGCCGCAGTGGTCGGTGCCCGGGGCGAGGAAGAGACGGTAGAAGTCGTCGACCTTCCTGGCGCCGCCCAGCTCACGCTCGACCTGCTCGCGGTACCGCACGGTGCCCTGGGTGGGGATGTACTGGTCGGCCAGGCCGTGCCAGGTCAGCAGCTTGCCGCCGGACTCGCGGAACGCCGACAGGTCCGGGTCGTCGGTGCCGATGACCTTGTCGTACTCGGCCTGGGACTGCTTGAAGAGCTGTGTGAACCGGCTGTAGGTGATCTTCGAGATGTCGAGGGACGGGTCCTTCGCCACCCAGAGTTTGAGCCAGGCGGCGGGCACCGGGAACGGCGAGCCCGTGACGTTTCCGTCGGCGTCGGGGTCGCTGTGCCCGGCCAGCGCCCAAAGGTCGGCCCCGATCGGGGTGCCGTACCAGAGCTTCCGGCCGGAGACGGTGCGCGGGCCGTCCCAGATCCTGCGTACGACGGTCGCGTCGGCCGCCGTGACGGTCAGCTCCCTGCCCTCGCACACGACCTTGGTGCCGATCAGCCGACCGGGGTCGAAGTCGCACCGGGCCGGGTCGCCGACCAGGCCGTCCTTGACACCGTCGAGAGAGTCGCAGGCCTTGACGGCGGCGTTGGTGAAGGCCTCGAACTCGCACTTGGACGGGTAGGTCTTCTCGTTGTTCATGACGACCTGCGGCCAGAGCGTGGCGACCTCGAACTCGTCCCAGTTGACGGCAGGCGCGTCGGCGAGGATGCCGTCATAGTCGTCGGGGTGGCGCTGGGCCTCCATGTAACCCTGGCGTCCGCCGGTGGAGCAGCCGGTGAAGTAGGAGTACGCGGGACGCTTGCCGTAGATCGCGCCGACGACCTCCTTGCCGACGATCGAGGCCTCGTGCTGGGAGCGGGAGGCGAAGTTCTTCAGCGGCGCGGTGTTGACCCGGCCCTCGCTGTCCAGCGCCCAACTGGTGTCGAGTGCGTCCCCGACACCGGCGTCCGTGGAGACGGCGGCGTAGCCGTTCTTGACCGCCGTGCCCAGGCCGACCCCGTTGTCACCGGCCAGATAGGCGGCGCCGCCGAGCCCCTGGAAGCGGCCGTTCCAACCGCTGACGGGCAGCCAGGTCCGCACCCTCGCATGGTCGTTCGCGCCCGGGTGCGTGAGCGTGACGGTCACCTCGCAGAAGGCCGGTACGCCGGAGACCGTCCCCTGGAGGACGCCGGTGCCGATGATGGTGCCGCCCTTCTGGGAGGTCGCCGTCACGGACTCCACCTTGGTGCCGGCCGGGGCCTTCACGGAGGGCGCCGCGCAGGTGAACGCGGTGGCCGTGGAGCCGGTCCGCGTCTCTGCGGAGGCGGTCGGCAGGTACACCGCCGCGGCGAGCGGCACACCGGCCGCGAGAACAGTCAGAAGTCGTCTCATCGCTTTTCCGTCCAAGGGAGTAAAGGTGTGTTGAACCCGAGGGTGTGTCCGAGCCCGAGGGTGTGTCCGAGCCCGAAGATGTGTCCGCTCCGTGCTCGGCGACACATGTTCATGGACCACTCTGGCCGTGGGCGGTACAGCCGGGCGACAGTCAGTTGACTGACATTCGCGGGCGACCTGTGACCGGGATGCGTGAGTGGCGTGTTAGGTCATTCGACTGGCGGAGGCGGAGCCGGGAGCACCACCGGGAACGGCGACGCTTCTTGCGTCCGAGCAGCGTCACCTGTCAAAATGGTGATGTGAATCTCGATCATGTCTTCGTGTGCGGGCATCCGGCCCTTGACTTCGCGGCCACCCTCCGGGCCCGGCGCTCGGCCCGGTTCGAGATGTTCGTGACGCCGGACCGGCTGAACGCCTGGTACGTCGAGTCCGGCCTCGTCGACACGATCACTCCGGGCCAGGAGGACGACGTCCGCGAGGCCACGGCCGTACGCGAAGCCGTCTACCAGCTCGTGACCGACCGCCGCCTCGGCCAGGAGCTCGACCAGGAGGCGCTCGACCTGGTCAACGCCGCCGCCCGCAAGACCCCCGCGACGCCCCAGCTCACCGCGACCGGGCGACTCACCGAGGCGACGCCGGAGCAGGCTCTGGCGACGGTCGCCCGACAGGCGGTGGAGCTGCTCAGCGGTCCTGACGTGCCCCTGCTCAAGGAGTGCGGCAACCCCGAGTGCACCCGCGTCTACATCGACCGCTCCCGGGGCATGCGGCGCCAGTGGTGCGGCATGGAGTCCTGCGGCAACCGGATCAAGGCCGCCGCGTACCGCGCCCGGAAGAAGTCCACGCCCGCCGCGACCGCGCACTGACACCCTCACCCGTGGCCCTCGCGGCCCCGCCCGTCCACACGCGCTCGGAGACCGCTGCCGCCCGACACGTATTCACACCGAGTCGGAGTCCCCACTTCCCACGTGCGCAGGCACCTCAGCGCCTATCGTGAGGAGTGTGTGCCGGACAGACCCGTCCGGCGCTGACACCTGTCCGCACGGCACCCTCGGCGTGGGTATCATGCGCAGCGTCATTCATATCGAGGAAGTGAACGGTTGTGACCAGCCAATCAGCCGCCACACTCCGATCGCGGTACGTAGCCCAAGCCGCGTCGGACCTGGAGGAGAACCGCCGGAAACAGCAGGAACTGGCGCAGAGGCTCACCGTGTTGAAGCAGGAGGAGGCGCTCCTGCTGGACATCCTCGACCTTGCCGAGCGGTACGAGGGTTTCGCGGACGCGTCCCGTCTGCCCGAGCAGTCCCAGGACGAGCTCGTCGTCGCAAGGGCCCAGCCCGCGCCCGCTTCCGCCGGCGCGGAGGAGAAGTCGCGACGGCCTCTGCTCGGTGACCTCCTGGCAGAACTGCTCGGCGGGTACGAGGAGCCGCGCCTGGCGAAGGAGTTGAGGGACGAACTCCTCGCGAAGCACCCGGACCGCGAGCCCACACCTCAAGTGGTGCGCAACACCCTCGAATCCCTGGTCGCCAAGGGACGTATCCAGCGCCACAAACAGCAGCGTTCCGTCATGTACACCTTGGTGGACCGGCCGTCGAACACCAGCTGACATCGGCTGACATCGACTGACACCTCGACGCGTCCACACAAACGTGTCTACCCCCGCCATATGTTGTCGAACGCCGCGTTCTCGACGTCCCGCCGCAGCCGTACGGCCTCCAGCTCCGTCACCGCGTCGCCGACCGCGTCCAGTACGGTCGTGACCGCTTCGTCGACCGCTTCGTCGACCGCGTCGCCGACCGCGTCCAGTACGGTCGTGACCGCTTCGTCGACCGCTTCGTCGACCGCTTCGCCGACCGGGTCCTCGTGGGGCTCCGGCGGTTCCTCCCCTGTCCCCACGGCTGCCAGCAGAGCGGTGAGAACGCGCTCGCCGGAGTCCCTGCGTTCCTCCGCGTCGCGGCGGGCCGGCGAGTCGGCCAGGACGATCCGGGTGGAGCGCAGTCCGAAGTGGCGTGGGTGGGTGACAAGTCCGGCCCGCTCCAGAGCGTGGGCGTAGGCCGCGGAGAGTCCGCCACCGCGGCGCCACAGCCACGCGTCGACCGTCTCGTACGGCTCCTGTCTGGTGAGCGAGGCAGCCGCCTGGTCCAGCAGAGGATCTCCGGTCGCCATCAGAAGACCGGGCAGGATGCGGTCGCCGTCCAGGCTCAGCGCCTCCTTGGCCAGCAGATCGATCGCCTCGGCCCCCGCGAGCGCGAGGGACAGGTGGCCCCGCTCCACCGGCTGTTCGGCCGGCAGCTCCAGGGCGATGAGCATGAGGTCCTGTGCGGTGGTCATGTGTCTCTCCTCGTCTCCAGCAGGCGCAGCCACACCTCACTGATGGTAGGGAAGGCCGGTACGGCGTGCCACAGGCGTTCGACCGGCACCTCCCCGGTGATCGCGACGGTGGCCGAGTACAGCAGCTCGGCGACACCAGGTCCGGCGAAGGTGGCACCGACGACGACCTGACGGTCCCGGTCGATGAGGATCCGGGCCCGCCCCCGGTAGTCGGGGCGGTACTGGACGGCCCCCGCGAGGTGCCCGATCTCGTGGTCGACGACCTCGACGTCCCGGCCGGTGCGCTCGGCCTCGCGGGCGGTCAGGCCGACGGAGGCGATCTCGGGGTCGGTGAAGACGACGCCGGGGACGGCCTCGATGTCAGCCGTGGTGCTGTGCGGGGCCCACCGGCCGGTGTCCAGCCGCTCTCCCCGGGCGCGAGCGGCGATCACGGCCCCGGCGACGCGCGCCTGGTACTTGCCCTGGTGGGTGAAGAGTGCCCGGCGGTTGACGTCGCCGACGGCGTACAGCCAGTCCCCGGGGACGGCGGTGACGGTCAGGCTGTCGTCGGTGGCCGGCCAGTCCCCCGGCTCCAGTCCGACGGTGTCCAGGCCGATGTCCGCCGTTCGCGGGGCACGACCGGTGGCGAAGAGGATCTCGTCGGCCGTGATCTCGTGGCCGTCCGACAGACGGACCCGGACCTGGCCCGTACCGTCGCCCACCCGTTCCGCGCCGACGACGGAGGCGTTGAACCGTACGTCCGCACCGGCCTCCCGCAGCCGCTCGGTGACCAGCTCGCCCGCGAAGGGCTCCAGCCGTGGCAGCAGCCCATCACCCCGGGCGAGCAGCGTCACCCGGCTGCCCAGCGCCTGCCAGGCGGTGGCCATCTCGACGCCCACCACACCGGCACCGACGATCACGAGACGTCCCGGTGCCCGTCGGGCGCTGGTCGCCTCGCGGCTGGTCCACGGCCGCAGGTCGGCGATGCCGGGCAGCGGGGGCAGGGCCGCGCGGCTGCCGGTGCACACGGCGACGGCGTGCCGGGCGCGCAGGCGGACGGTGTCGCCCTCGGGGGTCACCACGGACACCTCCCGCTCCCCCGCAAGCCGTCCGTGACCACGCACCAGGTCGATGCCGGCCGACTTGATCCACTCGGCCTGGCCGTCGTCCTTCCAGTCGGCGGACATACGGTCACGGTGCGCCAGAACGGCCTCGACGTCCAGCGGTCCCTTGACGGCGGGGTCCAGACCGGGGACCCGCACGGCGTCGGCGCGGAGCAGGACGGGGCGCAGCAGAGCCTTGCTCGGCTCGCAGGCCCAGTAGGAGCACTCGCCGCCGGCCAGTTCGCTCTCCACGATCACGGTGCTCAGACCGGCGGCGGTCGTACGGTCCGCGACGTTCTCGCCGACCGGTCCCGCGCCGATCACGATGACGTCGTACGTGCGGATGCTCTCGGTCGTCATCAGTCCTCCGGTGACGGACGCCATTGGTTCTCGACAGCTCTCTCAGCGGCTCTCGTCGAGCTCTCGTCGGTTCTCAGCGGCCGGGGGCGCGTTCGGTGATCTCCTGGAGGAACCACTCGTTGCCGTCGGGGTCCTTGAAGGCGGCGAAGGTCCCGTAGCTGGCCCGGTCGGGGTGCGTGCCGGGCACGCGGTGGGTGTCACCGGCGTGGTGGAAGGCACCGGTCGCGTCGCGGAACGGGCCGGAGACCTCCACGCCGTACGAGCTCAGTTCCTCCTGCGCCTTGAGGATGTCGGTGACCGTCAGCTGAAGGCCGTGGAGCGTGCCCGGTTCCTGCCGGGTCAGGCCCTCGCCGAAGATGATCGAGCACTCGGAGCCAGGCGGGGTCACCTGCACGATCCGGTAGCCGTCGTCGATCGGGAAATCGGCGTCCAGGCGCCACCCGAGCCGCTCCACGTAGAACCCCTTGGCCTGGTCCACGTCGGATACGGGCAGGACGACGACTTCGAGCTTCATGTCCATGGCTGTGCTCTCGCTTTCGATGACGAGGGGACGAGGGATGAGGTCGGATACGCCGTCGGGCGGCGTGCGCTCAGTGTCGGCCGCGCCCGACCTGCGCGGCTTCAGTCAACTGACGGTGTGTTTCGGCCGGCTCCGGCGACGAGGAATGACTCAACGGTCGCGCCGGCCGGAGGAAGGCCGGCAAGGGCGGTGTGGCTGACGGCCATGGCTGATGCCCCCCTCACTTCACCGTCACCCGTTTAGGCGGTGACGCCATCATGGCAGCAGCTATCGTCACCGGTCAAGCCGGTGACGTGCGCTCTGGTGGCCCTCCCCTTCGAGACCCCACCGCCGACGCCCAAGGCCACCTGGACCAGGCGTTGTTGTCCGAACCGGGCTCTACCGGGAAGGCCATGGGTGTCCTTTAGACTCCAGTGATCGCACCGGCCGCACGGAGCCGGGTGCGGCGCAGCCAGGCCGGCGGACGGCACCGGGCCTCCGGACGCAAGCCGTTGGAGGCAGCTCGATGAATGACCTGGGCCCGAGCCCCGACCCGGCCTCGAAACGGCTGGTCGGACGCCACAGGGACCTGGAGTTCATCCGTTCGTTCCTCGGCAATGCCGAGGTCCACGGGGCAGCCCTGCTGCTCTCGGGTGAGGCGGGCGTGGGCAAGACCGCCGTACTCGACGCGGTGACGTCCGGCGCCGCGCACAACGGCGTCCGGGTGCTGCGGGCGGCCGGTGTGCAGTTCGAGGCCGACATCAGCTACGCCGGTCTCAACCAGCTCCTGGTACCGCTCTTCGACGACTTCGACATCCTGGACACCGTCCACCGCGACGCCCTGCGGGTCGCGGTCGGCATCGGCGGCGGGCCCGCGCCCGACCGTCTGCCGACCTCCACCGCGGTTCTGCTGCTGCTCCGGCTGATATCCAACCGGACACCGCTCCTGCTCGTCGTCGACGACCTGCCGTGGCTGGACCGGGCGACCAACGCAGTCCTCGGCTTCGTGGCCCGGCGGCTCGTCGGCAGCCGTGTCGGCTTCCTCGCCGCTTCCCGTACGGACTCCGACAGCTCCGACAGCTCCGACAGCTTCTTCGAGGCCGGCGGCCTGGCCGAACACCGGCTGGAGCCCCTGGACGACGTCTCCTCGGCAGAACTGCTGACCCTCGCCCACCCCGGCGTCTCCCCCACCGTCCCACCACCGGCTCGGTTGGTCGGCCGTCGGCGCCGGTGTGCAGTTGTGCCAGGCCTGGCTGCTCACCCCGGTCACGAAGGGCACGCATGCGGTGACCGAGATCGCGGTCCGCGGTGTCGCCGCCCATTCCCTCACCGTGTTGTCCCCGTTGTGGGCGAAGCGCCTGAACTCGTTGTGGGTCGACCAGCTCGGAAGGCTCTCGGAAACGGCCCCGGAGGACGGCGAGCCGTAACCCGCGTCCGCCGCCTTCGACCGGCCGACACCCGCACCGGGTGCCGGTCGGCGCCGTCGCCCCGCACCGCTACGTCGAGAGCCCGAGCTGAGCCCCGGCCAGGCCGCCGACGTGGTCGTCGACACCCTGCTGAACGGCCTCGGGACCTCCTGACACACCCGAGGGCGGACGGACACAGCGCATAAGATACGTGTGAGCAGTACTCACATACGGCGACATCCGGTGCGCCGACGAGTACACACCCAGTGGCACAGTGGAACGCCGGACACGAGACCGTTCGGATCGGGTACCAGGGGGCTGCGGTGAAGGGAGTGGGGGGCGTGGAGTCGAGCGTCAGGACCATGGTCGGCCGCGAGAGCGAGCAGGAGGTGCTGTCGGCGTTCGTGGCGGCCCCCGGAGGCCGGGCTCTCGTCCTGCGCGGCGACGCGGGAGTGGGCAAGAGCGCCCTGCTGGACCATGTCGTCGAGCTCGCCGAGGCCGGGAAACACCGGGTGATCAGAGCGGCCGGCGTCGAGGCCGAGTCGGAACTGCCGCTCGCCGGTCTGCATCAGTTCCTGTATCCGCTGCTCACCTCCATCGACCGGCTGGACGACACACACCGGGAGGTCTTCGACGGTGTCTTCGGCAGGGGCGAGGGCACTCCCCCGTCGGTCATGACGCTCGGGATCGCCGTCCTCGACCTGCTCTCCCTGGCGGCCTCGCAGCAGCCTCTCCTCTTGGTGCTCGACGACGGCCAGTGGTTCGACACGTCCAGCACCGAGGTGTGCGGTTTCGTGGGGCGCCGGCTGACCGGCAGCTCGGTGAAGCTCGTCGTCGGCCTGCGCTCCCAGGTGCCCTCGGGTTTCGACACGGCCGCGCTGCCCGAACTGGCGGTGACAGCGCTGCCGGAGAAGGTCTCCGAGGAACTCCTGGACGAGTACCACCCCGGGCTCGATCCCCAGCTCCGCCGTCTGGTGCTGGCCGAGGCCCAGGGCAACCCGCTGGCGCTGCTGGAGCTGCCGCCCTACGCGCGCGGCGGCCGGGCGGGACGCAGTCCCGAGGAACTGCTCGGGTACACCGGCATCCCGCTGCCCGTGCGGCTGCAGCAGGTGTACGGCGCGCGTATCACGTCCCTCGGCGAGCCGGTGCGCGCCGAGCTGCTGCGCGGTGCCCTGGACGGCGTAGGGGCCGGCACGGCGGCCGACCGCACCCGGAGCACGCGCTATCGCATGCGTGAAGCCGAAGAGGCCGCTGCTCGCGGTCTGTTGGACATCGATCCGCTCAGCGGTGACTTCGTGTTCCGGCATCCTCTGGTGCGTTCGACGGTGGTCCAGATGGCCACCCCCAATGAGCGGCGGACCGCGCACGCGGCTCTCGCCCGGGTGCATCGGGGCGATGTCGAGCGGCGGGCCACGCATCTGGCGGCGGCGACGGTCGACCCGGACGAGGAGGTGGCGGCGGCGCTGGAGGCGGCGGCCGGGTCCGCTTCGCGGCGCGGTGGCGCGGCGGCCGCCGTGGCCTGGCTGACCCGTGCCGCGGAACTCAGCGAGAACCGCGAGGAACGGTCCCGGCGCCTGGGCAACGCCGCCTTCGTCGCCACGGACGCCGCCAAGCTGGACCAGGCCCTGCGGCTGGTCCGCTCGGATTCCGGGTCCGGCGACGACGATTCCCCGGCCTCGGTCGCCATGTCGGGCTATCTCGCCTCCCTCGCCGCCGCGCGGGAGGACGGTGATGTCCGGTCGGCACAGCGCCAGGTCTTCGCGGCGATCGAGCGCCTGCGCGCCACCGGGGTACGGGAGCCGAGCGAGACGCTCAGCCGCCTGGTCGATCTGCTGCTGGCCGTCGACATGTACGCGGGTGACGAGGACGCGTGGCAGCGGACCCATGAGCTGCTGGACTCACTGGGCGATCTGGTGCCCTCGCGTTCGCGCGTCTACCAGGACGCCTGGGGCGACGTGGTGATTCGCGGCGCCGGGGCGGGGGAACGGGTGGAACGCGCCTTCTCCGGTCCCGGCGACCTGGGGACAGCGGATGCCTCCAAACTGGCCGTCGCCGCCTACCACATGGACACCCTCAGCCGGTTCCGGCCGCAGTTGCAGCGCATCGTCGACCGTGAGGCGGCGACCGGGGTCCTGACCAACGTGATGTCCATCATGCAGACGATCATGCTGGACCAGATCACGGTCGGTGAGTGGGACGAGGCCGAGCGGACCGGACAGCGCTGTCTGGAACTGGCGACGGCACACCGGCACACCCTGTTCGTCTTCCAGACCCAGGCACAGCTCGGCCAACTCGCCGCACTCCGGGGACAGTTCGAACGCGCCCGCGAACTACAGGCCGCCGTCGACGCCTGGGCC
>NZ_LIQQ01000031.1 GCF_001418565.1 Streptomyces graminilatus | reverse complement strand
GGTCAGGGAGGCGGCGGGGGCGCCGACGACGCGTCGGTGCCGGGCATGGTGAAGGCGCGCTCGCGTCGCGAACCGGTGGCGAAGGCCACTGACCAGCTGAGCACCGCTCCCAGCCTGCTGCGGAAGCCGGTGAGGAAGGCGATGTGGATGAAGAGCCACGCGAGCCAGCCGGTGAAGCCCGACAGATGCAGCGGGCCGGCCTTGACGACGGCCCGGCCGCGGGAGATGTAGGCGGCGATGCCGAGATCCACGTACTTGAAGGGCTTGGGCTTCTTCGTCCTGCCTTCGACCTGGTGTCGCACGCTCCGGCCCGCGTACGCGCCCGACTGCATGGCCACCTCGGCCAGGCCCGGCAGCTTGTTCAGGTTCATCACGTCGCCTGTGACACGGATCTCCGGATGGCCGGGGACCGTGAGGTCGGGTTCGACGAGGATGCGTCCGGCCCGGTCCTGTTCGGCACCGGTCGCCCGGGCCAGCGCGGCCGCGATCGGCGGCGCCTCGACGCCCGCCGTCCACAGCACGGTACGTGCGTCGAACCGGGTCGTGCTGCCGTCATGGTCCCGTACCGTCAGGCCCTGCGCGTCGATGTCGGTGACCAGCGTGCCCAGGTGGAGCTCCACACCGAGGCCCTGCAGGGTCCGGGCCGCGCGGTGGGCCAGTGGGGGCCCGAACGCGCCCAGCACCGCGTCGGACCCCTCGAAGAGCAGCACCCGGGCTTTGGCGGAGTCGATCTTCTGAAACTCCCGGTCGAGCGTGTGGCCGGCGATCTCCCGGATCTGTCCCGCGAGTTCGACCCCCGTCGGCCCACCGCCGACGAGCGCGAAGGTGAGCCACTGCTGCCGTTCCCGGTCGTCCGCGGCCGTTTCGGCCATCTCGAACGCCCGGTAGATCCGTCGGCGGATGTCCAGCGCGTCGTCCAGGGTCTTCATTCCGGGGGCGTACGCGGCGAACTCGTCGTGCCCGAAGTAGGACTGGCACATACCCACCGCGACGATCAGATCGTCGTAGGGCAACTGAACCGTCCCGCCCTCGGGCCGCCGGGCGTGGACCAGCCGGGCGGCGGCATCCACGTCGGTGGCCTCGGCGAGCACGCAGCTCACGTTGTGGTGGCGCCGCAGGACCCCACGCAGCGGCTGGGCGATCTGCCCCTCGGACAGGATCCCGGAGGCGCACTGGTACAGCAGCGGCTGGAAGAGGTGGTGGGCGCGGCGGTCGACCACCGTCACGGCGACCGGCGACTTCCGCAGGGCCCGGGCGGCGAACAGCCCGGCGAACCCCCCGCCGAGGATCACCACCCGGCGGGGCGTGATGTGATCCTGCATCGGCGATCAGCCTCCGGTGGCGAAGCCGGGGAAAAGCGTCATTCCGCCGTCGACGTAAAGGGTGGCGCCGACGACGTAGTCGAGCAGGTCGGACGCCATGGCGACGACGGCGTTGGCGATGTCGTCCGGGTCGCCCACGCGGCGGTACGGGATCAGCCGCAGGAGGTCGGCCTCGGCCTCGGGGGTGGACCAGGCGTCGCGGTTGATCGGGGTGCGGATGGCGCCGGGCGCCACCGCGTTGACCCTGATCCGATGGGGGGCCAGCTCCTGGGCGAGGGTCTGCATCAGCATGCCCACACCGCCCTTGGAGGAGGCGTAGTTCACGTGGCCCGACCACGGGACGATCTGGTGGACCGAGCTCATGCAGATGATCTTTCCCGCCGACCGGGACACCTCCTCCACCACGCCACGCCGCATGAACTCCTTGGCGGCCTCTCGCGCGCACAGGAACTGGCCGGTCAGGTTGACGTCGATGACCTTCTGCCACTGCGCGAGCGTCATCTCCGTCAGCGCCGCGTCCCGTTGGAGGCCCGCGTTGGCCACCATGATGTCGATGGTGCCGAACTCCTCGACCATCCGCGCGACCATGGCTGTCACCTGGCCCTCGTCGGACACGTCGGCCTCATGGGCGTAGGCGCGGACCCCGAAGCTCTCGATCTCCTTCACGACATTGTCCGCCTCGTGCTCACCGACGACGTAGTTCACCACCACGTCCGCTCCGGCCCGGCCCAGGGCAACGGCGGTCGCCAGGCCGATGCCCGAGTTGGCACCGGTCACCAACGCCTTCTGGCCCTTGAGAAGCTGCGCGGACGTCGTCCCGCGGTTCTCGACTGTTGCTGCCACCACGATCTCTCCTTCGGCGTTCGGAGGCACGCCGCGGGGAAACGGGCGACGCACATGAGGAAAGCCAGGCGACGGCCGCCCTCCAGGACAGGCGCAGGAGCCGTCGCGCACCCGACGTCAGACGAAAGCACCCTGCGCCCCGGGCGAGACCGACCGGCACGCTGTGCCGCCGATTCCGGCGGGGCATGTCACACGGCCGGGCTACGGGGCCTGAACGCGGCCCGAGCGGGCTTCCCATGGAGCCTGCGGTTGCTGCCCTCACCCTGCCGCACATCTCCGGACGCCTGGTGAGAGGGGCGGCCCTGGCGTGCCGGTATGGACGCGATGGGGACAGTCAGCACGTGGGCCGGTCAGCCGTTCCCACGGCTGGGCGATCACCATGAGCATTGCCGTACTGCCCGCGGCTCGTGGCGCCTCACCGGCAAGGACCCAAGGGAGTGCGCACGGTGAAGAAGGTCTTTGTCTCGCTCGGGATTGTGCTCGTCCCGCAAAGCCTGTTCGCGCTCTGCCTCATCAGTGCCCTGCAGCTTCTGGTTCCGCGCGACAGCGTCCCCGCCGGAAGGCGGTCCGCTCCAGTTGCGGCCGGCGTCCGAGCCCCGTAGCGCCTTCGTCGTTCCCGGCTCGCTTCTACTTCGGCAGCGGGCCGCGGTTCGTCAGTTGATTCAGCACCTCTGCGATCGAGACCCTTCTCGCCTGTTCCAGAGCCGCGCCGACGGCCTTCAGATCGGTGCGCACCTGAGCGTTCTCGGCTCCGACCCGCTCGGTGAGTTCGGTCAGCAGGGCGCGTCCCAGGTCGACGTCCTCGTCACTGACGACGGACTGATCGTCCTCGAACAGCTTCCCCGCGCGTTCGATCAGCGTGGCGGCCCGGTCTGCCAAGCCATCGTCGGTGAACAGCAGGGAGGCGATGGGCAGTTCGGCTCGCTCGACGAGGGTGATCCAGTCGCGGCCGGCCTCGGTGTTCGCGAGCACGTCGTCACGGACCCGGCGCAGCGTGTCCACCTCGGTCTGGCGGTTGAGCTGTTGCAGGCCGATCAGGTCGAAGGCGCAGATGCTCTCCTGGGCGAGGGCCAGCATGCCCGCTTTGGCATCGAGCTTGATGGGCGTGGGGTCCGGCGGGTGGAAGGAGTCCTCGACGCTGCCGACCCGCGGGCCCGTCTCGATGGTGAAGCCGTATGTCTTGCCCAGCTCGGGGTCCGCGATGTGGCGGCTGTAGGCGTAGTCGCTCTGGGTTCCGGTGGTGGCGTACAGCGTCCGACCTGTCTGCGGCGTGTAGGCGCTCCCGCGTACCGCCGCGATCGCGTCGACGAGCCGCTGCGCGACCGTGGTGAAGCGGAGCAGATCCTGGGGCGTGATGTACTCCCGATAGCCCGGGATGCCGATGGGCGCGCAGGTTCCGGTGGGCAGGCTCGTGAACCGCTGTGCCGCCGGATCGGTGGTCTGGTTCTCGGCGTGGCCCCACGGGTACAGGACGAGCTCCGAGAACGAGTGCACGTCCGCGAAAGTGTGGATGCGTTCTGTGTCCAGCAGGTGCTTGACGTTTCGGGTCTCCGGCTCGGAGAAGGCGTCGGACCCGACGTAGATATCGGTGCAGGGGCTGCACGAGGTCTGACCCTCCGTCACTCCCCAGAGGATGGCCGCGTTGCGGTTGAGGTCGACCCCGTCGCACGCCGTCCCCGGGTTGTCACGAAGGTTCTTGCGCCACATGTTGTCAACGGTCAGCACCTTGGTGCGGCCGTCGGGGTTGGAGCAGGGTATGAACCAGAGGTCGAGGCTCTCCAGGATGAGTTTGACGTCCTCAGCCGTCCAGGTGCGGCCGCCGTACACGATGTCGGTGCCGTTCAGGTAGCTCACGACGAGGTCGACGGCGAATTCCACCAGGGCGTCCGGATTCATCAGCTCGCGTGCGTGGGTACCGCCCACGAACAGGACACCACGACGGTCTCCGTCCCTGCCGGCACGCAACCGCAGGGCGAACACGGGGCTGCCCTGGACGGAGGTCTCGGGCAGTTGGGTTCTCGTGCACAGTTGCGGGAACCACGTGGCGAGCAGCGAGGTAACGGAGTCGAGTTGGGGGACCGTTCGGTACATCACACACCTCCCGACCGCTCGATGCCCTGGACGCGCTCCTCCAGCCACGCCCTCACCGAGTCGTCCTGTTCCACGAGTTCGGCAGGGAGGGGCCGCACGGGCACCTGGGCATGCAGACGGACTTCGTATCCGCTCTCCAGCAGACGCCGGCACTCCTCCGCGGTGACGACCACCCGGACGTCACCCTCCGGATCGGGGATCCGGTCCAGATCGAGGTCTGCGACGCCGAGGAGATCACGGTTCGTCACACCGGGGTGGACCGTGGCATCAAAACGCACCGTGGGGTTTTCACCCCCGCTGTCCCGGGCGTCCCGGGCGTCCCGGGCATCTCGGATCGGAGGCTGCTGCGGGCGTTCGGACGGTTCGCTCATTTCCGTCTCCTCCATCCCCTTCGGTGCGTTTCCATCCGTCATCTGCACCAGACAATCCGCCACCAATAACGATACTTAGGCGAGGTTGGTCCTCTGTCAACTTCGGTGCCACAACTGTCAGTCGATGCCTCAAGAACGACTGAAGCCGCATGTTTGTGCACGAGCTGGAGCTTGTCAGCGCTCCGTTTGCACGATCCCTGACCTCGTCATACGCTGGAAATCACTTGTCCTTCGCGCCTCGCAAAGCCGCCCCGCGCTCCACGGAGATGCAGCTGAGAGGATCCGCGATATCCCTTACCCTCCCGGCCGTTAGAGGGGTGTCGGAAAATGAGAATGAGCCTGACCGAGCTGCGCGCCCTCGCCACACAGGCAGGGTTCACTGGCAATGACATCAAAATCGCGGCGGCCGTGGCCATGGCAGAGTCCAAAGGCGACCCGGGGATCATCGGCGACCAGGATGTGGTCGATCAAAAGTGGGGGCCGTCCATTGGCCTCTTCCAGATACGCTCCCTCAAGCATCCAGGGCAGTTCTCCCCGCCGGACGCACTCAGGGTTGCGGCAAATCTCAAGGACCCGGTCTACAACGCCAAGACGGCGAAGGCCATCAAGGACGCACACGACTGGAAGCAGTGGTCCACGTTCGTGAACGGGGCCTACAAGCAGTTCATGGACGGCGGGCCCGCCGGCCCCGCCGAATTCGAGCCGTTCCCCGGTGTGTCGTTCTTCCACACCGGAAAGAAATCACCGATCATCGCCGCAACGCACCACCGGCTCGTCGCCGAAGACTGCAACCGGTACGAGTCGAGCGCCAACGCCGACGTATGGGGCCCCGGCGACGTGAAGTCCTTCGCCACCTGGCAGCAGAAGCTCGGCTTCAAAGGCAACGACGCCAACGGCATCCCCGGCAAGACCAGTTGGGACAAGCTGCGGGTCCCCAACGTCTAAGACTTGGGCGTGACGCTACTTGTCACCATCTGAAACCTGGATACGGGAGGAGTACGACCATGGCCGATAAGTGGATGCCAGGCGCCATCAAGGCGGATATCGGCGATCACGCCCCGTGTGACGTGCAGTTTCCAGCAAAGGCGATTGCGCATATCACTGCGGACAAGAAAGCCACCGCCGCGCACCCCATAGATCTGGTGCCGTTCGCCAACCTCAAGAGCTTTTTCACCGGAGGCGGCAAGGGATCGGCCCCGCACATTCTGTGGGATCCCTTCACCGGCGCGTTCGCCCAGTTCTTTCCCGCCGACTCCCGAAGTAAGGCAGTCTTCGAAAAGCCTGGCGGTACCCGCACGAACCGCGCCGGCAAGGTGGTGATCCAGATTGAGGCACTGTTCTTCCCTCACTGCCGCCTCGACGGCAAGGTGTACGCCAAGCTGACCGATACGCCGTGCAAGGGTTGGGACCAACTCTACGCGTGGATACGGTCCTGGGGTGTGCCAGACACCTGGCCCATGGGCCGTCCGACCGACTTCACCTCGCATCGCAGCGAGAGTGTCTGGGAAACCAAGGGCGGCTGGTACGCACACGCCCACGTCCCCGAGAACGACCATGTCGATCCCGGCTCGTGGCCGGAGCTCGTGAATTCACACCCCGTCACCGGGCAGGATACCGAGCCGTTCCCTGGTGCGTCGTTCTTCCACACCGGAGAGAAATCACCGATCATCGCCGCAATGCACCACCGGCTGGTCGCCGAAGACTGCAACCGGTACCAGTCGAGCGCCAACACCGACGTATGGGGCCCCGGCGACGTGAAGTCCTTCGCCACCTGGCAGCAGAAGCTCGGCTTCAAAGGCAACGACGCCAACGGCATCCCCGGCAAAACCAGTTGGGACAAGCTACAGGTCCCCAACGCCTGACCGTCCACTTCGGACACGAGTCCAGCGACGATCCCATCGGCCGACAGGCCTGTGATCCACTGATCACAGGCCTGTCGGCCGGTTCGCGTCCGCACTTCGACCGAGCTTCGACTGCGCTAACGATCACCCGGACCACACGCCGTTCACGGCACTGCTCAACCGGACTTCACAGACCGTCGGCCTGGTCGGTGCGTGGGGCGAGGCCCAACACGGCTACCTGGTGCTGGAGTTCGCGGTAGGCGTTGAGCCGTTCGGCCAGGTCGGCGGAGCCGAACGGCATGACCAGGTAGCACACGGCGCCGAGCTTCATGGCGGACACGGTACAGAAGGTCGTCGACGCGCTCGTCGCCACCATGCACGGGATCAGCACCCACAGCGCGGCCGACATCGCGAACAAGCTCCCGGCGTCGTTCGTGTCGAACCAACTGGTGACCAGGGCCGACAACATCTCAGCCCTGAACGAGGACAAGGGACGGTTCCTCCCGGACGGTCTCATGCCGGCCGGCGGCCCGATGACCTCTCTGGCGACGGACAAGCTGGTCGGCAACGTGAAGGGGTCGGTGGACCTGAGCAAGACGTTCACCAATGACTTCGCCGTCCAGGCCAACAAGACCGAGGGCTTCAAGACGACCACGCCCCCGGCCGGCCCGAGCGGCTGAGCCCGCTCCATGCCCGAGGCCGCCCAACTGACTGCCAGTTGGGCGGCCGTCCGGCTTTCCCGAGCGGACAGGTCAGCGGATCGGCAGCACTGCGGTGTGTTCCTCGCGCACGGCCCGCAGGGAGCGCGGGTCCAGACCGAGCAGGTTCAGGATCGTCGGGGCGATCTGCTTGGTCTGCACACTCGCGGAGTCGCGCACGCCCGCCGGTACGGAGGCACCGGACACGACGAGCGGAACCGCGAGGTCGTCCGAGTGGTCGCCGCCGTGCTCGGCGATCTTCTTGGTGCCGCCGGTGTAGACGACGCCGTACTGCGCGACTCCGAAGAGGTCCGGGACCCGGGCGTCGCCGGCCTTCACGTGAAAGTGGTCGGCGGCGGCCTTGCCTGCGTAAACCTTGCTGAGTCCGCTGCGGGTGTACGCCTTGGGCTTGGCGTTGATGTCGGTGCCGGTGCCGTTCTGCGCGAGCAGGTACTTCTTGGCGAAGGCGGTGGCGGCCTCGGAACGTTCGGAGAGCCACAGCAGCATGGCGTCGTCGTCCACAGCGTGGCTCACCAGGTCGACGGCTCCCGGGTGGAGCTTCCTCCAGGCGGCGTTGAGGCCATCCAGGAGCGGGCCGTCGTCGACGCGGGTGAGCGCGGCGGGGTCGGTGGGCGACTGGCCGTGCTTGGCGGAGAGAATGACGGTGGTGCTGCCGGAGAGGTGCCGCTTGGCGATCTCGGCGGTCAGGGCGCCGATCTCCGTGTTGACGAAGTCCAGGTTCTTCACCAGCAGCGGGCCCGGGACGTTCTTGGCGGTGTAGCCGCCGGTGAGGCCGTTGGAGGTGGGCAGCTTCTGCGCGGTGGACACCGACTGGAAGTTGAGGCCGAAGATCGCCGGGGTGCCGGCCTTGTGGGCGCGGCTGTGGTCGTAGCCGTCGATCTCGATGAGGACGGCTTTCACCTTGTAGCCGTCGTACTGCTCGGTGGCCTTGTTGTCCTTGGTCCAGTCGTTGCCGGCGGCGTGGCCGGGGGCGTCGCTGTTGATCTCCGGGGTGAACAGGTCCTGTACGCCGGTGCCCGAGGGGCCGTTGAGGATCTCGTAGGCGGCGTGCTTGTCCGACCAGGCGGTGCGCAGACCGGCCTGGCGGGCCACCTCGAAGATGGTGTTCACCTTGAGGTACGAGTGCGGGTAGACCGGCTCGCAGGTCTTCGGGTCGACGGGCAGCTTCGACGCGTTGAGCAGGCTCTCCGGGTGGCCGGTCATCGACAGGATGCTGTCCGGCAGGCCCGCGAGGCCCTGGCCGGCGTCGAGGGAGGCCTGGTTCCTGTCCAGGTCCTCGGTGAGGTCCACCTCGACCCCGGGCTTGACGCCCTTGCAACTGGTGGTTCCCGCCGGGAGGAGCGCGGCGTTGTACGTGTCGTCGTAGTAGACGCCCGTGGTGCCGGGGCTGCCGCCGGTCGCCTGGGCGACCATGCCCGGGAAGGAGTCGGACGGCGTGGTGGTGCTCGCGTGGGTGTACTCCACTCCGCCGCCGACAAGTCGGGCCAGCGCGGAGTTCGGGTGCCTGGCGATGTACCAGGCCAGGTCCGACTGGTGCAGCCCGTCGACGGAGACCAGCAGGACGTGGCGGGTGACGGCCGGATGGTGGGAGGCGGCGAGCGCGGCCGGTTGGGCGGCGGTCACCCCGGTGAGAACTCCGGTCGCGGCGAGAAGGGCTGCGGGCCTGACGTAGCGTCTGGACATCTGATGTCTCCCGGGTGTTCGGGGCGGCTGCGGGTGCCGGGCCCATCAGAGTCGCGCCTTGTGTACCGGAACCGGCGCATCTGTGAACGCACCCGGAATGGGCGGTCGGGTCTTCACCAAGCAGGCATGGGTTTCCCCAAGAAGGAGGGACGCGCAACTGATCCACTGGGCTGCGGTGACGGAGCGGGGAGAGTCGGCGGAGGCACCCGGACAGGGGAGCAGAGCGCCGGTGCCGACACGAGCACTTTCGGAGAGGAAGTCCGCGGGCCGGAGCTCCCGAACATCACCGCGGGAGCCGACTACTCCTGAACGCTGGACCGCTCTCCTATGACGCTCTCACCCACCCCATGCGGGCGAACCTGGAGTGCCCATCTCGCATCTACGTGATGTAGTAGCCGAATATGGAGAAAGTGGACATGGCCGCCCATACCGTCGACATGGGAGTGCGGAGACGTTACACCCGTCCGCCCGCCACAGGCCGGCCCCGGGCTCCCGCGGACGCGGACGCCCCCCAGCAGTGGCACCGCGGCATGACGCTGATCGCCACGATCAGCCTGTTCACCGGCACCCGCTCGGCCTGGACCCAGGCGATGCTCTCCCATCCGCCCGTCGCCGCGGTCATCTCCGTCTGCTACGCCGGGATCCTCGTGTGCGGGGTACTCGCACTCGCCGTACGAGGCCGGCGCGCCCTGGTCCGGGTGGACGCCGCGGTTCTCGTCCTCGCGGTGACCCTGGTGCTCTGCGGTTACTGGCTGAACCACACCGGCACCGACGAGGGCGTACTGACCGCGCAGGCCGCGAACCAGATCGCGCACGGCCGCCCCGTCTACGGACAGCCCTGGCCCTGGCTGTTCGGCACGCCCCATTCCGGCCTGACCAAGACGATGTCCGGCTCGGCGGACTACACGTACGGCTACCCACCGCTGACCGCCCTGCTCGCCGCACCGGTCTACGCCCTCCTGCACACCTCGGCGGCCGCCACCCTGGTCACCACGGGGGCGCTGATCGCCGGAACGGTCACGCTGTGGCTGCTGCTGCCCGCCCCCTGGCGGTCGGCGGCCACCGCCGTGTGCCTCGGCTTCGGCGTCCTCCCCGGCTACGCCCGCTCCGGCTACCCGGCAATCGTCGCCCTCGCCCTGCTGATCCCGGTGGCGGTCTACTGGCCGGCCACCGGAGCGGGCGGACACCTGGCAGCGAGCGGTGTGCTGCGGGGTCTGTGCCTGGGCGCCGCCTGCGCCACCCAGCAACTCGCCTGGTTCTTCACCCCATTCCTGCTGATCGGCCTGTACGCGGTACGCCGCGGCGAACTCGGGGCCCGCCCCGCGGCGGCCGTGCTGGCCCGTTTCTCCGGGGTCGCGGCCCTGACGTGGGCCGCCGTCAACGTCTCCTTCGCCGCGCAGGATTTCTCCGCCTGGCTGCACGGGCTGCTGCTGCCCCTCACCCAGAAGGCGATCCTGCACGGCCAGGGCCTGATGGGCATCTCCTACTACTTCACCGACGGCAGCAGCCGCCTCGACTACTACTCCTACGCCAGCGCGCTGCTCCTCGTCGGCCTGCTCGCCGCGACCCTGCTGTTCGTCCGCCGCCTGGGAACGGCACTGACCGTCCTGCCCTGGCTGCCCTTCTACCTCGCCACCCGCTCCCAGGACGGCTACTTCCTGATGATGACCCCGCTGTGGCTGGCCGCCGCCGCGACCGTCCCCACCTCGACCCTGGCCTCCGCCTGGCAGCCCCGCATCCCCCGCCTCGCCGGCCGTCCCGCCAAGGCCGCCGTGGCGCTGGCGCTGGTGACCCCGGCACTGCTGTGCGCCTGCATCGCCGCCTCAAGCCCGCCGCCCCTGCGTATGGCGCTGACCACTCACCTCACCGGCCGGTCCCACCCCGCCGTCACCTCCATCACGGTGCGGGCGGCGAACACCACCGGGACCGCCCTCACCCCGCACTTCGCCAGCCGCGTCGGCCAGGGCGCCTCCAACTGGTGGACCATCATCTCCGGCCCCGCCGCCCTCGCCCCGCACAGCACGGCCGTGTACGTCGTACGACCCGCCGGCGGCCACCGCGCACTGCCCGGCGCGCATCGGCGCATGTACCTCATCGCTGTGACCGGAACACCCATGACGATCAGCACCGCACGCATCGAGGCCACCACGCGGGCCCCGCGCCGTTGACGGGGAGCCGAGAGGGGTACTCGGCGCGGGCCCGGAGAACGGCGATCCACAGGCGTCGGCCGTGGGCGGTGGCCATGCGCACGGTCGGCCCGAAGGACACGGTCACCGCTCCTGGGCACGAAAGCCACGGCCCACCCACCGGGCAGGACACCCTTCGCGCCCCTCACGTCACCCGGCCGACGATGCCCTCCGACCGGGTGACGTCCTGCCGCGTGACGGCCAGGCGCACCCGACCCGGATGGCTGGGCTGCATCGGTTGGGTGGGACTCAGGACCCACAACCCCGCCGGCTACTTCCACATGCAGAGCCTCTGGGGCTCCCGATTCGACTTCGGCCACCACACCGGCCCACGTGTCAGGCATCTGATCGTCGGGCACGACACCCTCGTCGTCTATGCGACCGCCACGATCAGCCTCGGTTCCCTGCTGCCGGCCTTCCCTCTGCTGCTCCCGCTCGCCCCGCATCTGGCGCGCAGCCGCCTGCGCGGCATCGTCGACCTGCTCACCGCCCTGGTCGGCGTCTCCCTCTTCTACGGCGCCCACCTGCTCACCGTCTCCCACCGGGCCCTGTGACGAGAGCGCCCGCGCGGTCCGGAGCGGCGGCCCGGCGTCCTCAGCCGTCTCCGCCCCCTGTCCTTGTTCCGGTCCCGTTCTGACGCACCGGTACCAGCACGGTGAAGGTGGTGGGCAGGCGAGCGGTCAGGGAGAGTCTGCCGCCGAGGGTGACGGTGAGGTCCCGGGCCAGGGCGAGGCCGATGCCCTCTCCCTCTCCGTCACCGGTGTGTCCGCGTTCGAAGGGCCGGGTCGTCTCGATGGCGCCCTCGTCGGTGACGTCGAAGGCGAGGGCATCACCGAGGTCCCGGACCGTGAGGCGGACGGTGCCTCGGCCATGCACGCGGGCGTTGTCCAGCAGGATGCCGAGGATCTCGGCGACGGGGGCACCGGGGACGCGGGCGTCGGCCGGTGTGTCGCCCGTCGTGCACAGCAATCGCCTGCCGTCGTGGGCGAACAGCCCGTGCCAGTGGTCCTCGATCTCCGCCAGCAGCGGTGCGACCGGCACGGACGGGGCCGGGGTGCCGGGCGGGCCAGGGGAACGGGAGAGCCGTAGCACCTCCTCCACCGTGCGGTGGAGGCGGCGGGTGGTGGCCAGTGCCTCCTCCAGGGCGGGGCGCAGCCGGGCGTCCTCGTGCTCGGCGAGGCCCGCTTCCAGGGTGAGCTGCAGTCCGGTCAGCGGGGTGCGCAGCTGGTGCGAGGCGTTGGCGGTGAAGTCCCGTTCGTGGCGCAGGAGTTCGGTGAGGCTGGACAGCATCTCGTTGTGGGTGCGGGCCACCTGGTCGATCTCGGCGATGCCGCTGGGCGTGGCGCGTGCGCTCAGGTCGCCGGCGGTGACCGCCCGGCTGTGACGGGAGAGGTCCTCCAACGGGGCGGCCAGCACCCGCGCCTGGCGGCGGGCGACGAGGACCGCCACGGTCAGTGCGAGGGCACAGGCACCGGCCAGGACGGCCCACACGGCGACGACCCGGGTGCGAACGGCGGCGGCGGGCGAGGAGGCGCGGACGACGCCGATGACCTGCTCGGCGTGCGACACCGGCACGGTGACGGTGAGGTCACCGCTCGAGTGACCGCGCACGACCCTCGCGCCGAAGGCCCGCCGTACCGCCGCGTCACCGGTCCTGGGGCCGCTGCCCGCCCGCAGGAGCAGGTGGGTGTCGTACAGGCCGAGATGCCCTCCGGCAGGCGGTGCGGGCAGTTCGACGGGATCGCCGGTCGTGTAGTCCGGGCTGACCCGCACGGCACCCGACAGGGCCGCGCGCTCCAGGGTGTCGCGCTGGTCGGCGTACAGGGACGACCCGATGGCCAGCGCCAACGGGACGGCGAGGAGGACCACGGCGACCAGGGCGGCGGTGAGGGCGACGCGCACCACACGCTGTCTCATGCCTTCATCCTGTGGGGTGCCGACCTGCCCGGGGGTGGTGCGCCACGCGCTTTTGCCGTCGTCTAACCGTCGGCGTGCCGGGCGTTAACCGGCCGCTCCCTAGCGTCGGTGCCATGACCGATCTCCGGTCGCAGGCTTCTGGGAGGGCAGTGACCATGGCACCTGTACGCACAGCCGCCTCCGTAGGACTGGCGCTGGTCACGGCGGTGATCACCGGCTGTTCGGGCTCCGGCTCGCACGCGGGGTCCGCTACGTCCGCCGCCCCGGCCGGCGTCGGCAACGCCCGGGCGACCCCCGCGCCCACCGAGTCGAATCCACCCGGCGACATCCCCGACAACCAGGTGTACGTGGCCTACCGGCCCACCGGCGGTTTCACCGGCTTCACGGTGAAGGTGCCCGAGGGCTGGGCCCGCACCGGGCAGGGCGCCACGACCGTGTTCACGGACAAGCTGAACACCGTCCGTGTCACCGCTGCCACCGCCTCCGCCGCGCCCACGGTCCGATCCGTCGCAACCACCGTCGTGACCCGGCTCAGGGCGCAGGTACCGAAGTTCGCGGCGCCGAAGGTGACTGAGGTGACCCGGCACGCAGGTGGTGTCGTCCGGCTGACCTATCGGGGCGACTCGGCCAAGGACCCGGTCACCGGCAAGGTGGTGCGGGACGCGTTCGAGCGGTACGCCTTCTACCGGCAGGGGCACGAGGTCGACCTGACGCTGTCCGGGCCGGTCAACGCCGACAACGTGGACCCGTGGCGGATCGTCAGCGACTCCTTCGGGTGGCGGTGACCGTCATGCCCACCCGGTCGTACGACGACGCGCTCACCGCCCGCGAGCTGTACCGTTTCTACCGTGCGGGCGAGGAGGAGACCCTGGCCCTGCGCGGGGTGTCGCTGACGGTGCGGCGCGGCGAGACGGTCGCCGTCGTCGGCCCCTCGGGAGCGGGCAAGTCCACCCTGCTGGCGTGTCTGGCCGGACTCGACGAGCCCTCCGGCGGCGACGTCCATGTGGACGGTGTCCGTATCAGCCACCGGCCGGAGACCGAGCGGGCCCGGCTGCGCGCCCGTAACATCGGCGTCCTGCTCCAGAGCCGCAACCTGCTGCCGCACCTGACCGTGCGGGACAACATCCGCCTCGCCCAGCGGGCCGTGCGCGGCCGTCCCGCTGTCGCGGCAGAGGAGCTGCTGGAGCAGGTGGGGCTCGGCAGGCGGACCCGCGCCCTGCCGCGCCAGCTGTCCGGCGGTGAACTGGCGCGCGCCGGGCTGGCCGTGGCCCTCGCGAACTCCCCCGCCGTACTGCTGGCCGACGAACCGACCGGTGAACTCGACGGCGGCTCGGAGCAGTTGGTGCTGCGGATGGTGCGGGAGCGGGCCGCGGACGGCTGTGCGGTGCTGATCGTCACGCACAGCGCGGAGGCGGTCCGGATCGCCGACCGGGTGATCGCCCTGGACGACGGACGGGCGCGGGAAACCCGGGAGGCGAGCAATGCCCGCCACTGACGCACTCGTCCTCTGCGAGAACGCAGCACTGACCTTCGGACGCGGGACGACGGCGGTGGTGGCCGTCCACGGGGCCGACCTGAGCGTCCGGGCCGGCGACAGGCTGGCGATCGTAGGGCCCTCCGGGTCGGGGAAGTCCTCCCTGCTGCATCTGCTGGCCGGGCTCGAACGCCCCACCAGCGGTGCCGTCTCCTGGCCCGGGCTCGGCGGAAGTGCCGACATCGGGCTGGTGTTCCAGGCCGACAGCCTCGTCCCCGCCCTGGACGTCGCGGAGAACACGGCGCTTCCCCTCGTTCTCGCCGGCCGGCCGGAGGCGCGGAGGCGTCTTTCGGTGACCGAGGCCCTCGGTCTGGTCGGGGCGGCCGACCTGGCCGACCGACTGCCCGAGGAGATCTCCGGCGGGCAGGCCCAGCGGGTCGCCGTGGCCCGCGTACTCGCCCAGGAACCCCGGCTGATCCTCGCCGACGAGCCCACCGGCCGCCTCGACCACGCCACCGGCGCCCGCGTCCTGGACGCCCTGCTGGTGGCGGCGGACCGCACGGGCGCCGCCCTCGTCGTCACCACTCACGACCCTGCCGTCGCCGCCCGGCTCACCGTCCGGCGGGCCATGCGCGACGGACGGCTGCTCGCACCGGAGGACACGCCATGATCACCTCATGGGCCGGGAGTCTGGCCCGCCACCGCGCCGGTCGGCTGCTGGCGGCCATGACCGGCATCGCGCTCGCCGTCGCCCTGATCGCCGCCCTCGGTTCCTTCCTCACCGCCTCGAAGGCGACCATGACCCAGCGCGCCGTCCGCTCTGTCGCCGTGGACTGGCAGGTCGAGGTGCAGCCCGGTGCGAACGCCGACTCCGTTCTGCGGCAGGTCCGCAGCGACCCCGGCACCCGGGGCGCCCTCCCGGTCGGTTACGCCCGCACCACCGGCTTCACGGCCCGAGTGCAGGGCAGCACCCAGACCACCGGCCCAGGCATGGCCCTCGGCCTGCCATCCGGCTACCGCCACCTGTTCCCGGACGGGATCCGCGCCCTCTCCGGCTCGCCCACCGGCGTGCTGCTCGCCCAGCAGACCGCGTCCAACCTGCACGCCGCGCCCGGAGACACCGTCAGCATCCAACTACCGGGCGCCGGACCGCGCCAGGTGCGCGTGGACGGCGTGGTCGACCTTCCCCAGGCCGACTCCCTGTTCCAGAAGGTCGGCGCCCCCACCCAGTCCCAGCCGGCCGCGCCCCCCGACAACGTCGTCCTCCTGCCCGCCGCCCGGTTCGCCTCCCTCACCGGCGGCGCCACCGCCCTCACCACCCAGATCCACGTCGCCCGCGGCGCGAAGCTGCCCGCCGACCCGGCCGCCGCCTTCAGCGCCGTCACCGGCGCCGCCCACCACCTCGAAGCCAAGACGGCGGGCGGCGCACTGGTCGGCGACAACCTCGGCGCCGCCCTCGACTCCGCCCGCCAGGACGCCCTCTACGCCCAGATCCTCTTCCTCTTCCTGGGCGTCCCCGGCGCCGTCCTGGCCGCCGCGCTGACCGCGGCAGTCGCCTCCGCGGGCGGCCAACGGCGCCGCCAGGAACAGGGGTTGCTGCGGCTGCGCGGGCTGCGGCCCCGTCAGATCACCACGCTCGCGAGCCTGGAAGCCGCGCTCGTAGCAGGCGTGGGCGGAGTCGCCGGTCTCGGTATCGCGGCACTGACCGGACGCCTCGTCTTCGGCGCCGTCTCCTTCGGCGCGAGCGCGGCAGGGTGGGCGATCTGGTACGGCATCGCCTTCGTCCTGGGCGCCGCCGTGGCCGCCTGCGCCGTCCTCGTCCCCGCCCTGCGCGACCTGCGCTCGGTGACCGTCACCGACACCCGCAAGGAGAGCGGTGCCCGCGCCGCCCGCTCTCCCTGGTGGATGCGCCACGGCCTCGACTTCGCGCTCCTCATCGGCTCCTGGCTGGTCTTCCGCGCCTCCTCCGGCAACCAGTACGCCCTCGTCCTCGCCCCCGAGGGCGTGCCCACCCTCTCCGTCTCCTACTGGGCCTTCCTCGGCCCGGCCCTGCTGTGGATCGGCGCCGCCCTGCTGCTGTGGCGCCTGACCCTGCTCGCCCTCACTCACGGCCGCCCGGCCCTGACCCGCCTCGCCCGCCCGCTGACCGCCACCCTCGCCGGCACCACGGCCGCCGTACTGTCCCGGCGCCGCCGACCGCTGGCCCGCTCCGTGGTGCTGCTCGCCCTCGCGGTGTCCTTCGCGATCTCCACCGCCGTCTTCAACTCCACCTACCACCAGCAGGCCGAGGCCGACGCCCGGCTGACCAACGGCGCCGACGTCACCGTCACCGAACCACCCGGCGCCCACGTCCCGCCCGGCGCCGCGAGCACGCTGAAGGTCTCCGGCGTACGGCACGTCGAGCCCGTCCAGCACCGCTTCGCCTACGTCGGCTCCGACCTCCAGGACCTCTACGGCGTCCGCCCCGACACCGTCGCCCGCGCCACCTCGCTCCAGGACGCCTACTTCTCCGGCGGCACCGCCCACCAGCTCATGCGGCGCCTCGCCCAACGCCCCGACAACCTCCTGGTCAGTGTCGAGACCGTCCACGACTTCCAGCTCTCCCCCGGCGACACCGTCAACCTCCGCATCCAGGACGCCCGCACCAAGACACTGCGCACCGTCCCCTTCCACTACGCCGGAATCGTCAAGGAGTTCCCCACCGCCCCCAAGGACAGCTTCTTCGTCGCCAACGCCGCCTACGTGGCCAAGGCGACCGGCAGCGACGCGGTCGGCGCGTTCCTGCTCGACACCGGCGGCACCCACCAGCAGCAGATCGCCGCCCACCTGCGCATGCAGCTCGGCACCGGCGCCACCGTCACCGACCTCACCCAGACCCGCGGCACCGTGGGCACCAGCCTCACCTCTGTCGACCTGGCCGGCCTGACCCACATCGAACTCACCTTCGCCGTCCTCCTGTCGGCAGGAGCAGGCGGTCTCGTCCTCGCCCTCGGCCTCGCCGAACGGCGCCGTACCTTCGCCATCGCCACCGTGCTCGGCGCGAAACCCGGCCAGCTGCGCGGCATGGTCCTCACTGAGGCCCTGCTGCTCACCGGCGGCGGGCTGGCGGGCGGCGGGCTCATCGGCTGGGCTCTGTCGGAGATGCTGGTGAAGGTCCTCACGGGTGTCTTCGACCCGCCCCCGGCGAGCCTGTCCGTGCCCTCCGGCTACCTGATCCTGACCGCGGGCGCCGCGGTGGCCGCCGTACTGGCCGCCGCCCTCAACGGCATCCGCAGCGCCGGACGCCCGGCCGTCGAGGAACTGCGCGACCTGTGACCGCGCCGGACCGGACCAGCGGGCCGCCCGCTTCTAGGCTGTCGCCCATGCGCATGCCCGCCACCGCCGACCGCAGCCGACCACGCGTCCTGGTCGTCGAGGACGACGACACCATCGGCCGCCACCTTCGGGACGGCCTGCGCGGCAACGGCTACGCACCCACCTGGAGCCGCACCGGCTCCGGCGCGCTGGCCGAGGCCGCGCGGTCCTCGTACGACGTCCTGCTCCTGGACCTGGGCCTGCCCGACATGGACGGCCTCGACGTCGCCCGCGACCTGCGAGCCTGCCGTCCCGACCTGCTGATCATCGTCCTCACCGCGCGCACCGACGACATCGACGTGATCGCCGGGCTGGACGCCGGAGCCGACGACTACCTCGTCAAGCCCTTCAGCCTCTCCGTGCTGCTCGCCCGGCTCCGCGCCCACCTGCGCCGCCGTACCGTCGCCGCGCCACCGCCAAAACCCGTCCGCCTGGCCGACCTCGTCCTCGACGTCTCCGCCCGCCGCTGCACCCTCCACGACGAGGAAATCCCGCTCCGGCCCAAGGAGTTCGACCTGCTCGCCGTCCTCGCCCAGCACCCGGGTGCGGCCGTCTCCCGGGAGACCCTGATGGCCGAGGTCTGGGACGAGAACTGGTTCGGCTCCACCAAGACCCTCGACGTCACCATGGCCGGCCTGCGCCGCCACCTCACCGAGGCCGCCGACACCTCGGCCCGCTCCGGCGGCCTGCCCCGCATCGTCACCCTGCGGGGGCACGGCTACCGCCTGGAACTCTGACGGGTCCCAGTCGAGCAGCGGCCATGGGTCCCCGTCGGCGGACAGCGGACCGGCGGGGACTCATGGACGGCCGGGGCGACCGCTCCTGCCGAGCGTGGCCAACGGCCCTGAGAGGTCGCCTCCAGGGGTGCGGGGTTCGAGGGGGCGGATCGGCGGCGTTGGGACGTGTTCCACCTCATCGCCGTCGGCCTCTCGAACGCGGAGATCACTGAACGTCTCTGCCTGACCGAGGCCACCGTCAAGACCCACATCACCCGCATCCTCACCAAACTGCAGCTCCGCGACCGGGTGCAGGTCGTGACCTTCGCCTACGCGCATCAGCTGTGCACGCAGGGCGGATATCCTGAAGTTTCGCCATTCCCGTGATCGGTTGTTGGGTTGCGGGTGACGTTGTGTGAGGCTGGCTGATTGTGAGGGGCATCCGAAGAACGCTTCGGCAGCAAGCAGCATCCCGCCGAACTCGCCCGCCTCGGCACATCCTTGGACGCCATCCTTGACCGCATCCGCACACTTCTGCGTCACGAACGGCAGCTCACGGGAAACTCTCGCACGAGCTGCGCACCCGCTGAGCCGGATCATCTCCGAGCTCGACCGGTGGCAGGCCCACCCCCGCACCACCGACAGACCCGCACCACCCACCAGGTCATCACGGACGCCGCCGAGGTCATGCCCACGCTCCATCACGTCGCCGAAACCCTCGACGTGCCAAGCCACTTGACGCTGACGATCGACGGACCCAATTGACCGCCGGAGTCCCACCCGCCCTCCTCGAACGCATCGTCAGCCCGCTCCTCACCAACGCCTGCCGCATACGCCCACTCCAGCGTCGCACTCCAGGCGTACCACGCGCCCGACGGCGTTCGGGTCGACGTCATCGACCACGGACCCGGCGTACCGTCCCCGTTCGCCGGACAGCTCTTCGAGCCCGGCCGTCGCGCGGATCCCGGCGACGGCCACGGCGGCGCGGGCCTCGGACTGCCGCTGGCACGACGCCTCGCCCGCTCCACAGGCGGCGACGCGACCTACGACCCCGGGTACACGCCAGGGGCGCGGTTCGTGGTCAGCCTGCCTGCCGGGTGAAAGCGCCTGCGCTCGGCGATATCGGCGTATCCCGCCGCGAGGTCGTGCCGGAGGTATGTGCAAGAGGCTGCCAGATACTCCAAGCCCAGGACGGCCACCATCCAGGACAACGTGACCGGCCCGAGTTCCCACCTGCCCTGGTCGTGGCCGACGTCCCTACAGCCGGCGACGGAGGCACCAAGCGGGCGAGTGATGACGTACACCGCGCTGAACGAGCGCAGCGCGCGGCGGCGCACTGGGCGCGAACGTGGTCGGCCCGGCGGAAGTTGTGGTGAGGCGGGACGCCGCAGCAGCGACAGGCCTCCACAGCGCAGACCGCAGCCGACGCCCCCCTACCCGCACCCGCCGTGCCGGTATCCGCATTGCCCCCGCTGCCGTCCCGGTACTCCACTGGCCGCGCTGCGGACGGCAGCCCATGCCGCACAAACAGCGAATGGGACAACGAATCGGGCCGGAGAAACCGTCGGCCTGGACACGGCTGCGCCGTCCCGGCCCCTGTACGGCCCCTGGGTCCTGGCATCAGCCTTCAGGACAGCCACCCAGACCGCGAACGACGACCTCAATCGGTCACGTCCGCTGGAGTGGTGTATTGACGGCCACTCGGTGATCTCGTTTTTGAGGCTATGCGGTGAGTTCGGTGGGCACGGCGGTCTCGTCGGTTTCTGACTCGATCGGGTGGAGGCGGGCCTTGGCCAGCAGGTCGAGTCCCATGTAGCGGCGGGCTTCGGTCCATTCGTCGTTCTGTTCGGCCAGCACCGCGCCGACCAGGCGGATCAGGGCGGTGCGGTCGGGGAAGATGCCGACGACGTCGGTGCGGCGGCGGATCTCCTTGTTCAGGCGTTCTTGCGGGTTGTTCGACCAGATCTGCCGCCAGATCTCGCGCGGGAACGCGGTGAACGCCAGCAGTTCGTGCTGGGCGGCATCCAAGTGGGCTGCGGCCTTGGGGAACTTGGCTTCCAACGCGTCCAGGACGTGCCGCATCTGGGCCTGGACAGCGTCGCTGTCGGGCTGTTCGAAGACGGTCCGCAGCAGCGTGGCCACCCACGGCTGGGCCGATTTCGGGACCTGGCAGAGCAGATTTCGGGCGTAGTGAGTTCGACAGCGCTGCCACGATGAGCCGGGCAGGACCGCACCGATCGCGTTCACCAGGCCGGTGTGCGCGTCGGAGACGACCAGCTGAACCCCGGACAGGCCGCGGGCGGTCAGCGAGCGCAGGAAGGCGAGCCAGCCGGCACCGTCCTCGCAGGTGGCGACGTCGATGCCGAGGATCTCGCGGTGCCCGTCGGCGTTCACGCCGACCGCGATCAGCGCGTGGACGTTGATGATCCGGCCGCCCTCGCGGACCTTCTGTGTCAGCGCGTCGACCCAGACGAACGCGTAAGGCCCAGCGTCGAGGGGTCGGTTGCGGAACGCGGCGACCTGCTCGTCCAGGTGCTTGGCCATCGCACTGACCTGGGACTTCGACAGCTGGGTGACCCCGAGGGACTCGGCGAGCTTCTCGACCCGGCGCGTGGAGACGCCCAGCAGGTAGGCGGTGGCGACCACCGAGATCAGGGCCTGCTCGGCCCGGCGGCGGCGTTCGAGGAGCCAGTGCGGGAAGTAGCTCCCGGACCTGAGCTTGGGGATGGCGAGTTCGACGGTGCCGGCCCTCGTGTCCCACTCGCGTGGGCGGTAGCCGTTGCGGTGGTTGACGCGTTCGTCGCTGACCTGCCCGTATTCGGCGTTGCAGAGGGCATCGGCTTCCGCGGACATGAGTGCGTCGGCGAACGTCTTGACCATCGCGCGCAGCAGATCGGGACTCGCCGCGGCGAGGTTGTCCTCGGCGAGGGCGTGCAGGGGCAGACTGTCTGGTGCGGTCATCGTGCTGATCTCCTTCGAGGCTTCGACACTTCGAAGATCAGCCGGTGGCCGTTCAACTATGCGGGCACCATCCTGATGCCGGAGCAAACCCCCGGATCAGGTCGAACCCGTACACCACTTCCCAGGACGCAACCCCTCAATCACCTGCTCCACCGCAGGTCAGAGGGGACCGAATTCCCCCAAGCACCACCGGACCCAAACTCACAAGCAGCGGATTCAGTCCGCCAAGGCAAAGCTGACGCCCCGACACCCAAAAACAAACGTTTCCGCAGGTCAGAACCCTGCGTAGGTGGGGCGGGTGGGACTCGAACCCACGGCCGACGGATTATGAGTCCTTTGAGGATCTTGGCGGCCCTTGTCGATCAATGCCAATCTTGGCCGTTTTCCCAGGTCGGACGCGGTTTGGCGCCTCAGCCTTTCTCGACCCTCGCCAGTCTTTTCCGATCCTTGTGTCCAACCTGCGTCCAGAACGCGTCCCAGATGGGCACGCGCAGGCGGGATAGCTCCGCGTCTTATCGCCGGTGCAGTGGAGGGACCGCTGATTCGCCCCGGAGACATCGATCACCGAGGTCAGAATCCGACAGCCGTGATCCTGCCTCCGGAGATCAGGCTCGTGCGTCTCGCTGCTGCACTTCCTTGAGGACTCCCGCCACCGTCACGAAGTCGTTGTCCACATGGAGAACGGTGTGCCCATGGTGTACAGCTGTCGCACACACCAACAGATCGATCGCCCCAGCCGCCCGATGCTGGCCCTGCTGGGTCAGTTTGTACTGGGCGGTGTCGACCCAACGCCAGGCGTTCTTCGGAACCGGAGAGAGCAGGCAGAGCGCGTCCAGTTCCTCTGCGAGCTCATCCCGATGGGACGGGCTGGTTGCCGAGTAGAGAAATTCGGCCCGTGTCGGCTCGCAGAGGTGGAACACCCCGGCAGCAATGTGTCCCTCCCAGGGACGCAACGCGCCTGGGGTGCGAAACAGGTACCACAGAGCCGAGGTGTCCACCAGATACGTGATCACTCGAAGGCCTCGCGTCGCGCACGCTTCTCCGCGTCATGCGCCGCCGCAGCCTGCTCGAACTCGCCACGCGCACCCCGCGCGGCCAGCTTCTCCGCAGCCTCAAGCCGCTTGATCCGCGCAACGTAGTCCCGAAGGGCCGCGTTGACGGTCTCCTTCTTCGTCGTGGCGCCCATGAGCCGCATGGCCTCGGCCAGCGCCTCGTCGTCGAGATCAATCTGCGTGACGGACATCGGACACCTCCAACATCCACGATGTATGCACCCAGGATACATCACCAACATTGGCACGCCCATAGACCACAAACAGACCACCCGAGGGTCGCCAGGACCCTCAACTCGCCCGACCCTCCAGCAAAGTTGCCGGTCAGATCGACTCTGCTCGCGTAGCGCGGAGTGGGGCGGGTGGGACTCGAACCCACGGCCGACGAATCATGAGTCCTTTGGGGATCTTGGCGGGCCTTGCTGATCTACGCTCATCCAAATGGGTCTCGGACCCATCCGCAGCGGATTCTCCTTCCGACACGCAGCGCCACGAAGGCAACGCCGCCTCCCCCGCAGCCGACGGGGAGAAGGTGCCGAAAGCCGAGGACCCATGCGGGGAGAACGGGGAGCAGTTGACGCGGGTGATCACCCGACGGCCGCAGTGCCCCATGCCGACGTAGAGCGCCTCGGATCTGGTCACCGCGAGCACAATGGCCGCCGGGGCGAAGAAGGCGGTGCCCCAGCGGCCCGCCGAAAAGCCCAGGGCGCAGGTCGACTGAAGGGTTGGTTCGCCTCTGCGCGTACGGCTGGGCGAGGGTGATGTGCCGTGTCAGGCCGCTTCGCCGACGAGGAGGCCCAGCAGGATGATGTCGAGCGCGCCGGCGAGTCGCTGGTGGAGATCGAAGGAGGCCGGCTCCTCTCGGATCCAGCGCAGGATTGTCGTGAAGTAGCAGGCAGCCAGCAGTTGTCCGGCCTGGTCGCAGTCGACGTCCGCCCTGATCTCCCCTCGCTGCTGCCCCTGTTCGACGATTCTGGCGAGTTCGATCTCCAGAGACGCGTCCTGGAGGAGGCGGCCGTACCGCGCGGAGGCGTCCATCAGGACGGTGGTCTCGGTGCGGGAGGCGACGTTGAGTTCGGCCATCTCCTTCAGGTAGCGGCGCAGCCCGTCGCCGACCGGCAGGTCCTCGGCGTGCTGGGAGCCGAGGATCTCGTTGACGCGGGCGCGGCGGCGGGCTCCCCACTCCTCCAGGAATCCGACCTTCTGCGAGAAGTGGTTGAAGACGGTGGCCCGGGCGACGTCGGCGGTTTCGGCGATCTGGTCCATGGTCGTCGCCTCGTACCCCTGGGCGACGAACAAGTGCAGCGCCGCGGCGTAGAGCCGGTCGCGCACCTGCTGTCGTTTGCGTTCCCGGCGTCCGGCGGGCGGTGCTGCGGGCGTGGACACCGTTTCGCCTGCCACTTCCGGGATCTTCATGGCCGTCAGTACAACACACGGCCGCACGGGTATTGACTCCGCCCCACCACCTTCTTAGATTTGCGGCCATTGCTGGACTCAAGTCCAGCAATGTACTTACGTCTCGCCATCTGGCAGCGGGACAGGAACAGGAGGCAACGTGGCTTCCGTGGCATTCCGGACAGGCTGTGTCGAGCTCGGGCACGGCTGTTACGCCTGGATCGCGGGCGAGTCCGGATGGGGCATGAGCAACGCCGGGCTGATCACCGGCCGAGGCGAGTCACTGCTCGTAGACACGCTCTACGACCTGCGGCTGACCAAGACCATGCTCGACGCGCTGACACCGTTGACCGCCACCGCGCCGGTCTCCACCGTGGTCAACACCCACGGCAACGGCGACCACTGGTTCGGCAACCAGCTCGTGGCCCACGCCGAGATCATCGCCGCCCGCGGGTCCGTGGCGGACATGCGACAGGTGGGTCCGGCCGAGATGCTGGCACTGACCGGCATGGACAGCCCCGCCGGACACTTCGCGCGACGGATCTTCGGCCGCTTCGACTACACCGGCATCGAACCCGCCCTCCCGAACCGGATCTTCGACGGCGAAACAGTCCTGGACATCGGCGGCACCGAGGTCCGCCTCATCGACGTGGGCCCCGCGCACAGCACCGGGGACACGATCGTGCACGTGCCGCAGGCCCGGACCGTCTACACCGGCGACATCGTCTTCGCCGGAGCGGCGCCGATCGTCTGGCACGGCCCCTTCACCCGCTGGCTCGCCGCCTGCGACCTACTGCTCGGCCTCGACGCGGACATCGTCGTACCCGGCCACGGCCCCGTCACCACCAAACAGGCCGTCCGCGAGATCCGCGACTACCTCGAATACGTCCATGAGCAGGCCACCGCCCGCTTCACCGCCGGAATGCCGGCCATGGACGCGGCCCGCGACATCCGCCTCGGCCGCTTCGCCGATCTGCACGAGAGCGAACGCCTCGCCGTCAACGTGCACACCGTCTACCGGGAGCTCGACCCCGCCCTGCCCCCGCTCGACGGCCCCGGGCTGTTCGGCTGCATGGCCGAGCTCTGCCCCGGCGTCTGACGACACTCCCCGCCTGCCCTGACGAGGCCCCACCCTCCGCGTACGACGCACCGCCCCTCCCGGTGCGCCCAGCTTCCCGTCGTCCCCTCGGGCCGTACGTCCCGCCAACCCTTTCAAGGAGGAGACATGGTCTCCACCCCTGCCTACGACCCACCCGCCGCCCGCCGTCCGATGCCGCACCGGCCGCTACGGCACGCCACACCGGCACGATCATCGCCGGCTGTCTGGCCGTCTGCCTGGCCCAGATCGGACTTGTCCTGCCCGCCGCGATCAACGGCGTCATGCAGCGCACCCTCCAGGCGTCCGGCGGAGAACTGACCTGGATCAGCGACGCCTTCCTCGTTCCCGCCGCCGTTCTCGCGCTGACCTTCGGTGTGGTGGGCGACCTGTACGGCCGTAAGAAACTGGTGGTGGGCGCGGCGCTGCTGGCCGCCGTCGGCTATCTGGTGTCCGCCACCTCCGACTCGGCAGCCCAGTTGATCACCGGTCAGGCGATCTCCGGTGTCGGAGCCGCCGCGCTCTTCCCGGCCTCCCTGTCGATGATCACCGCCAGCACGCCCACCCCGGCCGCGCGTGCCAAGGGCCTCGCCTCCTGGACCACGGCCCTGTCGCTGGGTGCGCTGATCGCCCCGCTGATGTCCGGCGGCATCGTCGAGCATGTCTCGTTCCAGTGGGCGTTCGGCGTCACCGGAGTGCTCGCCGTGATCACCGCGGTGGCGGCCTGGCTGCTGGCCACCGAGTCCAGCGCCCCGGACGGCCGCTCGCTCGACTGGGCGGGGCAGATCACCATCGCCGTGGCCATGCTCTCCCTGCTGTACGGCATCATCCAGGGCCCGTCGGACGGCTGGGGCTCGATACCCGTCGTCGCGTCCTTCGTCGCCGTCGTCGTGTTCCTCGCCGCGTTCGTGAGGGTGGAGAGCCGCGGCGCGTCCCCGATGCTGCGGCTGGAGCTGTTCCGCATTCCGGCCTTCGCCGCGTCGGCCGCGATGGCGGTGATCGGTATGTTCGGCTTCCTCGGAGGCGCGTACGACCTGAGCATCCGCCTCGGCGTCATCCAGCACCAGAGCCCCTTGCACACCGCGGTGCCCTTCCTGGTCGTCCAGGGCATCACCCCGTTCATATGGCCGCTGCTGGTCCGCTTGCTGCACCGCGTCGGCCCCGGCCCCATGCTGATCACCGGGTTCGTCTCGCTGGCCGTCGCCCAACTGTGGATGCGGACGGTGCCGGTCCACGAAACCGGCCTGGTGCCCCTGCTCGGGCCGCTGGTGCTCAACGGTGTCGGCTTCGGGCTGGTCGTCGCCGCCATCACCGCCGCCGCCGTCAACGTCGTACCGCCCGCCCTGACCGGCATGGCCGGCGCCACCACCAGCCTGGTCCGCGACCTCGGCCAGACCCTCGGCCCGGCGGTCGTCGGCGCCGTCGCTCTCGGCATGGCCGCGAGTCAGCTCACGGGCAGCCTCGCCGACGCGGGCCTCAGCCCCAAGGAGCACGGCATCGCCTCCGCCGTCCTGCACGAGGGCGGTCCGCTCGCCCTGCACACCGCCGACCTCGGCCCGGTCAGCGCCAAGCTCGCCCCGTACACCACGGACGCCCTGGCCCACGGCTACAACACCGGGCTCATCCTCACCGCCGTCGCCTGTGCGGCCGCAGCTGTGATCGCCGCCGTCTTCATCGGCTTCCGGCCCAGCGGCACGCGGCCGGCCGAGGCGGACGGGAGCACGGCGTGAGGTTCGCGACCTTCGTCCACGGCGGGAAACAGCAGCCGGGAGTCGTCGCCGGCGACCAGGTCCACCCGTTCGAACACCCCGCCGAACTGCTGGATCTGGTCGTGGAGGGCGAGCAGTCGCTGCGCGAGGCGGGCGAACGCGCCCTGACCGGCTCCCTGCCACTGCCCCTGGCCGACGTACGGTTGCTGCCGCCGCTGCGACCGCCGACCGTACGCGACTACATGACCTTCGAAAGCCATGTCGCGGGCGTCGCTCAGGGATACGGCGACACCGTCCCCGAGGAGTGGTACGCCGCACCCGCGTTCTACTTCACCAACCCGTACGCGATGATCGGCGCCCACGACGACGTGCCCCTGCCACCGGGCTGTCTCCGCTTCGACTTCGAACTCGAGGTCGCCGCCGTCATCGGCAGGGCCGGCCGGGATCTGACCCCCGAGCAGGCACGCGAGCACATCCTCGGCTACACGATCCTCAACGACTGGTCCGCCCGCGACCTCCAGGGCCGCGAGATGAAGGTCAAACTCGGCCCGGCCAAGGGCAAGGACACCTCGACCACCCTCGGCCCCTGGCTCGTCACCGCCGACGAACTGGAACCCCACCGCACCCCGGAGGGCTTCCTCGACCTCGCCCTGACCGTCCAGGTCAACGGCGAGAACGTCGGCCGGGACCGGCTGGCCAACATGGCCTGGACGTTCGAGGAGATGGCGGCGTACGCCTCCCGCGGCACCTGGATCCGCCCCGGCGACGTGCTCGGCTCCGGCACGTGCGGCAACGGCGGCTGCCTGGCCGAACTCTGGGGCCGCAACGGCACCTTCGAACCCCGGCCGCTCGCCCCCGGCGACATCGTCACCATGACGGTCGAGGGCATCGGCACCATCAGCAACACCGTCGTCGAAGGCATCGCCCCGGTGCCTCTGCCATCTGCCCGCCGCAGGCAGTGACCCCGTACGGGTGGGGGCGAGCCGGAGCGACGGCTCTCCCCCACCCGAAGCCCGCACCCCCTGAACAACCTGCCTCCGGCAGGCCCTGGTGCCCGTTACAGCGTCCGGCACCGGGAGAAAGGCATGAACAACATGGACAAGGTCACGGCCTCGGCCACCTGGGCCTGAGCCCCTCGACCGCGTATGCAAGGGCCGCCCCGCCAGGGGGCGGCTCCCCAGCAGTTGCGGGCGTCTCCCTCATACGGCACCGGAAACCGCAGGTCGAAACGGAGGCCGCCGTGGGGATCGTCCCGTGCGTCCACAGCCGGACAGCCACGAGACCCGAGGCCGGGCGACGGGCCACTTGCGATTCCCTGCGTCCTGCGAGCGTCCCGAATTCGACGTCCAGTCGCTCACGCCGGGCATATTCAGTGACTTCCCGGTCCGCGGTTGCCCGCGCGTCTATGCAGGTCAGGCCAGGTCGAACAGCCGCGGACGGCGGCGCTGTTCAACCCACAAGCAGCGGATTCAGTCCGTTCAGGCAAAGTTGACGCTCTGACACCCAAAAACAAACGTTTCCGCAGGTCAAAACCCTGCGTAGGTGGGGCGGGTGGGACTCGAACCCACGGCCGACGGATTATGAGTCCGCTGCTCTAACCGGCTGAGCTACCGCCCCATTACGGCGCGTCGCGCACATTTGTGCGCGCCGTCTGCCGCAGCATAGCCGCTCATACGATCTCCTGCTTCGGATGGTCGACTTCGCATGACCATGAGGACCCCGGCACGGTTCGAGCGGTTCCCCAGGGCATGAAAAAGGACCCCAACGGGGTCCTCGTTCAAGCGCTCTCCCGACTGGACTCGAACCAGTAACCTGCCGGTTAACAGCCGGCTGCTCTGCCAATTGAGCTACGGAAGATCGAAGCTCCCCCGACTGGACTCGAACCAGTAACCTGCCGATTAACAGTCGGCTGCTCTGCCAATTGAGCTACAGGGGATTGCCTCGTTGCATCGAACGTGGCTCCCTGGGTATTCGCCAGGGGGCGTGTGCTCGCTGCGACACATACATTAGCGCAAGCAGGGGGGTGCTCCGCCAATCGGTTCCCGCGCCTCCTGCCCGACACCCACCTCACGTCCCTTCCCTCACCCCTCCCCTCGCCCCTTCCCGCC
>NZ_LIQQ01000309.1 GCF_001418565.1 Streptomyces graminilatus | reverse complement strand
GCCCGTTGGGGGTCCCCCCTCCGGGGGAGATTGAGGACGAGTCCCCTTCAGGGCCGATCGGGGGTCTGGGGGCGGAGCCCCCAGCAACGGCGGCGCACCCCCTACTGCCGGATCGCCCAACCCCGCTCCCGCAGCGCAGCGCTCAGCACGGGCGCCGCCTCCGGCTGCACCATCAACTGCACAAGCCCGGCCTGCTGCCCCGTGGCGTGCTCGATCCGTACGTCCTCGATGTTGACGCCCGCCCGCCCCGCGTCGGCGAAGATCCGGGCGAGCTGGCCGGGCTGGTCGTCGATGAGGACGGCCACGACCTCGTAGACCAGCGGAGCGGACCCGTGCTTGCCGGGCACCCGGACCTGCCCGGCGTTCCCGCGCCGCAGGACGTCCTCGACCCCGGTGACGCCCTCGCGGCGCTTGTCCTCGTCGGAGGACTGAAGGGAGCGCAGGGCCCGGACCGTCTCCTCCAGGTCGGCGGCGACGTCGGTGAGGAGGTCGGCGACCGGCCCGGGGTTGGCGGAGAGGATGTCGATCCACATGCCGGGGTCGGACGCGGCGATGCGGGTCACGTCCCGGATGCCCTGCCCGCACAGCCGTACGGCAGCCTCCTCCGCGTTCTCCAGCCGCGCGGCGACCATGCTGGAGACCAGGTGGGGCATGTGGGAGACGAGGGCCACGGCACGGTCGTGGGCGTCGGCGTCCATGACGACGGGGACGGCCCGGCAGTGCGAGACCAGTTCGAGGGCGAGGTTGAGCACCTCGGTGTCGGTGTCCCGGGTCGGCGTCAGCACCCAGGGGCGGCCCTCGAAGAGGTCGCCGGTCGCGGCCAGCGGGCCGGACTTCTCCCGGCCGGACATGGGGTGCGAGCCGATGTACGAGGTCAGGTCGAGGCCCAGTGCCTCCAGCTCGCGGCGCGGACCGCCCTTGACGCTGGCCACGTCGAGGTAGCCGCGCGCGACACCGCGGCGCATGGCGCCGGCGAGGGTGGCGGCCACGTGCGCGGGCGGTGCGGCGATGATCGCGAGGTCGACGGGCCCCTCGGGCGCCTCGTCCGTACCGGCGCCCAGCGCGGACGCCGTACGGGCCTGCTCGGGGTCGTGGTCGGCGAGGTGGACGACGACGCCGCGTGAGGCGAGGGCGAGCGCGGCGGACGTACCGATGAGGCCCGTGCCGATGACGAGTGCGGTTCTCACTGGGCGATGTCCTTGCGCAGGCCGGCGGCGGCACCGAGGTAGACGTGCGCGATGTCGGCGCGGGGCAGGTCGGACTCGATGTGCGCGAGGAGCCGGACCACGCGTGGCATCGCGCCCTCGATGTCCAGTTCCTGGGCGCAGATCAGCGGTACGTCGACGATGCCGAGCTTGCGGGCCGCGGCGGCCGGGAAGTCGCTGTGCAGGTCGGGGGTGGCCGTGAACCAGACGCTGATCAGGTCGTCCGCGGTGAGGCTGTTGCGTTCCAGGACCGCGGTGAGCAGCTCGCTGACCCGCTCGTCCATGTGCCCGGCCTCGTCCCGATCCAGTTGGACGGCGCCCCGGACCGCTCGTACCGCCACGGTGATGCTCCTCGCTGATCTGCGTTCCGCATGTGGATGTAGATATTGGTACGTCCAGCCTAGTCAGCCCGCACGCAACGGTCGCGCGGCGCCCGCCCGCTGAGACGCGCCCCGCAGCTCGCGTCGGACTTTGTCAATGTCACCCGATTCGCCCCAATCCGCTAGTTGGAGCGCGAACACGCCCGTGCGCCCTGGACGCGGGGGCGGGAGTCCGCTCTCATGGCAGGAAGCTCGCCTCGGGGGAGGCTCGATGAAGCGCACCGGACCGCTTTTCACACTGCTCGCCGGCCTGTTGTTGGCCGTGTTCATGCTGTCGCTCAACTCGACGACCGGGACGAAGCCGGCGTCGACGTCCAAGGCGGACTCACCCGGCTACAAGGTGTCACCGTCCCCGGCCCCCACAGCCTCGAAGGCACCCCCGTCACCCGCGCCCTCGCCCACACCCACGCCCACGAAGGCGCCCGTGCCGAACGCGAACTACGCGGGCCGTACGGACGACGACTCCTCCGCCGTGTCGGTCTCGCTGCGCGACGGCAGGGCGATCGCGTACTTCTGCGACGGCCACGACAAGGAGTCGTGGCTGAAGGGCGCTGTCGAGGGCGACGGTTCCATGAAGCTCAGCGGCGAGGGCGGCTCCGTACTGAACGGCGTCCTCAAGGGCGGGAGCATCCGCGGCACGGTCGACATCGAGGGCGGGCACTACGCCTTCACCGCGGACAGGGCGGTCAAGCCGTCCGGGCTGTGGCGGGCGACCGCGACCGTACGGAACGCCAGGATCGATGGCGGCTGGATCGTGCTGCCGACCGGGAAGCAGGTCGGCATCCTCACCCGCGACGGCAAGCCCTCCCCCGCGCCCCGAATCGACCCGGAGACGGGCACGGTGACCATCGACGGCGAGCGGCTCACGGCCCGCCCGGTCACCCCCTGACACCCCGCTCCCCACCTCCTTGTCCTTACTCCTCACAGGGAGCCGAACATGACCGTGGACCCGAACGCCGCCACCCAGAGTTTCCCGCCGCGCCCGCCTGCCCCCGGCGGCCCGAGCGCCGCCCGCTATCTCGTCCCGGCGCTCGTCGCCGCCGCGGTGGCGGTGGGCCTGGGGGTGTACGGCAAGGTCCACGACCCGCGGGGCACCGCCTTCAACCTGGCCGGGTTCAGCAGCACGGGCGCGGTGAAGTCCTGGCTCGCGACGACGGCGTTCGGCTTCGCGCTCGTCCAGGTCGTGTCGGCGCTGATGATGTACGGGAAGCTGCCGGGCCCGAGCTGGTCGTCGACACTGCACCGCTGGTCGGGGCGGATCGCGTTCCTGGTGGCGGTTCCGGTGGCGGTGCACTGTCTCTACGCTTTCGGATATCAAACCTACGATTCGCGAGTGATGTGGCACTCCCTCCTGGGTTGCTTCTTCTTCGGCGTTTTCAGTGCGAAGATGCTGCTGCTTCGCTGGGACCGGCTGCCCAACTGGCTGCTGCCGGTCGTGGGCGGACTGGTCTTCACCGTCCTGACGGTGCTCTGGCTCACCTCAGCCCTCTGGTTCTTCCGCAACTTCGGAGTGACGACATGACGCAAGGCCCGACGCGACGCACGGTCCTCCTCGTGACGGGCGCGGCGGCCCTCACGGCGGGATGCACCGAGTACGGCGACAAGTCGTCGTCGGTGTCCGCCGGTTCCCCCGGACAGGAGCTGACCACGACGGCCGAGATCCCGGTCGGCGGCGGCAAGATCTTCAAGGACGAGCAGGTCGTGGTGACGCAGCCCAAGGAGGGCGAGTTCAAGGCCTTCACATCGATCTGCACGCACCAGCAGTGCCCCGTGGCCAACGTCAGCGACGGCACCATCAACTGCACCTGCCATGGCAGCAAGTTCCACATCACGGACGGTTCGGTGGCGAACCCGCCGGCCACCCAGCCGCTGGCCGCGAAGAAGATCACGGTGACGGGAAATTCGATCAGCCTGGCGTGAGGTTCCCGCGTACGCTCCCGGAATGCGCCCCCATCCCACCGCCGAAGCCCTGGTCCGCGACCACACGGTCTACGCGTGCGTGATGGGTTCGCGGGCCTTCGGTCTGGCGACGGACGGCAGCGACACGGACCGGCGCGGGGTGTTCCTCGCGCCCACTCCCCTGTTCTGGCGTTTCGAGAAGCCGCCCACGCATGTGGAGGGCCCGGCGGAGGAGCAGTTCAGCTGGGAGCTGGAACGCTTCTGCGCGCTGGCTCTGCGGGCCAACCCGAACATCCTGGAGTGCCTCCACTCCCCTCTCGTGGAGTACGTGGACGACACCGGCCGCGAACTCCTGGCCCTGCGCGGGGCGTTCCTCTCCCGCCAGGCGCACGAGACGTTCGCGCGGTACGCCCTCGGCCAGCACAAGAAGCTGGAGGCCGACATCCGCGTCCACGGCGCCCCGCGCTGGAAGCACGCGATGCATCTGCTGCGCCTCCTGGTGAGCTGCCGCGACCTGCTGCGCACGGGCACGCTGACGATCGACGTCGGCGACGAACGCGAGTCGCTGCTGGCGGTCAAGCGGGGCGAGGTGCCGTGGGCCGAGGTCGAGTCCCGGATGAACCGCCTCGCGGCGGAGGCCGAGGAGGCGTCCCACCGCAGTCCGCTCCCCGGCGAACCGGACCACCGACGCGTCGAGGACTTCCTGATCCGCGCCCGCCGCGCGTCAGCCCGCCAGCCGGACCCGTACGACGAAGTCGTGCAGGGCGTCGTGCGCGGCGGGGGCGTCCGGCAGCCCTGAGGCGGCCTGCGCCTCGTCCAGTACGCGGTGCAGGCGCTCCACATCGCCCGCCACGCGCGCGTGCTCGACCCCGGCCGCCCCGTGCTCCCGCTCGGCCTTGGCCGCGACCAGCTCCGGCAGATACGCGGGCGCCTCGCCGATCTCCCCGACGAGCGTGGGCAGATGAGCCTGGACCCCGCCGCCGCGCATCAGGTGGATACCGGTGAGCAGCACACGGAAGGTGTAGAGCAGCGGCTTGAGTTCACCGCTGTTCTCGAAGAGCCGCCACTGTGTCACCGCGAAGCCCCTGTAATGGTGGGCGTGGTGACTCGTGAGGACTCCGGGGGCGAGTTCGGCGAGTTCCCGGTGCGTGTCGGTCGTGTGCACGACCAGCGGGGACAGCAACTGCTCCAGCACATAGCCGTTGCGGCGCAGCATCAGCCGTACGAACTTGCGCAGATCGTGGGTGACGAGGTCCAGCTCGACACCGTCCCGCACCCACATCCGCGACCGGGTCTCCTCCGGTTCCCGCAGCCCGACGAGATCGGCGGCCGGCAGCAGATGGACGCCCCGGAGGTCCACGTCCGAGTCGCGGGACGGGAAGCCGTAGAGGTGGGCGCCCGAGACGGTGGCGAACAGCACCGGGTCGGGCTGCTCGGCGACCACCGAGGTCAGGTCGAGATCCGGGAGGTCGGCGAGGGCCCGCGCGTCGTTCATCCGTCAAGAGTCCCAGAGCGCGCCCAGTGTCTGCAGGTCACCCCCGTACTCGATGCGGTCGGCCCAGCTGGTCGGCCAGGCGTCGGTGCCGTGGTGAGCGCCGGCGAAGGCGCCCGTCAGGCAGGCGATCGAGTCCGAGTCGCCGGAGGTGCAGGCGGCGCGGCGCAGGGCCGTGAGGGGCTCGCCGGGGAAGAGCAGGAAGCACAGCAGACCGGTCGCCAGGGCCTCTTCGGCAATCCAGCCGGCGCCGGTGGCGAGGCAGGGGTCGTCCTCGGGCGAGGCGGTGCGGACGGCGTACTGGAGCCGGTCCAGGATCGCCAGGCACTCGTCCCAGCCGCGCGCGATGAAGTGCTCGGGGCTGGGATCGTGGCTGTACGTCCACAGGTCGCCCAGCCAGCGGTGGTAGTAGCGGGTGCGGTTCTCGTGCGCGTACGTGCGCAGCAGGGTCACCAGCCCGGCCGGGTCGGCGCCCTGGGCGAGCAGTCGTACGGCGTGCGCGGTGAGGTCGGACGCGGCCAGGGCCGTGGGGTGTCCGTGGGTGAACGCGGCCTGCAACTGGGCGGCTCCCGCGCGCTGTTCGTCGCTCAGGCCCGGGGCCAGGCCCACGGGTGCCACGCGCATGTTGGCGCCGCAGCCCTTGGAGTCGATCTGGCTGGCCTCCTGCCAGGGCAGCCGCTCTTTCTTGAGCAGGTTGCAGGCGACGAGACAGGTGCGGCCGGGCGCCCGGTTGTTGTCCGGCGACTGGAACCAGTTCACGAACTCCTCGCGCACCGGCCGTTCCATCCGCAGCGGGGTGAGCAGCCCCCGGTCCATGGCCGTACGCAGCCCGTGGGCGAGCGCCAGCGTCATCTGGGTGTCGTCGGTGACGATCGCCGGCTTGGGCAGTTCCATCCGCTGCCAGGGGCCGTGCGTGGTGAGGATGGAGGGGATGTCCTTGAACTCGGTCGGGAAGCCCAGGGCGTCACCGAGCGCGAGCCCGATCAACGCCCCACTGGCAGCGCGCTTCCTGACGGTCGTGGTGGTCATGCGGGGCGTCCTTCCGGTGACGGTGTCGAAGCGGAGGTCGTTGGGGAGGGGGACGACGGGGGCGAGGCGGGCGACACCGATGTGCTCGGGCGCAGCAGCGGCGGGTGCAGGGTGTCCGCGGTGCCCGCGCGGTACAGCGCGGCGGGCTTGCCCCGGCCGCCGGTGAGCCGCGCGGCGCCCGGTACGGGTTCGACGAAGCCCGGGGTGGCCAGCACCTTGCGGCGGAAGTTGGGCGGGTCGAGCGCGGTGCCCCAGACGGTCTCGTAGACCTGCCGCAGCTCGCCGAGGGTGAACTCGGGTGGGCAGAAGGCGGTCGCGATGCAGGAGTACTCCAGCTTGGCGCCGATCCTGTCGTGGGCGTCGGCCAGGATGCGGTCGTGGTCGAAGGCGAGCGGCCCGAGCGCGTTGTACCGCAGCCACTGGGCCTGCGCCGCGTCCCCGCCGCCGTGCGGTTCGGGCGCGTCCGGGAGCAGCGCGGCGAAGGCCACGGACACGACCCGCATCCTCGGGTCGCGGTCGGGTTGGCTGTAGGTGCGCAACTGCTCCAGACGGAGCCCGGAAACGTCCGACAGGCCGGTCTCCTCGGCGAGTTCACGCCGGGCCGCCTCTTCCGCCGACTCGTGGGGCAGGACGAACCCGCCGGGCAGCGCCCAGCGGCCGGCGTACGGCTCGTGACCGCGCTCGACGAGCAGCACGTGCAGGGCGCCCGCGCGGAGGGTCAGGACGGCCAGATCGACGGTGACGGCGAAGGGTTCGAAGGCGTACTTGTCGTAGCCCTCGGGGGCCCGGCCCCGTGCCGCTCCGTTCACAGGTGCGGTCATCCCCGCTCTCCCCCGACCACTCTTTATAGTCAACATGACCAATAGTCATACCGACTATAAAGAGCGCGGACCTCCCGCACAACCTTCTTGACGACTCCCATACGCCAAAAGCCCCTCAGCGGCCCCTCAGGCGCCCGGGAGGGGCCTGGAGGCCCGGAGATACCGGGACGGCCGTCGCACCCCCTCCAGCGCGCACGTGAACACGCCGGCGGCCCTCCTGGCAGACAAAAGCGGCCGGTCCCGGAAAAGTTCCGGAACCGGCCGCCCGTACGAGCACCCGAGCAGCGCGAGTGGTCAACCGCGTACCCGAGTACCCGGTGTGCCTACAGATCGACTTCCTTCATCAGCATGCCGACCTCCGTGTTGGACAGGCGGCGCAGCCAGCCCGACTTCTGGTCGCCCAGGGTGATCGGGCCGAAGGAGACGCGCACCAGCTTGTCGACCGGGAAGCCGGCCTCCGCGAGCATGCGGCGCACGATGTGCTTGCGGCCCTCGTGGAGGGTGACCTCCACCAGGTAGTTCTTGCCGGTCTGCTCGACGACGCGGAAGTGGTCCGCACGCGCGTACCCGTCCTCGAGCTGGATGCCGTCCTTGAGCTTCTTGCCCAGGTCGCGCGGGATCGGGCCCACGATGTGCGCGAGGTAGACCTTCTTCACGCCGTACTTGGGGTGCGTCAGGCGGTGTGCCAGCTCGCCGTGGTTGGTGAGCAGGATGACGCCCTCGGTCTCGGTGTCGAGCCGTCCGACGTGGAAGAGGCGCGTCTCGCGGTTCGTCACGTAGTCGCCGAGGCACTGCCGGCCCTCGTTGTCCTCCATCGTGGAGACGACGCCCGCGGGCTTGTTCAGCGAGAAGAACTGGTACGACTGCGTGGCCACCGTCAGCCCGTCGACCTTGATCTCGTCGTTCTCGGGGTCGACACGCAGCCCCTGCTCGACGACGATCTCGCCGTTGACCTCGACGCGCGACTGCTCGATCAGCTCCTCGCAGGACCGCCGGGAACCGTAGCCCGCGCGCGCCAGGATCTTCTGCAGGCGCTCGCCCTCCTGCTCGGCGCCCGGGAAGGTCTTCGGCAGCTGGACGTCCTTCTTGTTGGCGTACCGCTCCCGGTTGCGCTCCTCGGCCCGCGCGTCGTACTCACGGGAGGTGGCCGGCGCCCAGCGCCCGCGTCCGGTGCCGCTGCTGCTCTGACCCTGCCGGGGCCCGCCCTTGGCACCCCCGCGCGCGGAGGCACCGCGCCCGGACTTCGGACCGTCCGGGGTCGCGGCCGGACCTACGTCGTAGCGACGCTCCTCGGGGCGCGGCTTGCTGGGACGCCCTTGGGCCTGGCCCTGACCCGAGCCCTGACCCGAGCCCTGACCACGACCCTGAGCAGGTCCCTGACCGCGCCCCTGACCCGAGCCCTGGCCGCGACCCGCGGCCGGTCCCTGACCACGACCCTGACCCTGGCCACGACCTTGGCCCTGACCCTGGCCCCGCCTGTCGCCCCCGCCGCTGTCGGCGCCGCGAGAGTTACCGCGCCCGCCACCACTCTTGCCGCCACCGCTACCGCTACCGCTGCTTCGCATCAAAATTCCGTCTGGTCGTCTGCGTCGTCTGCACCCGGAGCATCGGGAGCATCCGGATCGAACGACGGAACACCTTCCTGCGTCTCGGCCTCGATCGCGTCCGCCTCCGGAAGGAAGGGTGCGAGCTCCGGGAGTTCGTCCAGGCCTCGCAGGCCCATCCGCTCCAGGAAGTGGTTCGTCGTCGTGTACAGGATCGCACCTGTTTCGGGTTCCGTGCCCGCCTCCTGGACCAGACCGCGCTGCAACAGGGTCCGCATGACCCCGTCGCAGTTGACTCCGCGGACGGCCGAGACCCGGCTGCGGCTGACCGGCTGCCGGTACGCGACGACCGCCAGCGTCTCCAGCGCCGCCTGGGTGAGCCGGGCCTGCTGCCCGTCCAGTACGAAGCCCTCGACGGCCGCCGCGTACTCGGGCCGGGAGTAGAAACGCCAGCCGCCCGCGATGAGCCGCAGCTCGAATCCGCGTCCCTGGACGGTGTACTCGTCGGCCAGCGCGCGCAGGGCGTCCGCGATCTGCCGCCGGGGCCGCTGGAGGATCTTCGCGAGGTGTTCCTCGGTCGCGGGTTCGTCCACGACCATGAGGACGGCCTCCAGGGCGGGCCCGAGATCGAGATCGGCGACGGTCCGCGGCCCCGCCTGCACCTCGTTGGTCTCCTCGCTCACGCCTTCTCGTCCTTCCCTGGCTTCTCCGGCTCCGGCGGCCGGTCGAACTCGTCGGTGACCGTCGGCTCCCGGTCGTCCTCCCCGCCCGTCCAGCGCACCACCAGCTCCCCGAGGGCGGTCTCCTGGTCCAGGGTGACGGCCTTCTCCCGGTACAGCTCCAGCAGGGCCAGGAAGCGCGCGACGACGGTCAGCGTGTCCTCGGTGTCCTCGACGAGGTCCTGGAAGGTGGCCTCGCCGGACTCCCGCAGCCGCGCGACCACGATCCGGGCCTGCTCCTGCACGCTCACCAGGGGCGCGTGGATGTGGTCGACGTACACCTGCGGCCTTGGCTTCGGCTGCATCGCCCGCACGGCGAGCTTGGCGAACCCCTCCGCCCCGATGCTGATCACGACCTCGGGCAGCAGCTCGGCGTGGTGCGGTTCGAGTCCGACGGTACGGGGATAGCGGCGGGCCTCGTCGTCGAGGCGGCGGCTGAGGATGTCGGCGACCTGTTTGTACGCGCGGTACTGGAGCAGCCGCGCGAACAGCAGGTCGCGCGCCTCCAGCAGGGCCAGGTCCGCCTCGTCCTCGACCTCGGCGGCGGGCAGCAGCCGCGCGGCCTTCAGGTCCAACAGGGTGGCCGCGACGACCAGGAACTCGGTCGTCTGGTCGAGGTCCCAGTCCGGCCCCATGGCCCTGATGTGCGCCATGAACTCGTCGGTCACCTTGGAGAGGGCGACCTCGGTGACGTCGAGCCGGTGCCTGGAGATCAACTGGAGGAGGAGATCGAACGGCCCCTCGAAGTTGGCGAGCCGGACCTTGAAGACCCCGTCATCGGGTTCGGGGGCGGAGGCGGGTTCGGAAGCGGGTTCCGGCTCGGGCTCAGGCTCGGGCTCAGATACAGGTTCGAGTCCGGGTTCGGGCTCGGGTTCCGTCGATGGAACCGATGGAACCGATGGAACCGGGGGCTCCGGTGCCGCCGGGGCGCCCGGTCCCCGCCCCAGCACACGCCGACGGCCGGCGGAGCCGGGGGCGGGGGCAGGGGCGTCGTTCGAGGTCATCGCCCTCGCAGGCTACCGCTAGCGCCCGCGCAACCGTCGTACGAGGATGCTCGCGTCCCCACGGGACTCGAGATCCGCGAGGACCACCGCGACCGCCTCGCGCACGATCCGTCCGCGGTCGACCGCGAGGCCGTGCTCGCCCCGAAGCACCAGACGCGCGTGCTCCAGGTCCATCAGTTCCTCGGCGGAGACGTACACCGTGATCTTCTCGTCGTGCCGCTCACGCCCGCTGGGCCGCCGCGAGGGGGCCCGGCCGCGCTTGCGGGACGCCGAGACCGACTGCGGCGACGGCCCCTGCTGCCCGGAGGCAGAACCTTCCTGCTCGCCCGGGCGCCGCACGGGACGCTCCGCTACGGCGCCCCGGCTGCGCGACTCACCGGCGCCCGGCTGGTCCGCGCCGGTGGCGACATGCTCGTCACCGTCGCCGTCACCGCCCTGGACGGGCACCGAGTGCGGCGCGTCGTCCGCGGCGGCCGGGTCGCTCTCCCCGGCGGGACCCGGCACGCGGGGCTCGCCGCCCGGCTGGCGCCTGGGGGTGGACGACTGGAGCGCCATGCCCCCGGTGGTACGGAACAGTTCGTCGGCCCCCGGCAGACTCACTCGGCGTGACACCGGGCGAGCACCTCCCTGGCGAGCTGGCGATAGGCGGCGGCACCGACGGAGTTCGAGGCGTACGTGGTGATCGGCTCGCCGGCGACCGTGGTCTCCGGGAAGCGGACCGTGCGTCCGATGACCGTGTGGTAGACGTGGTCGTCGAAGGCCTCGACCACCCGTGCGAGCACCTCACGGCTGTGCACCGTGCGCGAGTCGTACATCGTGGCGAGGATCCCGTCGAGTTCCAGCTCCGGGTTCAGCCGCTCCTGGACCTTCTCGATGGTCTCCGTCAGCAGGGCGACACCGCGCAGCGCGAAGAACTCGCACTCCAGCGGCACTATCACCTTGTGAGCGGCCGTGAGGGCGTTCACGGTGAGCAGGCCGAGCGAGGGCTGGCAGTCGATCACGATGTAGTCGTAGTCGGCCATGAGCGGCTTCAGGGCGCGCTGGAGCGTCGACTCGCGCGCGACCTCCGAGACCAGCTGCACCTCGGCCGCCGACAGGTCGATGTTGCTCGGCAGCAGGTCCATGTTCGGGACCGCCGTCTTGAGCAGGACCTCGTCCGCGGACATCCCCCGCTCCATGAGCAGGTTGTAGACCGTGAGGTCGAGTTCCATCGGGTTCACGCCGAGGCCCACGGAGAGGGCGCCCTGCGGGTCGAAGTCGACCAGCAGGACCCTGCGTCCGTACTCCGCGAGCGCCGCACCCAGGTTGATGGTCGACGTCGTCTTGCCGACGCCGCCCTTCTGGTTGCACATCGCGACGATCGTCGCGGGCCCGTGACTGGTCAGCGGGCCCGGGATCGGGAAGTACGGCAGCGGGCGTCCGGTGGGACCGATGCGCTCACGGCGCTGACGGGCCGCGTCGGGCGCGAGCGTGGCCGCGTACTCCGGATCGGGCTCGTACTCGGCGTCGGGGTCGTAGAAGTGCCCGTCGGGCAGTTCGTCGTAGTCGGCGAAGTGGTTGTGGACACCGCCACTACCGTCGCCGGCCATGGCGTTCACGTGATGGCCATCCATGCTCATGTGTCCTGGCTGGGTCACCCCGGACATCTGGTGACCCTGATGGGCTGCGAAGGTGCGGACGGCGACGGAGCCGACCGCCGCGAGCCCCGCGGGGCCCGATTCCCGCGCCGGCATTCCTGGTTGACCACCCCCGGGAGTAAATGTCGACTCATTCACAAGTCGTCTTACCTCCTTGGTGACCAGGAAACTTCTCGATAGGTCAGCGTGGCACCATGCCGACGGTTGGCGACTCTATGGCGTGTCGGCCGTTCGCAGCAACACAATCCGCCGGACCGGGCCCGATGTGTCGGCAATGAAACATCCCTCTGTCAAGGGCGTACGACCGTCGCACGGCAGGGCTCACCGGTGCGCGAATCGGTCGAAGCGTTACGTTCGAGGCGAGTTGAACGAGTGTCGCAAAGTGACCATACACACATCCGGCCGGACCTTGTCGGTCAAGGTCCGGCCAGGCGTGGGGCATTGACGAGCCCTGTTGACGTATCGCCTTTTACCCGCCGACGACTTGGTCGTTTAGTCGACCGGGAGCACCCGCGAAGGCGCCGGGAAGGTCAGCCGAGCAGTGTTTCCAACTCGACGTGCTCCAGCCCGTGCGCCTCTGCGACCTCCCGGTAGACGACCTTGCCGTCATGGGTGTTGAGGCCCCGGGCGAGCGCGGGATCGCGGCGCAGCGCGTCCACCCAGCCACGGTCGGCCAGCTCCACGATGTAGGGAAGCGTGGCGTTGGTGAGCGCGTAGGTCGAGGTGTTGGGGACCGCGCCGGGCATGTTGGCGACGCAGTAGACGATCGATCCGTGGACCGGGAAGGTCGGTTCGGCGTGGGTCGTGGGGCGCGAGTCCTCGAAGCAGCCGCCCTGGTCGATCGCGATGTCGACGAGAACGCTGCCCGGCTTCATCCGCGACACCAGTTCGTTGGTGACGAGCTTCGGGGCCTTGGCGCCGGGGATCAGCACGGCGCCGATCACGAGGTCGGCCTCCAGGCAGGCCTTCTCCAGCTCGAAGGCGTTGGAGACGACGGTCTGGATCTTCGTACCGAAGATCCTGTCGGCTTCCTTGAGCTTGTTGAGGTCGCGGTCGAGCAGGGTGACGTGGAAGCCCATGCCGATGGCGATCTGGGCCGCGTTCCAGCCGGAGACGCCGCCGCCGATGACGACGGCCCGGCCGGCCGCCACACCCGGGACACCGCCCGGGAGGACACCACGGCCGCCGTTGGCGCGCATCAGGTGGTAGGCGCCCACCTGCGGGGCGAGCCGGCCGGCCACCTCGGACATCGGCGCGAGCAACGGGAGGGCGCGGCTGGGGAGTTCGACGGTTTCGTACGCGATCGCCGTGGTGCCCGACGCCAGGAGCGCGTCGGTGCACTCCCGGGATGCGGCCAGGTGCAGGTAGGTGAAGAGCGTCTGGTCCTTGCGGAGGCGGTGGTACTCCTCGGCGATGGGCTCCTTGACCTTCAGCAGCAGGTCGGCTGTGGCCCACACCTCGTCGGCCGTGGGCAGGATGCTCGCGCCGGCGGCCACGAACTCCTCGTCCGTGATCGAGGAGCCGACACCGGCGTTCCGCTCGATGACGACCTCATGGCCGTGGCGCACCAGCTCGTGCACACCGGCGGGGGTGATGGCGACGCGGAACTCGTTGTTCTTGACCTCGCGGGGGATGCCGACCTTCACGTCGATCACGGTCCTTGGCTCAGAGGGTGTGGGGCATAGCACTACATACCCGGACGTGCGGGGGCACACCAGGAGACCGCAGGAGAAGGTGCGGTAGAGCCAGTCTAATGAAGGTGTTCTCGGTGTCTAGCCTTTCAATGCATCAATCTTCGAGTGATGTGCTGCGGATTTCGTAGGTGTTAGCACGGTGTTCCAGGTCCGGATCACCTGCGGGGAGTCCCGGCTCGTCCTCCCGGGGGTCCGGTTCGCCGGCCAGCAGCCGCTCGGCGACGCCCCGGTGCAGCCGGGCCGCGGCCGGATCGCCGAGGTGTTCCATCGTGTCCGCCAGCCGCATCTGGAGCGCCCCCTGGAGCCGTACGTCGTCCGCGCGGCGCGCCCACTCCACCGCCTCCTGGCAGGTGCGCAGCGACTCCTCGGGGCGCCCCGCGTACTCCTGGACCCGGGCCAGCTCGCTCAACGCCCGTGCGTGCGCGGCCACATCGCCGTTCTTGCGGTGCCCGGCCACCGCTGCACGCCAGTTGCGCTGCGCCTCGCCGTAGCGGCCCGCGTAGGTGTGCGCGGTGGCGATACGGCCGTACAGCCGGGCGGCGTCCTCGCGCTCGTCGCGCGCCAGGCGCTGGGCGAGCGCGCGCCCGTACCAGTCGGCGGCACGGTCGTGGTCCCCGAGCTCCTGGTGTGCGCCCCCTACGGATTCCATCGCGCGGCCGGTCGCGTACGGGTCGTTCGCCTCGCGTCCGGCGTCCAGGGCGGCCCGGTAGCGGGCCAGCGCGTCGTTCGTACGGCCGGTCCGCGCGTCCAGGTCGGCGAGGTTCAGCAGGGCGGCGGCCCGCTCGCGGGGCAGTTCGCGGCGCTCGGCGACATCGAGGACGAGGCGGTGGATGCCGTACAGATCGGGGGCGGCGGCCTGGGTGCCGATGTGCGCGACCATGGCCTTGACCAGGGCGGACATCAGGCGGCGGGCCAGTGTGTCCAGCTCCCCGTCGGCCACCGCGAGGCGGGCGGCGGCAAGCAGGGCGGGCCGGCGGATCTCCAGCCAGTCCGCCGCCGCCCTCGGGTTCGGGAAGCGCAGCGAGTCGGGCGTGCTCAGGAGCTTCTCGCGGGCCAGCGGGCTGTCGGTCTCGGTGATCGCCCGGCAGGACACCAGCAGCCGCACCGTCCGCTCCAGCATCCGGGCCCGGGCGAGCTGGAGTTCGGCCGGGCGGTCCTGGGACTCCGCGAGGGGGCGCAGGAGGGGCAGCAGGCAGCCGGGGACCTCGTACTGCGGCAGGGGCGACTCCACGGCCGTCAGGAGGCTCAGGGCGACGAAGTCGTCCAGGGTGGCGCGGGCGCCGCCGACCGAGCAGCCGGCCAGCGCCGAGGCGGTCTGCGGGTCGACGAGGCCGCCGGGGGCCAGGGCGAGCAGTCGCAGTATCCGGGCGGCCGGGGCGGGCAGGGAGGCGTACACGAGGCGGAAGACGCGGCTCAGGGCGGTGCCCTCGTCGCTCTCGGCGTGCAGTTGCTTGGCGAGGTCGGAGACGGCGGCCTGGGGCCGGGCCGCGAGCCAGCCGCCGGCCAGCGTGAGCGCGGCGGGCTGTCCCTGGCACACCTCGGCGAGGGCCTCGGCGGAGCGCGGGTCCACGGTGACGCGCACCGCCCCGGTGAAACGCTCCAGCAGTTCCACGGCGGACTTGGTGTCGAGGCCGCCCAGGGTGCACGGGCGGACGTCGGAGATCCCGGTCAGCGGGCCCCCGGAGACGGCGACGGCCAGGCAGTCGGGGTTGTCCGGCAGCAGCGCGTCGACCTGCTCG
>NZ_LIQQ01000308.1:20210-20614 GCF_001418565.1 Streptomyces graminilatus | reverse complement strand
GCCGCGCTGTTCGACTGGGGTCCGGGCGGGCGGGAACAGCTGGCGGCGGTGCACGCCGCCCGGGAACAGCTGGGTCTGCCTGCTGCTCAGCGCCAACCGGTCACCGAACTCCCCCGCGATGGAGGCTGGCTGTGACCCGCCCGGCTGGCCGACGTCGCTCCACCTCGCAATACCAGGCAGATCCCTCCGCACCGCCTCCGCAATCGCCACGGCGGCATCTCCGTCCAACGAGTGGCTGGCGAGTGACGAGACGGCCCGGCCGTGCCCGCCTGGCCGGAAGACCGGATGGGGCCCCTGGCCCATATGTCTGTCAGCAAAGGAACAAGGAACCGTACCGAATGACCACAACCGTCGGCGCGTCCGCGCCCTCCCTGTGGCCCCACCAGCGCGAAGCCATCGACGCC